>NZ_CP070950.1:632774-949161 GCF_017084525.1 Conexibacter sp. SYSU D00693
CGAGGCCCTCGTCCCGGCGGGCGCCCGCCCGTGGGACGGCCTACGGGTCCTCGTCACCGCGGGTGGCACGCGCGAGCCGATCGACAGCGTCCGCTACGTCGGCAACCGCTCCTCGGGGCGCATGGGCTGGGCACTGGCCGAGGAGGCCGCGGCCCGCGGCGCCCAGGTGACGGTCGTCGCCGCGAACGTCGGCCTGCCGCGCCATCCGCGCGTGACCTACGTCGATGTCGAGACGGCCGCCGAGCTGCGCGACGCGTGCGTGGCGCACTTCGCCCAGACCGACGTGCTGCTCATGGCGGCGGCGGTCGCCGACTTCCGCCCGGCGCAGGTCGCCGACGCGAAGATCAAGAAGACCGGCCGTGACGGGCTCGTCGTCGAGATGGCCCCGACCGAGGACGTCCTGAGCGCGCTGGCGAGCCAGCGCGTGCCCGGCCAGGTGCTGGTCGGCTTCGCCGCCGAGCACGGAGCGCAGACGGCGATCGCCTACGGGCGCGGCAAGCTCGAGCGCAAGGGGCTCGACGCCGTCGTCGTCAACGACGTCTCGCGCAAGGACATCGGCTTCGACGCGGTCGAGAACGAGGTGACGATCGTGACCGCGTCGGGCGACCGCCACGTCGAGCGCTCGACCAAGGCAGAGGTGGCCCGGGCCATCCTCGACACCGCCGAGGCCCTGCGCGCGCCGACCGAGGGTGCCCTCGGGGCCGCCTCGTGAGCGACGCGACGGGGCGCCTGGACGCCGCCGAGGTCCGTGCCGCCGCCGCGCTGGTGCGCCGCATCGCCGACGCGGTCCACCTCGCCGTGGAGGTCCGCCGCGAGGTGCTCGACGACCTGCTGGTCTGCGTCCTCGCCGAGGGCCACGTCCTGCTCGAGGACCTGCCGGGGGTGGGCAAGACCACGCTGGCGCGGACGGTCGCGCGGGCGACCGGCCTGGGCTTCGCGCGCGTGCAGTGCACCGCCGACCTGCTGCCGGCCGACGTGGTCGGGACGAACGTCTTCAACCAGCGCGAGGACCGCTTCGAGTTCCGGCCGGGGCCGATCTTCGCCAACGTCGTCCTCGTCGACGAGGTCAACCGCGCGTCGCCCAAGACCCAGTCCGGGCTGCTGGAGTGCATGCAGGAGCGCCGCGTGACCGTCGACGTCGTCTCCCACGAGCTCGCGCGGCCGTTCGTCGTCCTGGCCACGCAGAACCCCGTCGAGTTCGAGGGCACCTACCCGCTGCCCGAGGCGCAGGTCGACCGCTTCATGGCGCGCCTCACGCTCGGCTACCCGAGCGCCGCGGGCGAGGCCGAGATGCTCCGCGCCCACGAGCGCGGCGACCGCGTCGGCGACGTCGAGCCGGTGGCCGACCCGACCGGGCTGGTGCAGGCCATCGACGCCGCCACGCGGGTGCACGCCTCCGACGCGCTGCGCGCCTACGTCGTGGCGCTGCTCCAGCGCACGCGCGACGACGCGCGCGTCGAGCTCGGGGCCAGCCCCCGCGCAGGGCTCATGCTCCTGCGCGCCGCCAAGGCACGGGCCCTGCTCGACGGCCGCGACCACGCGCTGCCCGACGACGTGCAGGCGCTCGCGGGCGTCGTGCTCGCCCACCGCATCGTGCTCGCGCCCGAGGCGCTGGACGCGACGGGCGACCAGGTCGTCGCCGACGCCCTCGCCCAGACGCCCGCGGTCTGATGGGCGGCGTCGCCGCACGGCCGGCGGCGGGGACGGCGCTGCTCGGCGCGGCGCTCGTCGGCGTGGCCGGCCTGCTGGACGCCGAACCGCTGTACGTCCCGGGCATCGCCTTCCTGCTGCTCGCGCTGTGCGCGGCCGGGTGGGTGCTGCTGGGCACCCGCGACGCGCGGGTGCACCGCGAGGTCCCCGCCCGCCGGGTGGTGGAGGACGAGCCGCTGCACCTCGAGGTCGTCCTGCGCGCCGGGCGCCCGCTGCCCGCCGGCGAGCTGCACGACGCGCTGCTCGACCGTCCGGCGCCGCTGCCCGCCGGGCGAGCCGCGACCCGGGTGCGCATCGACGCGCGCTTCGCGCGGCGTGGGCGCAAGGCGCTGCCGGCCCCGCGGGTGGCGCTGCGCGACCCGTTCGGGATGGTCACCCGGACCGTGCAGGGCACCACGTCCGAGGACGAGGTCCTCGTGCTGCCACGCGTCGAGGAGGTCCGGACCACGAGCGCCGGCGGCGAGGGCTCCGGGCTCGGCACGCGGCGCGGCCAGGCCGTCGCGGCCGCCGAGGTCGAGCTCGACGGCGTGCGCCAGCACCGGCCCGGCACGCCGGCCTCGCGGATCTACTGGCCGGCGCTCGCGCGCCGCGGCGAGCTGCTGGAGCGCCGGATGCGCGCCGACGGCGACGCGCGCCCGCTCGTGGTGCTCGACCCGCGCGGGGCCGCGAGCGCCGAGGACCTCGACGCGGCGGTCCGCGCGACCGCGTCGATCGCCGTCCACCTCGCCCGCCAGGGTGGGTGCGCGGTGCTCGTGCCGGGCGACCGGCGCCCGACCTCGCTCGAGCCCGGGCTGGCGGCGTGGCCGCACCTGCACGCGCGCCTCGCGCTCGTCGAGGGCGAGCACGTGCCGGCGCTCGGCGCGGTGCTGGCGCGGGTGGGGGAGGTCGTGCTCGTCAGCGCCCGCCGGGTCTCCCGGGCGCCGCGTGCGCTCGCCCAGGCGCCGCGGGGCGGGCGGATCCTCGTGGTCCCGGCGCCGCTGCCCGGCCGGCGTGCGCTGTTCGCCGTCGCGGGGTGCACCGGCTACGAGCTGTCGGGGTCGGCTTCGCGCGCGCGAGAGGCGGTGGCATGAGCGACGAGCGCGTCGCCCGGGCCCTGGCCTTCGCGGCGCTGGCGACCTTCGCCGGGGCGCACTGGGCGGGCATGGTCGCGCCGGGCGCGCTGATGTCCGTCGTGGGCGCGGTGGCGCTCAGCGTGGGCGTGGCCTTCGCCCCGCGGCCGCGCCGCGTGCCGCCGATCGGGCTGGTGGCGCTCGCGCTCGCCGGGGTGCTCGTCGCGACCCTCGTGCTCGCCGGCGTGCCGGTCCGGCTGCTGGACCCGCGTTCGTGGGGGGAGCTGGCCTCCGGGATCGGCTCGGGCCTCGAGGCGCTGCCGGGCACGCGCGTGCCCTACGGCGGCGACGACGCGTGGGTGCGCGCGACGATCGTCGCGGGCGGCGTGCTGCTCGTCGGCGTCGGCGGCCTGCTGGCGCTCGGACGCCGGCCGCATCCCCTGGCGGCGGCCGCGGTGCTCGGCGTCCTCTACGCGGTGCCCGTGGTCGAGCGCGACCCACCGCTCATGTACCTCGACGGCGCGCTGTTCGCGGTCCTGTGTGGCGCGATGGTGTGGGGCGGGCGTCTGCGCGGCACGGAGCTGCGGATCGCCGGCGGGCTGCTGGCGGCGTGCGCGGCGGTCGGGCTCGCGGTCGCGCCGCGCGTCGATGCGTCCGAGCCGTGGCTGGACTACGAGCAGCTCGCCCGCGACCTCGACGAGGGTCGCAGCGCACGCTTCGACTGGAACCACGGGTACGGGCCGCTGCGCTGGGCGCGCGACGGGCGCGAGGTGCTGCGCGTGCGCTCGCGCCGGGAGGCCTACTGGAAGGCGACGTCGCTCGAGGACTTCGACGGGGTGGCGTGGCACCGCGGGAGCCAGGTCGGTCGCGGCGTGCCCGACACCGAGGTCCTGGCCGACCGCTGGCGCCTGGGCTTCCGCGTCACCGTGCGCGGGCTGCGCACCCGCGACGTCGTGGGGGCGGGGACGACCACGCGGGTCGTCGGGCGGCCGGCGGTGGAGGGGCCGCCGGGGAGCTTCCAGACCATCGGGCGCGAGCTGCGCCGGGGCGATCGCTACGACGCGCAGGCCTACGTCCCGCGGCCGAGCGTCGAGGCCATGCGCGCCGCCGGGACCGACTACCCGTGGTGGGTGCGCCGGCAGCTGCGGGTCCGGGTGCCACCGCCCGCGCCGGCGAGTCCCGGGCTGACGCCCGGCACGGCCGACGGGCCCGAGGTCCAGGTCGCGGCGTGGGGCCACGACGAGCCGTACCTCACGACGCGCGGGGTCGCCTACCGCTCCGGGGACGGTCGCGAGGTCCTCGAGGGCTCCGACCTGGCGCGGATGTTCGCGCTGGCCCGCCGGCAGCGCCAGGCGTCGTCGACGCCGTACGACTTCGCGCGGCGCGTCGAGGCGTTCCTCAAGCGCGGGGCGACCTACACCGAGTCGCCACGGCCCTCGCGCCTGCCGCTGGACACCTTCGTGTTCGACCGCCGCGAGGGCTACTGCCAGCAGTTCTCCGGGGCGATGGCGCTGCTGCTGCGCCTCGGCGGCGTGCCGGCGCGGGTCGCCAGCGGCTTCTCACCAGGGACGCTCGACGAGGGCACGGGGGAGTGGGTCGTGCGCGACCTCGACGCCCACTCGTGGGTCGAGGTGTACTTCCCGCGGATCGGCTGGGTGACCTTCGACCCGACGCCGTCGGGGGCGCCGGCCGAGGGCCGCCCGGAGGAGGAGCTCGAGACCGCCGCCGAGCCGGGCGACGAGCGCGCGCTCGACGACCCGGCCGCGTCGGGTGCCGCGCCCGCGGACGGCGGCGGCGGTGGCAACGGTGGCGGCGAGGAGCGGGAGACGTGGCCGCTCGTGGCGGCGCTCGTCGCGCTGTTCGTGGCGGGCGGTGGCGGGGCGGTCGCGGCGCGGCGCCGTCGCCGGGCCGTCGCGGCCTCCGGGCTGCCCGCGGAGGTCGCCGAGCTCCTGGGCGCGCTGCGGGCCACCGGCCGCCCGGCCGCCCCGGGCCTCACGCTGCACGCCGTCGAGCGGTCGCTGGCGGGCGGCGCGCCCGAGGCCCGCGCGTACGTCCGCGCGCTGCGCGAGCGGCGCTTCGCCGCGGACGGCGAGACGGGGGCACCGCCCGATCCGCTGGGCCGCGCCGCCCTGCGCCGCGAGCTCGCCGAGGGCCTGGACCGCGGGGCGCGGATCGCCGCGTTCACCGCCCTGCCGCCGACGCGCGCCGAGCTCCGCGCCCGCCTCCGGGCGGCCCTGCGCCACGGCTGACCGACCGCCCCGGCCCCTCCGCGGCCCGCTCTACACTGGGTCGGCGGGATGGCCGAGCTCTACGACCTGTACGCCAACGGCAAGGAGCTGCTCCAGCGCGGCGACTTCCACGCGGCGGCGGTCCCGCTCGGCCGCGCCGCCGAGATGGCGCCCGACAAGGACTCCATCCGCGAGGCCTACGGCCGCGCGCTCTTCGGCGCCCATCGCTACCGGGAGGCCGCCGAGGAGTTCGGCGCCATCGTCGAGCACGTACCGACCGACCACTACGCCCAGTTCTGCCTCGGCCGCGCCCTCCAGCAGATGGGCCGCCACGCCGAGGCCCGCGGGCCGCTCACGCTCGCGTCGAACCTCCGTCCCGACAACCGGGACTACCGGCACTACTGCGAGCAGGCGCGGCGCCGGGCGGCGTAGGGGCGCCGGGCGTCGGCCGCCCGGTCCGGCGCAGACCGGGTTCGGGGCCGAACGACCATCCGTTGGCGGATCTTCCGCTTCCCAGACGGAGAACCCGCCACTCGATGCTCAGCCGCCCCGCGCCGCCGCCGCCGCCCGCACGTCCCCCGCCACCTGCACGACCGCCGCGAGCACCCGCTCGACCCACACGACCTGCAACCCCGGGGCCACCAGCTCCGCCTGCACCCACACCGCTCCCGCGCTGGAGTGCGTCAGCCGGACGAGCTCGCCGAGCCTCGAGCGGTGCAGGAGCCAGTGCGGGTCGACGGCGTCCGGGCCGCAGAGCTCGGCCTGCACGCGCAGCAGCCCGCCGGCGTCGCGCAGGCCGACGTCCAGCGGCCATCCGCCGACGTCCTCGAACGTCACGCCCCACTCGCCCGGGGCCACGACGCGGTGGTCGGCGCCGAGCTCCGCGAGCACCTGGTCGACGGGATGCACGGGCCCATCCTGACCGGCCCGCGCTGCTACAGTCGCCGCACAGCTTTCGTGCCGCCGGCCCGCCCGGCGGTTGCAGGACCGGAAGTGGGCGCTCGCCCACTTTCGTCGTTTCTAGAGGAGATCAGCGGCAGTCATGAGCACCATCCAGGACGAGGTCGAGGCCCGGCTCGCAGAGCGCGTGCCCGACGTCGAGGTGCTGCTCGCGCACGTGGTCGGGGAGACGGTCGAGGTCTACATCGACCACCCCGACGGGGTCACGCTCGAGCTGTGCGAGAAGGTCACGCACGCCCTCCCGGAGCTCCGGGAGGACTACGCGCTGACCGTCTCGTCGCCGGGCACCGAGCGTCCGCTCACCAAGCCCGACCACTTCCGCCGCTTCGTCGGCCGCCGGGCGAAGGTCCGCCTGCGCGAGGCGCGCGAGGGCCATCGCTCGTTCACGGGCGAGCTCGTGGGTGCCTCGGACGCCGAGGTGACCATCGCCGCCGACAGCGGCGTCGTCGCCATCCCGTACGCCGACATCTCCAAGTCGAACCTCGTCGCGGAGTAGAGGAGGAGCACCGTGTCCAAGGAGATCATCGAGGCCATGACCGGGCTTGCCCGGGAGAAGGGCATCGCGCCGGAGAAGCTCATGACGGCGCTGGAGGACGCGCTCCTCTCCGCCTACAAGAAGCTGCCGGGCGCGGCGCGCTACGCGCGCGTCGAGGTCGACGGCGAGACGGGCGACTTCGTCGTCATCCGCTACCGCATCCCGAAGGACCTCGAGCAGGAGCTCCTCATGGAGACCGTCGAGGAGGAGGCCTACATCGACCCGGAGACCGGCGAGCGCGTCGAGCCCGCCGACCCGGAGATCGACCCGGCGAAGTTCGAGGAGCACCGCGACCGGATCGAGGAGATCGACGACACGCCCGAGGACTTCGGGCGCATCGCGGCGCAGACGGCCAAGCAGGTGATCCTCCAGCGCATCCGCGAGGCGGAGCGCGACATGATGTTCGAGGAGTACCGCGACCGCGTCGGCGAGCTGATCACCGGCATCGTCCAGCAGTCCGACTCCCGCTACACCCTGGTCCAGCTGCGCGAGCGCGTCGAGGCGCTGCTGCCGCGCGGCGAGCAGGTCGACGGCGAGCGCTACGACCACTCCCAGCGCGTCAAGGCGGTGATCAAGGAGGTCTCGCCGAGCGCGAAGGGGCCGTCGATCATCGTCTCGCGTCGCGATCCGGAGCTCATCAAGAAGCTCTTCGAGCTCGAGGTCCCGGAGATCGCCGACGGCCTGGTCGAGATCGCCAACGTCGCCCGCGAGCCCGGCTACCGCTCCAAGATCGCGGTCGTCTCCCACGCCGACGGCGTGGACCCGGTCGGCGCCTGCGTCGGCCCGCGCGGCTCGCGCGTGCGCATGGTCGTCTCCGAGCTGCGCGGCGAGAAGATCGACATCATCCCCTACAACGACGAGCCCGCCCGGTTCGTCGCCAAGGCGCTGTCGCCCGCGCGCGTGCGCGAGGTCCTCGTCGACGACGAGTCGCGCCAGGCCACGGTCATCGTGCCCGACGACCAGCTCTCGCTCGCCATCGGCCGCGAGGGCCAGAACGCGCGGCTGGCCGCCCGCCTGACCGGCTGGCGCATCGACATCCGCTCCGAGACCGAGTTCGCCACCGCCCAGCAGGACCACGGCGGCGGGGACGAGGCCTTCGACGTCGCGGAGACCGGCGGTCGCTGCCAGGCGCTGGGCGTCACGGGCCGCCGCTGCCCGAACCAGGCGCTCGCCGGCTCGATGTTCTGCGGCCTGCCCCAGCACCAGGCGCTCGTGCGCTTCGGCACCACGACCGTCGAGGTCCTGCAGCCGCTGACCGACGACGAGATCACCGAGCTCGCCGACCCGGACAAGTCCCAGGAGGACGTCCAGGACATCGTCGACCGCGCCGAGGCGATCCTCGCCGAGGCGGCCGCGACGATCGAGGCCGAGGGCGCCGACGCCGGTGACGAGGTCGATCCGAGCGAGCTGACGGGCGAGGGCGGCGACGAGGTCGTGCCGGGCGAAGTGGCCTTCGGCGAGGGCGAGGAGGCGGTCCACGACGAGGCCGCCGGACTCGAGCCCCAGCCCGACGGCGCGCAGCCCGACGGGGAGGCGGCCGAGGTCGCCGGCGCCGATGGCGCTACGGTTGGGGAGGTCGCCGACGCCTCCTCCGCCGAGGAGCCCACGTCGTAGCGGCCGAGCCACACCGCCGCTGCATCGGCTGCGGCGCAGTACGCCCCAAGCGGGAGCTGCGCCGCATCGCCCTCGTGGACGGTGAGCCCGTCCTCGACCGGGAGGCCCGCCTCCCTGGTCGTGGTGCGTACGTGTGTGGGAAGGACTGCGCCCGGCGCGCAGTCGAGAAGCAGGGCTTCAGCAGGGCGTTCAAGCGCCGTGTCCAGCCTGGCCCGATGTTCGTAGAATCCCTGGAGACTGATGGCGAAGAAGCGCGTGCACGAGATCGCGAAGGAGCAGGGGATGTCCTCGAAGGACGTCCTCGAGAAGCTCCAGGCCGCCGGCCATGACGTGAAGGCGGCAGCCTCGACGATCGAGGAGGGCGATGCCCTGCGCGTGCTCGGCAACGGCAACGGCAGCGGTGGCGGTGCCTCCGCGAAGGCGGCGGCGGCCAAGCCCGCGGCGCCGGCCAAGCCGGCCGCTGGCGGCCAGCGTCCCGTGCAGCCCGCCCGTCCCGTGCAGCCGGCCGGCCAGCGCCCGGTGCAGCCCGCGCGCCCGGTCCAGCCGGGCCAGCGCGCCGTGCAGCCCGCGCGCCCGGTGCAGCCCGCCCGTCCGGTCCAGCCCGGCGGCGCCCGCCGTCCGGCCCCGGCGCAGGGCGGCCAGGCCGCCCCGCCCGCCGCGCGCTCGTTCGACCCGGAGCCCGGCCAGGAGCCGCTGAACCTCCGCCGTCGCGGTGCCGAGCAGGAGCGCCGCGTGCCGCTTCCGCCGCCCCCGTCCTCGACGCCGCTGCGCCCCGGTGCCGGCACGACGCCGCCCGTGCGCCCGCAGCGGCCGGCCGCGCCCGCCACGCCGCAGCAGCCCGCGCGTCCCGCCGCGCCGCAGCAGCCGGCCGCGCGCCAGGCGCCGGCCCAGCCCCAGCAGCCGGCCGCGCGCCAGGCGCCGGCCCAGCCCCAGCAGCCGGCCCGTCCGGCGGCGCCCGCCAAGCCCGCCGCGCCCCAGCAGCCCGCGCGTCCCGCCGCGCCGCAGCAGCCGGCCGCGCGCCAGGCGCCCGCCCAGCCCCAGCAGCCGGCCCGTCCGGCGGCGCCCCAGCAGCCCGCCGCGCCCCAGCAGCCCGCCGCGCGCCAGGCCCCCGCACAGCCCCAGCAGCCCGCCCGTCCCGCCGGCGGCGCCCCGCAGCAGCCCGCTCGCGGCGGCGGCCAGCCGCAGCGTGGTGGGGCCCCGCAGCGCGGCGGCCAGCAGGGCGGCCGTGGGCCGTCCGGTCGCAACCAGCCCGCGCGCGGCGGCCGCCAGCAGCAGCCGTCGGGTCCGCGCCCGGCGATGTCCTTCAACGCCCCGGCGCCGTCGTCGGAGTCGCTCATCAAGCCGACCGAGCGCGCCCGCCCGGTCCGCCCGACCGAGCAGCCCGCCGCGCCCGCGCAGCCCGAGCAGGCCGCGGCCGAGGCCGCCAAGCAGCAGGACCCGAAGGCCAAGGGCGCTCCGGCGCTCCAGCCGCACACCGAGCCGCCGAAGCCCGGCGCCGGTCCCAAGATCATCTCCGTCCCGGAGCCCCCGCGGCGCCCGACGCGCGACGAGACGAAGTCCAGCCCCAGCACGCCCGGCGGGCGTGGGGGCCGGCCGTCCCGCGGCGGCGTCGGCGGCGAGGGCGGCCCCGGTGGCGGCCGTCGTCGCGTCGTCATCGAGGGCGGCGCCGCACGCCGCGGCCCCGGTGGCCCCGGCGGTCCCGGCGGCGGTCCGCCGCAGCGCCCGCCGCGCGGCCGTCGCCGTCGCCGCCGCCGGACGCCGATGGAGGAGCATCCCGCCGTCCTGCCCGCGGACCAGATGACGCGGGTGGACGTGGTGCGGATCCAGTCCGGCTCCACCGTCAAGGACGTCGCCGAGTACCTCGGCGTCCCGGTCCCGGCGATCATCACGAAGCTCATGTCGATGGGCGAGCTCGCGACGCTCACCAAGACCCTGAGCGACGACCACATCGAGCTGCTGGCCGAGGAGTTCGGCAAGGAGATCCGGCTCGTCTCGGCCGCCGACGACGAGGTCGACGAGGCCTTCGACTTCGAGGACCAGCCCGACGAGCTCGAGCCGCGCCCGCCCGTCGTCACGATCATGGGCCACGTCGACCACGGCAAGACCTCGCTCCTGGACGCGATCCGCGAGACCGAGGTCGCCGAGGGCGAGGCCGGCGGCATCACCCAGCACATCGGCGCCTACCAGGTGCACCACGGCGAGGACGTCGTCACGTTCCTCGACACCCCGGGCCACCAGGCGTTCACCGCCATGCGCGCCCGCGGCGCCGCCGTCACGGACATCGCCGTGATCGTCGTGGCCGCCGACGACGGTGCCCGCCCGCAGACCGACGAGGCCATCGACCACGCCCGCGCCGCCGGCGTGCCGATCATCGTCGCGGTCAACAAGATCGACAAGGAGGGCGCGGACCCGACGCGCGTGCGCACCGAGCTCACGCAGCGCAACCTGCAGCCCGCCGAGTGGGGCGGCGAGACCGAGTACGTCGACGTCTCGGCCAAGACGAAGGACGGCATCGAGGACCTGCTCGAGACGATCACCGTCGTCGCCGAGCTCCTCGACCTCCAGGCCAACCCCGACGCGCCGCCGTCGGGCACCGTCATCGAGTCCCGGCTCGACCCGGGCCGTGGCCCCGTCGCGACCGTCCTGGTCCAGCGCGGCACGCTCGAGGTCGGCGACGCGATCGTCGCGGGCGCCCACCCGGGCCGCGTGCGCGCCATGCAGGACCACCTCGGCCAGCGCGTCGAGGCGGCCAACCCCGGCGATCCCGTCGAGGTCCTGGGCTGGGAGTCGGCGCCCGCCGCCGGCGAGCAGTTCCGCGGGGTCGAGTCCGACCGCGAGGCGCGCCGCCTCGCGCAGGACCGCGCGACCCGGCTCAAGGCCGAGGCGATCGCCCGTCGGTCGGGGCGCAAGAAGTCCTTCGAGGACGTCTTCCGCCAGGCCAAGGAGGGCGAGGCCAAGGAGCTGCCGCTCGTCATCAAGGGCGACGTGGCCGGCTCGGTCGAGGCGCTCCAGGACGAGATCGCCCGCCTGCCGCAGGACGAGGTGTTCGTCGACGTCATCCACAGCGGCGTCGGCGGCATCAACGAGTCCGACGTCATGCTCGCCGCCGCGTCCGACGCGGTGATCATCGGCTTCAACGTGCGCCCCATCGGGAGCGCCGGCCAGGAGGCCGACCGCGAGGGCGTCGAGATCCGGACCTACTCGATCATCTACCGCGTGCTCGAGGACCTGCGCGCCGCGATGGAGGGCATGCTGGACCCCGAGGACGTCGAGCACACGCTCGGCTCCGTCGAGGTCCGCCAGACCTTCCGCGCCTCGCGCATCGGCGTCATCGCCGGCTCGTACGTCACGGACGGCAAGGTCGTCCGCGGCGCGAGCGTCCGGGTCGTGCGCGACGGCACCGTGGTCGGGGAGTCGCGGATCGGCTCGCTCAAGCGCTTCAACGACGACGCGCGCGAGGTCACGGCCGGCTACGAGTGCGGCATCGTGCTCGACGGCTTCCAGGACGTCCGCGAGGGCGACGTCCTCGAGGTCTACGAGACGCGCCAGGTCGAGCGCACGCTCGCCCCGGCGACCTAGCCGGCCGGGAGCGCGACACGTGCCGTGCCCTACGTCGCGCTCCTGCGGATCCACCTCACGTTCCCGGACAGCGCCAGCCTCAAGGGCAAGCGCAAGGAGCTCTCGTCGGTGAAGGCCCAGATGCACGGCCGGCTGGGCCTCGCCGTCGCCGAGGTCGACCACCAGGACACCTGGCAGCGCTCCGAGCTGGCTGGCGCGCTGGTCAGCGGGTCGCTGCCGACGCTCGAGCGTGCGGTGGACGGCGTGGGCCGCTGGCTGGACGGCCGCTACCCGGAGGGCGTGCGTCTGGAGAGCACGGTCGTGTCCTTCGAGGACGTGGGGGCGTAGGATCATGGCCGACCGCATGCGCCGCGTGGACGAGGCCGTCCGCGAGGTCCTCGGAGATGCCGTGTCCCGTGACCTGAAGGACCCGCGCATCGGCTTCGTGACCGTCACCGACGTCAGGACAAGTCCCGACCTCCGCCACGCCACGGCCTACGTGAGCGTCCTCGGCACGAGCGCCGAGCAGGAGGCGACGCTCGAGGGCCTGCGCTCGGCCCACGGGATCCTGCAGTCACGGATCGCGGCGGAGCTGCGGATGAAGCGCACGCCGACGCTCGACTTCGTGCTCGACCACACCGCCGAGCGCGCACAGCAGCTCGAGGCGCTGATCGACCAGGTCGCGCCCCACGACGAGGAGGATCACGGACGATGACCACGCCGCGGGAGGACGTGCTGCGCGAGATCCGCGAGGCCGACCGCTTCCTCCTCGTCACCCACGAGAACCCCGACGGCGACGCGCTGGGCTCGCTCGTGGCGATGCACCTCGTGCTCGTCGCCCTGGGCAAGGACTCGGTGATGCTCATGGCGCCCGACGAGTTCCCGCTGCCCTACGAGTACCGGTTCTTCCGCCTCGACGGCCTCGTCTCCGTGCCGCCGGCCGACCTGGCCGAGCGCACCGTCGTCTTCCTGGACTGCGGCAACATCGACCGCAACCCCTTCATCGAGGTCAAGCGCGACGAGGCGCACATCCTCAACATCGACCACCACCACGACAACACGCGCTTCGGCACGGTCGACCTGGTCGACGACGAGGCGTCGTGCACCGCGGAGATCGTCTGGGACCTCATGCGCGGGCTCGGGGTGGAGCCGACGCCGGAGATCGCCGACGCCCTCTACGTCGGGCTGGTCACCGACACCGGCAAGTTCATGTACGAGAACACGGGCACCCGCGCGCACGTCATGGCCGCGGAGCTCATCGAGGCCGGCGTCGACGTCCACGCCATCTACCGCCGCCTCTACGAGGGCATGCCCTACGGCAAGCTCGAGCTGCTGGCGCGCGCGCTCACGCACGTGCAGCGCTTCGACGACGGCCGCCTCACGACGACCCAGCTGACGCGCGAGGACTTCGCGGCGGCCGGCGCGGAGGAGAGCTGGTCGGAGGGCATCATCGACCACCTGCGCTCCGTCGAGGGCACGAAGGTCGCGGCGCTGTCCCGCGAGCTCGCCGGCGACGCGAACGCCGCGCCCCGCCGCAAGGTCTCGCTGCGCGCCACCGACGGCGAGGTCGACGTGTCCGTCATCGCCCGCGCGGGCGGCGGCGGCGGCCACCGCCAGGCCGCCGGCTTCACGACGACGCTCTCGCCCGACGAGCTCGTGGACTTCCTGCGCGAGCAGGTCGCCGCGCAGCTCAGCGCGTCCGCCACCTCGTAGGGGCCATGGACGGGGTCCTCCTCGTCGACAAGCCGGCCGGGATCACCTCGCACGACGTCGTCGCGCGGGTGCGCCGCACGCTGCCCAAGGGCACGCGCGTCGGCCACGCCGGCACGCTGGACCCGTTCGCCACCGGCCTGCTGCTCGTCCTCGCCGGCCGTGCCACGCGCGTCCAGCGGTTCCTCATGGCGCTGCCCAAGACCTACGTCGCCCGGGCGCGCTTCGGCTGGACGTCGACCACGGGCGACCCGGAGGGCGAGCTCGTCGAGACGGGTCGCGTGCCGGCCGAGCCGCTCGTGCTGCCCACCGGCGTCCTGCGTCAGCGCCCGCCGGCCTACAGCGCGGTGAAGGTCGGCGGCCGGCGCGCCTACGCGCTGGCGCGCAGCGGGGAGGAGGTCGAGCTCGCCGAGCGCGAGGTCGTGGTGCACCGCTTCGAGCGCCTCGACCAGGACACGTTCGAGATCGCCTGCAGCGCGGGGACCTACGTGCGCACGCTCATAGCCGACCTCGGCGACGCCTACTGCACCGCGCTGCGCCGGACGCGGATCGGGGACTTCGCCGTGGAGGACGCGATCGCGCCGCCGGAGCGCGACGACCCGGCCGCCCCCGCGGCGCTGGAGCGGGCGCTCGTCCCGCTCGACCGCGCGCTGGCGGGCGTCCTGCCGGCCGTGGAGGTCGACGGGGACACCGGTCGGCGGCTCGCCCACGGCCAGCTCGTCGAGGCCCCCGTGCCGGGCGACGGGCCGTTCGTCGTGCGCGACCCGGACGGCCTGGTCGCCATCGCCGAGGCGACCCCGCGGGGCACCGTCAAGGCCGTCGTGGGCTTCCGGTCATAGGCTGTCCCGCGTGGCGCCGGCAGCGATCGTCCACCTGCCCGACGTGCAGCCGCGCCCCCGGCGCGTGGCCGTCGGGACCTTCGACGGGGTGCACCGCGGCCACCGCGAGGTCATCGCGGGCGCCGACGCCGTCCTGACCTTCGACCCGCACCCGGTCTCGGTCGTCAAGCCCGACGCGGCGCCCAAGCTCCTGACGACGCTGCGGCGCAAGGCCGAGCTCGTCGGCGCGCTCGGGGTCCAGGAGCTCGTCGTCATCCCGTTCGACAAGGACTTCGCGGGACGCGACGCCCAGAGCTTCATCGACGACGTCCTGGTCGGCGCGCTGGGCGCGACGCACGTCAGCGTGGGGGAGAACTTCCGCTTCGGGCACCGCGCGCAGGGCACGCCGGAGATGCTGGCCGCCGACGGGCGCTTCGAGACCCGGGTGGCCCCGCTGCTCGAGGTCGACGGCGAGGTGGTCTCCTCGAGCCACATCCGGGGGCTCATCGCGGGTGGGGCGGTCCAGTACGCCAACGAGCTGCTCGGGGCCCCGTTCGTGCTGGAGGGGGAGGTCCAGCACGGCGACAAGCGCGGCCGGACGCTCGGCTACCCGACGGCCAACCTCGTCCCGCGCCAGGAGGACGTCCTGCCGGCCCACGGCGTCTACGCGTGCGAGGTGCGGCTGCCGGGCGGCGAGGTCGTGCCGGCGGCGACGAACGTCGGCGTGCGCCCGCAGTTCGTGACCGGGCGCGGGGAGCTCATCGAGGCGTTCCTGGTCGACTGGAGCGGCGACCTGTACGGCCAGGGCATCGAGGTCGCGTTCCTGCGGCGCCTGCGCGGGGAGAAGCGCTTCGCCTCCGTGGACGCCCTCGTGGAGCAGATGGCGGCGGACGTCGAGGAGACGCGCGCTGCTACCCTGCGCAGCCGCCCATGAGCACCCTCACCGCAGAGCGCAAGGCCGAGATCATCGAGCGGTTCGGCGAGAACCCGCAGGACACGGGCAACACCCGCGTCCAGATCGCCCTGCTCACCGCCCGGATCAACGACCTGACCGAGCACCTGCGCGAGAACAAGAAGGACCACCACAGCCGTCGTGGCCTGCTCATGCTCGTGGGCCAGCGCCGCCGCCTGCTCAACTACCTCCAGAAGAAGGACCTGGAGGGGTACCGGGCGCTGCTCGGCGAGCTCGGCCTGCGCAAGTAGCGCCCCGCCCCGCGGCGATGGCCGACGGCATCATCGCGCCGGGCACCCCGGCGCCGGAGTTCACGCTGAAGACCGAGGACGGCGGGACGTTCACCGCCGCCGACCTCCAGGGCCGGATCACGGTCCTCGTCTTCTACCCCTTCGCGTTCAGCTCGGTCTGCACGAACCAGTTCCAGGTCTACGAGGAGGTCCTGGACGAGTTCAAGGCGCAGGGCGCCGAGCTCTACGGCGTCTCGACCGACGCCACCCCGTCCCAGACGGCCTTCCGCGAGTCCCTGGGCGTCTCGATCCCGCAGCTGTCGGACTTCGAGCCCAAGGGCGCCACGGCCAAGGCCCTGGGCGCCTACTTCGAGCCCGCGGGCATGACGAACCGCGCGCTGGTCGTCTTCGGCCCGGACGGCACCGTCGCCTGGTCGCACCTCGCCGACTCCCCGGGCGACCTGCCCGGCGCGAACCTCGTGGCCGAGGGCATCGCGGCGGCGACGTCGGCGTCGGCGTAGCGGGCTGCGCGCAGGGCGGTTCTGCGCTCCGCGTGAGCTCCGCTCGGGCGTTGGCCTGGGCGCGGCGCGTTCGCTGTCCTGCACGTCGGGAGGGAGGGGGCGGCCGTCGCCGGGCTCGCGAGGCGAAGACCATCGATTGGCGGATTCTCCGCCTGGGGAGCGGACTATCCGCCACTCGATGCACGAATGCCTCGCGGGGCGCCGGGCGGCAACGCCTTGCCTCCCTCAGTGCGAGACGGCGGACGCTCCGTCCCCCTCGGGCGCGTGGGGGGAACGCCACGACGTCCTCGGCGGGGATCCGCTCAGGCGTTGGCCTGGGCACGGGGCGTTCGCTGTTCTGCCACGTAGGGAGCCACCGGGCCGGCGGTCGCCGGGTGCGCGAGGCGTTCCTGGCCGACTTGCGCGAGTGGTGGTCGCCGGGAGGCGCGACGTCGCCGAAACCGCGTGTTCGGCCCCGAAGGACCATCCGTCGGCGGATTCTCCGTCTCGGGAGCGGACTATCCGCCACTCGATGCACGAACGCCTCGCGGGGACCGCCGCCGCACGCCGTCTTGCGACTTCCGCGCCCGCCGCGTGTTCGACTGGGGGAGATGGTCCGCTTCGCCCTCGCCGCCGCCCTCACGACCGCCGCGGCCCTCACCGCCGCCGCGCCGGCCGCCCACGCCCAGGACGTCCCCTGCCCCGGCGCCCAGCCGGCGTGCCCGTGGACCGCGGCCTCGCAGGTCGGGCAGCGCGACGGCGGCGTCCTGCGCTTCCCGCAGGCGATCGCGGTCGCGCCCGACGGGACGGTGTACGTCGGCGACCAGGGCTCCCGCACCGTGCAGGCCTTCGGACCCGACGGGCGCTGGCTGCGCTCGCTCGGCCAGGCCGGGACGCGCGCCGGCGAGCTGTCGGGCGTCGGCGCACTCGCCGTGGCCGGGGACGGGACGGTGCTCGTCGCCGACGGCCAGAACAAGCTCGTGCGCTTCACGCCCGACGGCCGGCTCGTGCGCAGCTGGGGCAAGGCCGGCAGCGACGTGGGGGAGTTCCTCTTCGGCGGTGGGCGGGGCAACGACGCCGGCGCGGGCGGCGGGCTCGCCGTGGCCAACGGCATCGTCTACGTCGCCGACAGCGGCAACGACCGCATCCAGCGCTTCGACCTCGACGGCGGTCGCGGAACGGTGATCGTCCCGCCCGGCCAGCTCGGCTACCCCAAGGGCCTGGCGGTGCGCGGCAGCCGGCTCTTCGTCGCCGACAACCAGAACCACCGGGTGCTCGTGAAGGACACCGGCGGGCGGACGCTGCGCGAGATCCGCACGGGCGCCGGCTCGGGCGGTGCGATGCAGCACCCCTACGGCGTGACGACCGACCCGCAGGGCCGTGTCTACGTCTCCGACAACCTCGGCCAGCGCGTCCTGCGCTTCAGCACGGGGCCGACGTACCCCTACAAGGGCCGCTGGGGCTCCTACGGGACGCGGCCCGGCCAGCTCGCCTACCCCCGCGCGATCGCCACGAACGCGGCGGGGGAGGTCCTCGTCACGAACACCGGCAACGACCGCGTCGACGTCTTCGACCGCGGCGGCGCGCTCGTGCGCTCGTTCGGCACCAGCGGCCGGGCGCCCGGCCAGTTCGGCACGCCGCTCGGGGTCGCCGCCGACGCCAGCGGGATGCGCGCGGTGACGGACTCGGTCAACGGGCGCGTCCAGGTCCTGGCCCCCGACGGCTCCGTGCTGGCGGTGTGGGGCTCGCCGAACCCGGGGCCGACGATCCTGCCGCGGCCGGTCGCGGTCGCCTTCGACGGAGCGGGCAACGCCTACGTCCTCGACCAGCGCCGCGCGCGCATCGTCGTCTTCAGCCGCACGACCGGCCAGCCGGTGCGCACGATCGGCGCGCAGGGCTCCGGGCCGGGCAAGCTCCTGGACCCCAGTGCCCTGGCCATCGATGCCGACGGCACGCTGTTCGTCGCCGACACCGGCAACCGCCGGATCGCGCAGTTCGCGGCAGACGGGGCGTACCTCGGCGCGATCACCGGCGCCGGCGCCGTGCGCGGCATCGCGGTCACGCCGGCGGGCGACCGCATCTACACCGCCGACAGCGCCAACCGCATCGTGGTCCGCGGCGGCGACGGCGCGCAGGTCGCGCAGTTCGGCGGCACGGGCAACAAGCTCGGCAAGCTCAACGCGCCGGGGCAGATGACCGTCGACGCCGCCGGGACGCTGTGGGTCGCCGACCGTGGCAACAGCCGCGTCCAGCGCTTCGGCCCGGACGGCGAGCGGCTGCTCGCGGTGGGCGAGCGCGGCACGGGCCCGGGCCAGTTCCTTCACCCGACCGGGATCAGCGTCGACTGCCGCGGCACGCTCACGGTCACCGACTCGTCGAACAACCGCGTCCAGCAGTTCGCCCTCGCGGCGCCGCCCGCGGCCACCTGCACGCCGGTCCCGGCGCCCGCGACGCCGCCCGCGCCCAAGCTGCCGACGCTCCCGCCGCCCGACGGCCCCGCGGTCTCGCTCGACGTCGTGCGCCGTTCGGGCCTGCTCGGTCGCGGTCTGCCGATCCGCGTCGGCTGCGACACGGGCTGCGACCTCACGCTCACCGCGACGCTCACGCCGCGGGCCACCCCGAAGAAGGGCCGGCGCACGTCGGTCACCCTCGCCGCCGTGCGCGCCGCGCTGCCCGCGGGCGACACGAAGCTCCTGCGCGTGCGCCCGACGCCGGCCCAGGTCCGGCGCCTGCGCAAGGCGCTGCGCGGGCGCAAGGGGCTCGTGGCCACGCTGTCGGTGACCGCCGTCCCCGCGGCCGGCGAGACGACGAGCCTCACCCAGCGCGTCGAGGCCGGCGCCTAGGGGCGGGCCGCCAGGACGAAGTCGGCGAGCCTTAGGCGCCCCGCGCCGCGCGCAGGAGCTCGGGGACCCGCCGGGCCCGGAAGTCGAAGATCTCGTCGAGGTCGCGGCGCACGACGAGCCGGCGCGCGAGCTCGCCCAAGGGCCCGAAGCCGATGGCGTAGCGGACGGTGTCGCGCATCCGCGTCCGCCCGTCGCCCTCCGGCGCGAACTCGTGGGTGTGGTGCCACAGCGCGTACGGGCCGCGGACCTGGACGTCGACGAAGCGCCGGTCGGGCTCCCACTCCTGGATGAGCGTGTCCCACGACACCGGGAGCCCGTGGACGCGCAGCCGGTACTGCAGGAACGTCCCGGCGGCCATCGGCGGGTCGGGCGTCAGGACGCGGAAGCGCAGCAGCGGCGGGGTGATCGCCTCGAGGTTGCGGGCATCGGCGAAGAAGGGGAAGACCTCGGCGGGCGTCCCGTCGAGCACCTGCTCGCGGTGCAGGGTGTGGATGCGCATCTCGCTGGGGGTACGGTCCTGGACGCGATGGCGGACGACCTGAGCAGCGCGGCGGTCCCCGGCCTGCGCGCCGACGACCACGTCGACGGTGCCACCGGCGTCGAGCTCACCGTCCTGTACGCGGACTTCAGCTGCCCGCACTGCGCGGTGACGTACCTGCGCCTGCGCGAGGCCCGCACGCCGCTGGCCTTCCGGCACTTCGCGCTCAAGGCGAAGGGCCCGCGGGCCGTCCCGCTGGCCTGCGCCGCGGAGGCGGCCGCCGCCCAGGGCGCGTTCTGGGCGTTCGCCGACACCCTGTTCGGCGACCTCGGCCGCCAGGACGACCCGCACCTGTGGGCCCGCTGCGAGACCCTGGGCCTCGACCTCGAGCGCTTCGAGGCCGACCGCCGCGGCGAGGGCGCCATGGAGCGTGTCCGCCGGGACACCCGCGAGGGGATGAAGGCGGGGATCGTCTCCACGCCGGCGGTCTTCTCCCTGCGTCCTGACGTGGTCCCGGGCTAGACTGGGCAGCAGTTCGGATACCGCAGACAGCGAAGACCCGGCCCGCGGACGTCCGACGCGCGGGCCCACGAAGGAGAAAAACTCCACATGTCGCAAGACGTGACCACGATCTCGGTCGAGATCGCCGGCGAGGAGATCACGTTCGAGACCGGCAAGCTGGCCAAGCAGGCCGGCGGCGCCGTGGTCGTGAAGCAGGGCGACACCGTCGTCCTCAACACCGCCACGGTCGGCAACCTCCGGGACGTCGACTTCCTCCCGCTCACCGTCGACGTCGAGGAGCGGATGTACGCCGCGGGCAAGATCCCCGGCTCGTTCTTCAAGCGCGAGGGCCGCTCCGGCGAGAAGGCCACCCTCACGGCCCGCATGATCGACCGGCCGATCCGCCCGCTCTTCCCCAAGGGCTGGCACTACGAGACCCAGCTGGTGGCGCTCACGCTGAGCGTCGACCAGGTCCACCCGTACGACATCCTCGCCATGAACGGCGCGTCCGCGGCGCTCATGCTCAGCGAGGTGCCGTTCCCCACGCCCGTCGGCGCCGTGCGCATCGGCAAGGTCGAGGGCAACTTCGTCGTGAACCCGCGCGAGGAGGACCTCGAGGGCGCCAGCGACCTCGACCTCATCGTCGCCGGCACCGAGGACGCGATCCTCATGGTCGAGGCGGGGGCCAACATCATCCCCGAGGCGGAGATCCTCGACGCCCTGGACATCGCCCACGGCGCGATCAAGAAGCTCTGCGCGGCCCAGCGCGAGCTGGCCGAGAAGGCCGGCAAGCCGAAGATGGAGGTCGAGGCCCCCGGCGTCGACGAGGGCCTGTTCGGCGAGATCAAGGACGCCTTCGGCCAGAAGGTCGACGAGGCCACCTCGGTCGTCGACAAGCTCGAGCGCCAGGACGCGACCAAGGCCGTCGAGGCCGAGGTGCTCGCGCAGTTCGCGCCCGACGAGGACGACAGCGCCCGCCGCGCGGAGGTCGCCCGGGCGTTCGCCAAGCTCGAGAAGGCGACGGTGCGCGAGCGCATCGCCGTGCGCAAGCTGCGCCCTGACGGCCGCTCGGAGCGCGAGATCCGCAAGATCGACGTGGAGGCTGGCGTCCTGCCGCGCGCCCACGGCTCGGGGCTCTTCACCCGTGGCCAGACCCAGGTCCTGAGCGTCGCCGCCCTCGGCACGCTCAAGGAGGAGATGCGCCTCGACACCCTGGGCCTGCAGACGCAGAAGTTCTACTGGCACCACTACAACTTCCCGCCGTTCTCGGTGGGCGAGGCGGGCTTCATGCGCGGTCCCAAGCGCCGCGACATCGGCCACGGTGCGCTCGCCGAGCGCGCGCTCGTCGCGGTCGTGCCGACCACCGAGGAGTTCCCGTACACGATCCGCGTCGTGTCCGAGACCCTCGAGTCCAACGGCTCGTCCTCGATGGCGTCGGTCTGCGGCTCGACCCTCTCGCTGATGGACGCCGGCGTGCCGATCAAGGCGCCGGTGGCCGGCATCGCGATGGGCCTCATCAAGGAGGGCGACGACTACGTCGTGCTCACCGACATCGCCGGCGTCGAGGACCACCTCGGCGACATGGACTTCAAGGTCGCCGGCACCGAGGAGGGCATCACCGCCCTCCAGATGGACATCAAGATCACCGGCGTCACGTTCGAGATCCTGCGCGACGCGCTCGAGCAGGCCCGCGAGGCGCGCCTGGAGATCCTCGGCAAGATGACCGACGTCATCTCCGCCCCGCGCGAGTCGCTGTCGTCCTACGCGCCGCGGATCCTCCAGGTCAAGATCGACCCGGACAAGATCGGCCTGCTCATCGGCAAGGGCGGCGAGACCATCCGCGGCCTGCAGGACGAGTTCGAGTCCCAGATCGACGTCGACGACGACGGCAACGTCCGGGTCTACTCGGCCAACGGCGAGCTGGGCGAGGCCCTGGCCGACCGCATCCGGTCGATGACCAAGGAGGTCGAGATCGGCGATGCCTTCACGGGCAAGGTCGTGAAGACCACGACGTTCGGCGCGTTCGTCGAGCTGGCCAAGGGCACCGACGGCCTGCTGCACATCTCCAACGTCTCGCCCGGCCAGCGCGTCGCGACGGTCGAGGAGGTCCTCAACAAGGGCGACGAGATCAGCGTCCGCGTAGTCGAGGTCGACCGCGAGCGCGGCCGCATCGGCCTGCGCCTGGCCGAGGACCCCGAGGTCGAGGGCAAGACCGCCGAGGAGCTGGCCACGGTCGGCTCGGGCGGTGGCGGCGGCAACGGCGGCGGCCCGCGCCGCGAGCGCGGCCCGCGCCGCGACGGCGACCGCGGCGACCGCGGCGGCGACCGCGAGCGCGGCTCCGGCCGTCCGCGCCGTCGCTCCAACCGCGATCCCGACCGGGACTGACCCGCTGCACGAAGAGCACCAGCTGACGGAGGTCGCCCCCGGCCTGCGCGTGGTCACCGAGCGCATGGACTCCGTGCGCTCGGTGGCCCTCGGCTACTGGATCGGCACCGGGTCGGCTGCCGAGGACGAGCAGCAGGCCGGCCTGTCGCACCTGGTCGAGCACATGCTCTTCCGGGGGACGTCGAAGTTCACCTCGCTCGAGGTCGACCAGCTCTTCGACGGGATGGGCGCGGAGGTCAACGCCGGCACCGGCAAGGAGACGACCTCCGTCTACACGCGCGTCCTCGACGTGCACCTCGAGCGGGCGCACGACGCCATGGCCGACATGGTCTGGCGCCCGCGCATGGAGGCCGACGACCTCGCCCAGGAGCGCGAGATCGTCCTCGAGGAGCTCGCGATGTACGAGGACGAGCCGCAGGACAAGGTCTTCGACGTGCTCGGGACCGCGGTCTTCGGGTCGCACCCGCTGGGCCGGGCGATCATCGGCCACCGCGAGGTCATCGCCGGCACGCCGGCCGACGGCCTGGCCGCGTTCCACCGCGAGCGCTACGTCCCGCGCAACGTCGTCGTGGCGGCGGCGGGCTCGGTCGAGCACGACCGGCTCGTCGAGCTGGTCCGGGCCGGCCTGGGCGACCGTGCCGACGACCCGCGCCCCGCGCCGGGCGAGCCGCCCGTCGACGGCGACCACGCGCCGCGCCGGCTGTTCGTCGCCAAGCCCACCGAGCAGTACCACCTGTGCCTGGGGGCCCCGGGCATCGCCCGCGACGACGACCGGCGCTTCGCCCTGCGCCTGCTCGACACGGTCTTCGGCGGCACCTCGTCCTCGCGGCTGTTCCAGGAGGTCCGCGAGCGCCGCGGGCTGGCCTACAGCGTCTACTCGTTCGCCGGCTTCCACGCGGAGACCGGGCAGGTCGGCCTCTACGTCGGCACCCGGCCCGACAACGTCGGCAAGGCCTTCGACGTCGTCGGCGAGCAGCTCGCCCGCCTCGTCGAGGAGCCCGCCACGCCCGAGGAGCTCGAGCGCGCGCGGGAGAACCTCAAGGGCCGCCTCGTCCTCGGCCTGGAGTCGACGCTCGCGCGCATGAACCGCCTGGGCTCGTCGATCCTCGCCGACATGCCGGTGATGTCGGTCGACGAGGTGCTCGAGCGCGTCGACGCCGTCACGCTCGACGACCTGCGGTCGCTGGCCGCCGAGCTGTGGGCGCCCGAGCGCCTGTCGGCCGCGGCGATCGGCGCCGACGAGGACGTGGTGCGCGCGGCGCTGGAGCCCGTCGCACCCGCCCTCGCCGCCTGACGCCGTCTAGCGCTCGGTCTTGCGCGCGGCCCAGTCGCCGTGGATGGCGTACGTCACGCCCGGCTGCTGCTGGTTGACGTAGAGCACCTTGTTGGCCGCGTCGCGCACGCGCCGCAGAACTCGCTGTCGCTCGCCTTCGAGCGGACGAGGTCGTAGATCGCGCCCTGCGGCGTGAGGCCGCGGACGAACTGGTCGCCGCCGCCGTCCTCGCAGAGCAGGACGTCGTTGGTGATCGGGTGGAAGCAGAGGTTGTCGGGCGCGTCGAGGACCTCGGCCGAGGGCGACTCGTACACCAGGGTCAGCGTCCGGCGGGTGGGGTCGAGGTCCCACACCTGGCCGGCGCCGGCGTCGCCGCCGTCCGTGCAGTCGAACGTGATCCGCGGGCCGACGCTCCACGAGCCCTCCTGGCGGCTGAAGATCGCCGCGCCGGCGGCCTGCGCCTGGGCGCGCACCGTGTCGGTCGACGGGTCGCGGTCGGCGACGTCGACCCACTCGACCGGGTACTCGCGGCCCACGGTCCAGCCCGTCCGCGTGTCGGCCGTCGGCAGGCCGCGGATCCGCAGCGCCTGGAAGCGGCCGGTCGCCCGGGCCAGCTGGCCGGCGCGCGTGATCTCGCGGTCGGGCACGAAGCGGTACAGGCAGGCGTCCCCGCGGTCCTCGGTGAGGTACAGCGCCCCGTCGAACCAGGCGGCCGCCTCGTGCACGAAGCGCCCGGCGCCGATGATCGGCTCGGCCTTCACCGGGCCGCTGGCGCCGGCCGGGACCTCGAAGACGTAGCCGTGGCGCTGGTCCCCGGCGTCGAAGACCTCCTCGCACGTCAGCCACGAGCCCCACGGGGTCGGCCCGCCGGCGCAGTTGGTCGACGTGCCGCCGAGGACGGCGAACTGCGAGACGACGCGGCCCCGGGCGTTGACGACGACCTTCGTGCAGCCGGCGTTGTAGGTCGTGTTGCTGTCGTAGCGCAGCTCCGGCGCCACCACCACGGGGATCTCGCCGCTGGCCCGGCGGCGGTTCTCGTGGTTGCGGATGAGGGTGGCGCCGCCCTGGCGGTTGCCGAAGACCGCCATGCCGTCGAAGTACGTCGGCGTCGGGTTGCCGTCGCTCATCGGCTCGCCGGTGCGCGAGATGACCGTGTAGCGGAAGCCGCGCGGCAGGTAGATCTCCCCGGCGTCGACGAGCGGGCCGTAGCCCTTGGCGATGCCGGGCGTGCCGCGGGCGGCGAGGGCGGCGAGGGGGTTCGTCAGCAGCAGGGCGCCGGAGGCGGCGCCGCTGCGCAGGAGGGTGCGGCGGGAGAGCGTCGGAGAGACCATGGGGGCAGGCTCGTGGCGCGGGTCCTTGCACACGTGAAGCATCGGTGTGCGTCCTGTGTCCAGGACGTGAAGACGCGCGTGGGTAGGGTGGCGGGCGATGAGCGACGGGCCGATCCGGGTGGGCGTCGCCGGCGCCGCCGGCAAGATGGGGACGGCGATCAGCGCCGCCGTCGAGGGTGCGGACGACCTGGAGCTCACGGCCCGGATCGACCCTGCGCTGGGCGTGGCGCTGGAGGACGTCCTGGGCGACCTGGACGTCGTCGTCGACGTCACGCGCCCCGACGTCGCGGCGGGCAACGTCGTGGCCTGCGTGCGCGCCGGCGTCCACGTCGTCGTCGGCACCTCGGGCTGGGACCACGGCGTCCTGGACGACCTCGAGGGCGACGGCAAGGTCCTCGTGGCGCCGAACTTCGCGATCGGCGCCGTGCTGATGATGCGCTTCGCCGCGGAGGCCTCCAAGCACCTGGCCAAGGCCGAGATCGTCGAGCTCCACCACGACCAGAAGCTCGACAGGCCCAGCGGGACCGCGGCGCAGACCGCGCGGCTCATGGAGGGGGAGGTGCCGATCCACTCCGTGCGCCTGCCCGGCCTCGTCGCCCACCAGGAGGTGATCTTCGGCGACCTCGGCCAGACGCTGACGATCCGCCACGACTCGATCTCGCGCGACTCCTTCATGCCGGGCGTCCTGCTGGCGGTCCGCCGGGTCGGCGGCCTGGAGCGCTCGCCGGTCGTCGGGCTCGAGCACGTCCTCTTCGACGGCGCGTGATCCGCGAGGGCCGTCCGGAGGACGCGCGGCCGCTGGCCGAGCTGGTGGGCCGCGCGCACCTGCACGCGGTCGGCCGCCCGGCCGACGAGGGCGTCGACGAGCTCGAGGAGCTGTGGGCGGCTCGGCTGGGCGGCGGGGCGCGCGTCTGGGTGTGGGACCAGAACGACGTGGTCTCCGGGGTGGTGGCGCTCGCGGGCCGCGACGTCGTCTCGCTGTGCGTCGACCCCACCGCCCAGGGCGCGGGAGTGGGCGCCGCCCTCCACGAGCTGGTGCTGACCGAGCTGGGGGAGGGCGAGGCGCGCCTCATGGCCCCCGCCGAGAGCGACCAGTCGCGGGTCTTCCTCGGCGAGCGCGGCTGGCGCGAGGAGCCCGAGGGCTCGGGCACCTACGTGCGGTGAGCGTCCTCGTCGCGGTCACCGACCACGCCGCCGAGCGCTTCCGCCAGCGCGTCGGCTCGCGCCGGGGGATGGTCGACGTCAAGCCCGAGGTGGTCGAGCGCGTCGCCCGCGCCCACGCCGCGGGCCGGGTCTCCTCTGAGCCGCCGCCGGGCGCCACGGGCGCGCGGGGCAGCGTGTACGTCCGCGACCTCGACGACCGCTCGGTGGTCTACGTCTGCCGGCCCGCCGACGGCGAGCTGCTGGTCATCACGCTCTGGGAGACCGAGGGCGGTCCGGCCGCGCCGCGGGTGCCCCGGCGCTTCACCGACGCCCTGAAGGACGACGACCCGGCGTGAGGGTCCTGGCCGTGGGCAACCTCTACCCGCCCGCGGCGACGGGCGGCTACGAGCGGATCCTCCGCGGCTGCGTGCTCGCGCTGCGGGCGGCCGGCCACGAGGTCGAGGTGCTCACCACGGCGCCGGTGCCCGGCGCGCTCGTGGACGAGGAGGTCGACCCCGGTGTGCGGCGCGCGCTGCGCTGGTACTGGCGCGACTTCGCCTGGCCGGCGATGTCGCACCGCGAGGTCCTGGGGCTCGAGCGCCACAACCGCGCGGCGCTGCGCCGGACCCTGGAGGAGGTGCGGCCCGACGTCGTCGCCTGGTGGCAGCTCGGCGGCATGTCGCTGTCGGCGGTCGAGCTCGTCCGGCGCGCCGGCGTGCGGTCGATCGGCCTGGTCGGCGACGACTGGATGACCTACGGCCCGGTCCACGACCGCTGGCACGAGACCTGGGGCTGGCACCCCCGCTGGCAGCGCCTCGGCGCCGCCCTGACCGGCGTGCCGACGCGGCTGCGCCTCGCCGACGGAGCCCGGTGGCTGTTCATCTCCGAGTTCCTGCGCGAGCGCGCCGTCGCCCGGCACGGCCCGCTGCCTGACACCGGCCTGCTGCACCCCGGCGTCTCGCCGGAGCGCTTCCCGGCCGCGCCCGCCGCACCGTGGAGCGGGCGGCTGGCCTACGTCGGGCGCGTCGAGGAGGGCAAGGGGGTCCACGTCGCCGTCGAGGCGCTCGCGGAGCTGCCGGCCTCCTACCGGCTCGTCGTCGACGGGCCGGCCAACGACGCGTACGCCGGGCGCCTGCGCGCGCTGGCCGCGCAGCGCGGTGTCGCCGACCGCCTCGAGCTGCGCCGGACCCCGAGCGCCGAGGTCGCCCGCGCCTACGCCGGGGCCGACTGCATCCTCTTCCCGAACCTCTGGGACGAGCCGTGGGGTCTCGTCCCGCTGGAGGCGATGAGCGTCGGCCGCCCGGTGGTGAGCACCGCGACCGGCGGGTCGGCCGAGTTCCTCCTGCACGAGCGGACCTGCCTGCGCATCCCGCGCGAGGACCCGAGGGCCCTCGCGGCCGCGGTGCTGCGCCTGGAGCGCGAGCCGGCGCTGCGCGAGGCGCTCGTCGTGGCGGGGCGCGAACGGGTGGCGGGCCTCACCGAGGCGGCGTTCGAGGCGGGGTACGTCGCCGAGGTCGAGGCACTGGCCCACCGGGCATCTTCGGCGGCCTGAGGCCTCCTCCTCCCGGCTGGCCGGCACGCGGACGCCCGAGGCATGGCCCGCGCGCGGCGGGGAACCACCGGGGCATGCGCTCGCACGGAAGCCTCCCCGCCGGACTCCCCGCCATCGCGGTCGGCCTGCTGGTCGGCGTCCTGGGCTCCTTCTCGGACAACCTGCTCGGCGACGGCCTCACCGTGGCCGTCCTGCAGCTCGGCCTGTGGGCCATCTCGGCGGCGATCGTCCTGCCGACGGCCGTGGGCATGGTCACCGGCCACACGCAGCGCCAGGTCGAGCGCGAGCGCCGGCGCCAGCGCCGCGCCGAGCGCCGCCGCGCGGGCCGCGGCCAGGTCGTCGCGCACTGAGCGCGGCCTAGGCGGCCACGAGCTCGGCGAGGCGCGTGCAGCGCCGCCGGGCGTCCAGGGTGCGCAGCGCCTGCTCGACGGCGGCGCGCTCGCCCACGAGCACGCACGCGCGCTCCGCGCGGGTCACTGCCGTGTAGAGCAGCGAGCGCGTCAGCATCAGGTGGTGCCCGCGGTGGACGACCACGACCACCGCGGGGAACTGCGAGCCCTGGCTCTTGTGCACCGACGTGCACCAGCCCAGCCGCCAGGTGCTCAGCGCGTCGGCGGGCAGCCGGACCACGCGCCCGTCGTCGCAGCGCAGGGTGACCGTCGCGTGGTCGGGGTCGTGCGCGACGACCGCCGCGCTCTCGCCGTTCATGAGCTGGTGCTCGTGGTCGTTGCGCTGCTGCAGGACGCGGTCGCCGACGCGGAAGCTCGTGCCCGGCACCGCTGCGCCGTCGGGGTTGAGCTTCGCCCGCAGCGCCTCGTTGAAGGCGTCGATGCCCGCCTGGCCCTTGTGCATCGGCGCGAGGACCTGGACGCCGCCGCTGGGGTCGAGGTCGTAGTGGCCCGGCAGGCGGGTCGCCGCGAGCGAGACGACCTCGTCGAAGATCGCGCCCGCGCCCTCGCGCTCGACCACGAAGAAGTCCCGGACGTCGTCCTCGCCGGCCTTCGTGGGCGGCGGCTCGCCGTGGTTGATGGCGTGCGCGGCGCGGATGATCAGGGAGCGCGCCGCCTGGCGGAAGACCTCGGTCAGCCGCGTCGCGGGGACCTCGCCGCTGTCGAGCAGGTCCTCCAGGACGCGGCCGGGCCCGACCGGGGCGAGCTGGTCGACGTCGCCCACGAGCAGGACGTGGGTCTTGTCGCCGACCGCGTCGAACAGCGACATCGCGAGGCGCACGTCGAGCATCGAGGCCTCGTCGACGATCAGCAGGTCCGCGCCGGTGATCGGGTCCCCGCTGTCGCGCGCGAAGCCCTCACCGGGGACGTACTCGAGCAGGCGGTGGATCGTGGTGGCGTCGGCCCCCGTGAGCTGGGCGAGGCGCCGGGCCGCCTTGCCGGTGGGCGCGCAGAGCCGGACGCGCCGCCCGGACCCACGCACCTGGTCCACCAGGGCGCGCATCGTCGCGGTCTTGCCGGTGCCCGGCAGGCCGGTGAGGATCGACACCCGGTGCTCGACCGCCGCCTGGACGCCGGCCCACTGCGTCGCCGTCGGCTGCGGGTCGAGGTCCTCCGGCGGCTCCTCCGGGACCTCCAGCCGAAGCGTCGGCTCGCCGTCCAGCAGCTCGCGCACCTTGCGCGCCAGCCGCCGCTCGACCGCGTCCATCCGCGCGTCCAGGACGCGGTCACCGTCGGCCACGAGCTCGCCGCGCGCGCAGCCCTCCTCGACGCGGGCGTCGAGCAGCGCCGCCGAGACGCCGAGCAGCGCGCCCCCGCGGCGGGCGAGCTCGGTCCGCGGCAGGAAGCAGTGGCCGTCGGCCTCGGCCTCGCGCAGCGCGTGGAGCAGCCCCGCGTCGAGCCTGGCCGGGTCGTCGGCCGGGACGCCGAGCGCCCGGGCGAGCTGGTCGGCCGTGGCGAAGCCCACGCCGTCCAGGCGCGCCACGCCGTAGGGGTCCTCGCGCAGCAGCTCGACCGCACCGGCGCCGAAGGCCCGCAGGATCCGCGACGCCGCGGGCGCCGGCACGCCCGCCTCCTCGAGGAACAGCCGCACCTCGCGCTGGGCGCGCAGCCCGTCCCACGACTCGACCGCCGCCCGGAGCTTGGCCTTGCCGATCCCCGGGACCTCGCGCAGCACCCCGGCGGCGTCCTCGTCCAGACGGTCGAGGACCTCGGGCCCGTGCTCGCGCAGCAGCCAGTTGGCGCCCTTGATGCCGACGTGCTTGACGTCGATCAGGAGGTTCACCAGCGCCTGCTCGCTGACGATGCCGCGCGAGCGGACCTGCTGGACGGCGAACTGCCGCCCGTGGCGCGGGTGCTCGCGGAAGCTGCCGTCGACCTCGACGGCCTCCCCGGCGCCGACGTGGGCCAGCGGACCGACCAGCGTGACCTCGTCGCCGTCGTCGGTCAGGGCCGCGAGCACGGCGAAGTCGCCGTCGTCCACCCGCCAGCGGACGGCCGTGACCTCGGCGCTGAGGGTCGTCTCCGGCATCGATCCGCGATGATGCTGCCATGTCCCTCGGCGCGATCCTCACCGCCATCGTCACGCCCTTCACGCAGGACCTGCGCGTGGACGAGGACAGGTTCGTGGCGCTCATGCACCACCTGCACGAGCAGGGCAGCGACGGCTTCGTCGTCTGCGGCACCACCGGGGAGGCCTCGACGCTCACCGACGAGGAGCACCTCGGCCTCATCGCGCTGGCCTGCCGCGAGCGCCCCGCGGGGGCCACGATCGTCGCGGGGACGGGCTCGAACGACACGCGCCACGCCGTCCACCTGACCGCGGAGGCCACGGAGGCCGGGGCCGACGCCGTCCTGAGCGTCACGCCCTACTACAACAAGCCCAACCTCCGCGGCATCCGCCGCCACTACGAGGAGGTCGCGGCCGCCACCGACAAGCCCGTGGTCCTCTACAACATCCCGGGCCGCGTGGTGGTCAACATCCCGCCGGAGGCGCTGGCCGACCTCGGGACGATCGCCAACGTCCTCTACGTCAAGGAGGCCAACGGCGAGCAGCTGCAGCCCATCGACGGCCTCGGGCTCTACGCCGGCAACGACGACGACCTCGCCCGGACCCTGGACCTGGGCGGCATCGGCGGCATCTGCGTGGCCAGCCACCTCGTCGGGCCCCGGATGCGCACGATGGTCGACGACCCGTCCCAGCGCGCGGCGATCGACGCCGAGCTGCAGGCCCTCTACGCGGCGCTGGGCGTCACGACCAACCCGATCCCCGTGAAGGCGGCACTGCAGATGGTGGGCCACGACTGCGGCGGCCTGCGCCTGCCGATGGTCGAGGCCGACGAGCGCGAGCGCCAGGCGGTCCGGGAGGCCCTCGAGGGTCTGGGCCTGCTGGGTGGGTAGTCTGGCCCGCCAGTGAGCGGCACCCTCAGCGTCCTGCCCCTGGGCGGGCTCGGCGAGATCGGCAAGAACATGACCGTCGTCGAGTTCGACGACCGGCTGATCATCGTCGACACCGGCCTGCGCTTCCCGACGGCGGAGCAGGTCGGCATCGACCTCGTCCTGCCCGACTTCGGGGTGCTGCGCGACCGCGTGGACGACATCGAGGCGATCGTCGTCACCCACGGCCACGAGGACCACCTCGGCGCGCTGCCCTGGGTCCTGCGCGAGCTGGCCGTCGACATCCCGGTGTTCGGCCGGCCGCTGACGATGGCGATGGCCCGCTCCAAGCTCGACGAGCACAAGCTGCGCGAGGCGGAGTGCACCGACGTCAAGGGCGACGAGGTCCTCGAGCTCGGGCCGTTCGACGTCGAGCTCGTGCACATGACGCACTCGATCCCCGATGCGGCGGGCGTGGCGATCACGACCGACCTCGGGACGATCTTCGTCACCGGCGACTACCGCTTCGACCAGACGCCGGTCGACGGCCGCCCGCCGGACTTCGCGCGCCTGGGCCGCTTCGCCAGCGACGAGGACGGCCTGCTGCTGCTCGTCGGCGACTCGACGAACGTCGACCGCGCCGGCTGGTCGCCCAGCGAGTCGGCGGTCGGCGGGCACCTCGAGGACGTCTTCAGCCGCTGCGACGGGCGCATCGTCGTGACGTGCTTCGCGTCGAACATCCACCGCGTCCAGCAGGTCGTCGACGCGGCCGCGGCGCTCGGGCGCAAGGTCTGCCTGCTCGGCCGGTCGATGCGCAAGAACATCAACATCGGGCGCTCGCTCGGCCACATCGAGGTCCCCGAGGGGATGCTCATCGGGCCGCGCGAGCTCGACGACTTCGCCGACGACCGCGTCGTCATCGTCTCGACGGGGTCCCAGGGCGAGCCGCTCAGCGCGCTGCGCCGCATGGCCCACAACGACCACCCGCACGTCGAGCTGCGCCGCGGGGACACCGTCGTGTTCTCCGCCACGCCGATCCCGGGCAACGAGCGGGCGGTCAACGAGACGATCGACCGCCTCTACCACATCGGCTGCCGCGTGATCACGGCCCGCGACGCGCCGATCCACGCGTCGGGCCACGGCTACGCGGAGGAGGTCAAGCTCCTGCTGAACCTCACCAAGCCGCGGTTCGTGCTGCCGGCCCACGGCGACCACAAGCGCCTGCACCTGCACGGCCAGCTCGCCGAGTCGGTCGGCGTCGACGCCGACTGCATCTTCCCGGGCGAGAACGGCAAGCCGCTCGAGCTCGACGCCAAGGGCGCCCGGTGGGGCAAGCGCGTCAAGAGCGGGATGATCTTCGTCGACGGCGTCGACATCGGCGACCCCGCCGACGTCGCGCTGCGCGACCGCCGCATGCTCAGCGCCGACGGCATCTTCGTCGTCGTCGCGACGATCTCCGAGCAGGACGGCTCGTCGGTGGCCGAGCCCGAGGTCATCTTCCGCGGCGTCCCGTACCCCGACGACGCCGAGGGCCTGCTCGACGACCTGCGCAAGACGGTCGACGACTCGCTGGCACGCGCCGCCCGCGACGAGGTGCGCGAGGTCGACCTGCTCCAGCAGATCCTCCACGACGACCTCGCGGCGTTCGTCTACGAGCGCCTGCGCCGGCGGCCGATGGTGCTGCCGGTGGTCGTCGAGGTCTGAGCTACCAGACGTCCCCGTCGCGCCAGTCGCACACGAGCTCGCCGTCGAGGTCGAGCTGTGCGCCGTCGGTGGGGAGGACCAGGACGAAGCCCGACTCGTCGGCGGAGGGCACGATGCCGCGCGGGGTGAGCGACCCGAGCGGGCCGCGCCACGCCTGCCAGCCGCGGGCGCGGTAGAACGGCATCCCGGGGTCCGTCGCGCCGAGGGCGCCGAGGTCGTAGGCGCCGTGGATGACGCGCTCGAGCGCGGTCATGACCACGCCGCCGTGGCCGCGGCGCTGGTGCTCGGGTGCGACGCCGACGCCCTCGACGTAGCCGCAGCGCAGGGCGCGGCCGCGGTGGAGCATCCGCCGCTGCACGACGGCGGCGTGGGCGACGAGCTCGTAGCCCTCCCACACCAGCGCGTGGATCCCGCCGAGGCTGTGCTCCCAGTCGTGGTCGTCGAAGTCGCCCTCGAACGCCTCGTCGAGCAGCGCGCGGCAGGCGTCGAGCACGTCGGTGCCGAGCTCCGCGGTGTGGACGACCTGCGGTCGGCGGCTCACGCCGGGGCGGCCGCCGGGACGGCCACGGGCACGGCCTGAGCCACCGCGGGGAGGTCGACCACGAAGCGCGTCCCGCCGCCGGCGCGGTCCTCGAGGCGCACGGAGCCGCCGTGGCCCTCGGCCACCGCGCGGACGATCGACAGGCCCAGGCCGAACGAGCCGCCGCGATCGCCCTCGCCGCGCACGAAGCGCTCGAAGATCCGCTCGCGCAGCTCGCGCGGGACGCCCGGCCCGTCGTCCTCGACCACGAGCAGCGCCCGGCCGCCTCGTGCGCCGACGGACGCGTGGACCGTCGAGCCCGGCGGCGTGTGCTTCAGCGCGTTCTCGATGAGGTTGAGCGCGACCCGGTGCAGGTCGTCGCGGGCGCCGTCGACGACGACGCGCTCCGTGTCGACCGAGACGACGTGGTCGCCGGCCAGCGGGCCGGCCTCGGCGACCGCCTCGAGCAGCACCTGGCCGAGGTCGGTCGGGGCGTGCGGCGCCTCGCGTGCGGCGTCGGCGCGGGCGAGCAGCAGCAGGTCGGCGACCAGGCGCTTCATCCGCTTGGACGAGCGCAGGGCCGAGCACGCCGCCTCGCCCTCCTCGCCGTCCAGCACGTCGGCCAGCAGCTCGAGGTTGGCCAGGACGCTGGTCAGCGGCGTGCGCAGCTCGTGGCTGGCGTCGGCCACGAACTGGCGCTGGCGGTCGAGCATCTGCTGGGTCTCCTCGCGCGACTGCGTCAGCGCGACGAGCATCTCGTCCAGGGTGCGGGCCAGCTCGGCGACCTCGTCCTCGGCGTCGGGCACCGGCACCGAGGCGGCGGGGTCACGGGTCCGGGAGATGGAGCGCGCCATGGCGGTGAGGCGCGCGATGGGCGCCAGGGAGCGCCGCGCGAGCACCAGGCCGCCGATGAGGGCGAGCACCGTCCCCGCCAGGACGCCCCCCAGCAGGAAGAAGCGCACGCTCTTCACGCTGTCCTCGACGACGGACACCGGCCGCGCGTACTGGACGATGACCGCCAGCGGCGAGAAGCCCACGCCGTTGAGGGGGGAGGGCCGCAGGACGGTCCGGCGCGACTCGACGCGGAAGCCGCCGACCTGGCCGGACCCGCGACCGTCGCTCAGCGCCACGGGCCCGAGGTCCGGCGCCTTGGGCGTCTGGGCCACGACCTGGCCGGTGGAGGCGTTGAGCACGCGGATGACCGCGCCGGTCGAGGCGGCGTAGGTGTTCAGGCCGGTCCGCACGACGAGGTGGTTCTCCTCGACGCCGACGCGCAGGCGATCGCGCAGCTCGTCGACCGCGGCGGCCATCTGGTTGTTGAAGTCATCGCGCATCCGCGACGTGGTCAGCTGCCCGACGACCAGCGCGAACAGGGTGAGGATCGCGAAGGTCAGCGCCGCGGAGATGACCGCGAGGCGCCAGCGGATGGACAGCCGGTGCAGCATCAGGCGCGCAGGACGTAGCCGGCGCCGCGGATCGTGTGCAGCAGGCGGTCCTCGCCGCCGGCCTCGAGCTTGCGCCGCAGGTTGGAGACGAAGACCTCGATGGTGTTCGTCGTCGCGAACGGGTCGTAGCCCCAGACGTCCTCCAGCAGCCGCTGGCGCGGGACGACGATGCGCTCGTTGCGCATGAGGTACTCCAGCAGCTCGAACTCCCGCTGGGTGAGCTCGACCTCGCGCTCCCCGCGGCGGACCTCGTGGGTGTCCGGGTTGAGCTGGAGGTCGCCCACCACGAGGGAGGCTGACCCGCGCGGCGGACGGCGCCGCAGCAGCGCGCGCATCCGGGCCAGGAGCTCCTGGCGCTCGAAGGGCTTGACCAGGTAGTCGTCAGCGCCCGCGTCCAGGCCCTCGACGCGCGACTCGACGGCGTCGCGGGCGGTGAGCATGAGGATCGGGACGTCGTCGGCGGCGCGCAGGCGCTTGGCCACGTCGAGCCCGTCGATCCCGCCGGGCAGGCCGAGGTCGAGGACGACGAGGTCGGGCACGAACTGCGCGGCGGCGTCCAGGCCGCCGGGGCCGTCGGGCGCGATGCGCGTCTCGTAGCCCTCGAGGCGCAGCGAGCGCTGGAGGACCTGGGCGATCTCGTCGTCGTCCTCCACGATGAGGACGCGGGGCTGCCGGCCGGACATGCGCCCTGGAGGGTACGGCCAAGCCTCAAGGGCGGGTCAAGGGAAGGACCCTCACGCGCGCGCGTCGAAGGGAGCACCCGGATGGCGACGACCACGAGGAAGCCCCCTGCGCGCGGCGGGGCCCGGAAGCCGCCGGCGCGCGCCCAGCGCTCGGCGGCGTCGGGCCGGGCGCGTGCCAAGCGCTCCACCGCGACCTGGCGACCGCGCCTGCCCGTGGTCGAGCAGCGCCACCTGGACCTCATCGGCCTCGGCCTGGTCTGCCTCGGGGTGTTCCTCGCCTTCCCGCTCTACGCCGGCTGGGCGGCGGGGACCGTCGGTGACGCGATCACCGACGCGCTGGCCGTCGGCATCGGGACGCTGCGCTTCGGCGCGCCCGTCGCCGTGGTGGTCGTCGGCGCGCTCGTCGTCCTGCGGCCGGTCCTGCCGGCGGTCCGTCCGTTCCGCTCGGGCGGCCTGTGCCTCGTCCTCGGCGTCGCGCTCGCGCTGGCGGCGGGGACGCTCGGCCTCGGCCCCAGCGACACCCGCGACGGCTTCTGGGACCACGACTTCGTGCGCGAGCGCGGCGGGCTGCTCGGCGAGGCGCTCTTCTACGGGGCCTCGAACCTCGTCGGGACGATCGGCGCCCACCTGCTCGCGCTGTTCCTGCTGACCGCTGCGGTGCTCCTGCTCACGGGCGCGTCGCTGGCGACCGTCCTGCAGGCGACCGCGACGACGGTCGCCGACACCACCCGCTCCTTGCGCCGCGCCGAGCGCGAGCCGGCACCCGCGGCGACGACGACCGGCACCCGCAAGGCCAAGGCCGCGCCGAAGGTCCGCGTCCCGGAGCCCGAGGACGAGGACGACGTCGTGGTGCGCCCGACCCACGTCGAGGCCCCCCCGGTCGACGACGCCGAGCAGCGCTTCCCGGACCTCTTCGGCGATCCCGGCCGCGAGCCGGAGCGGCCCGCGCCCGTCGAGGAGGAGGTGCCGGCGCCCGAGCCCGAGGCGCTCGTCGAGGACGACGAGGACGACGTGGACCCGCTGGCCTCGGTCGAGGAGGAGCCGCCCGCGCCCGAGCCGCCCACCGCCGTCCAGGAGCAGCTGCCGCTCCCGCGCGCCGACGGCGACGAGGACACCGACGTCGAGTACGTCGTCCCGCGCCCGACGATGCTGCGCCGGTCCACGGCCGAGCAGGCGCGCCCGGACACCCGCGGCCAGGAGGAGCTCGGCGCGCGCCTCGTCGAGGCGCTCGCCCACTTCAACGTCGAGGCGCGCATCGTGGGCACGGTCGCGGGCCCGCACATCACGCGCTACGAGCTGCGCCTGGCGCCCGGCATCAAGATGTCGAAGGTCGCCCAGCTCAAGGACGACCTGGCCTACGCGCTGGCGGCGGTCGACATCCGCATCCTCGCCCCGATCCCCGGCAAGCAGGCCGTCGGCGTGGAGGTCCCCAACCAGCAGCGGCGCGTCGTCCACCTCGGCGACGTCTTCCAGGACGCCCCCGACGGTGCCTCGCCGCTGTTCGTCTGGCTGGGCAAGGACGTCAGCGGCAAGGCGATCGGCGCGGACCTGGCGAAGATGCCGCACCTGCTCATCGCCGGCACGACCGGCGCCGGCAAGTCGGCCTGCGTCAACGGCCTGCTGTCGAGCGTGCTGCTGCGGGCCACGCCGCAGGACGCGCGCCTCGTGCTCATCGACCCCAAGCAGGTCGAGCTCAACCACTACGAGGAGGTCCCGCACCTCCTCACGCCGGTCATCACCTCGCCGCGCCAGGCGGCCAACGCGCTCCAGAACCTCGTCCGTGAGATGGAGTGGCGCTACGGGATCATGTCGATGGCCCGCACGCGCTCACTGCCCGAGCTCAACAAGGTGCGCGTCGCCAACGACGAGGCGCCGCTGCCCTACGTCCTCTGCGTCATCGACGAGCTCGCCGACCTGATGATGGTCGCGCCGGCCGACGTCGAGGACTCGATCATCCGCATCGCCCAGAAGGCGCGCGCGGTCGGCATCCACCTCGTGCTCGCCACGCAGTCCCCGCGCGTGGACGTCATCACGGGCATGATCAAGGCCAACGTCCCGTCGCGCATCGCCTTCTCGGTCTCGTCGCAGACCGACTCGCGCGTGATCCTCGACCAGAACGGCGCCGAGTCGCTGCTGGGCCAGGGCGACATGCTCTTCTCGCCGGTCGGCTCGTCCAAGCTCCAGCGCATCCAGGGCGCCTACATCGACGAGGGCCAGATCGCGCAGATCACCGGCTTCTGGGCGCGCCAGGGCGAGCCCGAGCTGCGCGAGGACCTGCTCGAGGAGGTCGAGCAGGAGGACGCGGGCGACAGCGGCCGGCCCGACGACGAGCTCGACCCCGACGAGGACCCGCTCCTCGGCGAGGCCATCCAGCTCGTCGTCGAGATGGGCACCGCCTCGACCTCGATGCTCCAGCGCCGCCTGCGCCTGGGCTACACCCGCGCGGGCCGGCTCATCGACATGCTCGAGCGCCGCGGGGTCATCAGCGGCTACGAGGGCTCCAAGCCGCGGCAGGTCCTCGTGACGGAGGGCGACCTGCCGCGGGTCCTGGCGGCGCTCGGCGGTGACAGCGCGTCAGCGACGCCTGACGCAGAAGCGCCGGTCCCGGAGCTCCCGCCCGATCCGTCGCGTTCGGACGGTCCGCCGCCCGACGACGCATAGACTGCGCGCGCGATGCCCGACATCGGGGCCACCCTCCGCGAGGCGCGCATGCGCGCGCGGATCGACATCTCGGAGATCGAGGCCGAGACGAAGATCCGCGCGAAGTACCTGCGCGCGCTCGAGAACGAGGAGTGGAACCTGCTGCCGGGCCCGACCTTCGTCAAGAGCTTCCTGCGCACGTACGCGGAGGCGCTCGGGCTCGACGCCAAGCTCCTGCTGGAGGAGTACAAGCTCCGTCACGAGCGGCCCTCGGAGCACGACCTGCAGCCGATCGTCCCGCGCTCGAGCGCCCAGCGCCGGCGCGAGCCGCGCGGCGGCCCGCCGGTGGGGATCGTCATCGCGGCGCTCGTCGTCGCGCTCCTCGCGGTGCTCTACCTCCTGGGCCGCGGTGCCGACGACGACGGCGACCCGGTGACGCAGGCGCGCACGACCCAGACCGAGCGCTCGGATGCCGGGGCACCCACGTCGGGCACGCGCACGACGCGCTCGTCCACGCGCGGCAGCGGGTCGTCCTCGTCGAGCCGCTCCTCGCGCATCGTGCGCCTGCGGATCGTCGCCACCGGCCCGGTGTACGTCTGCCTCACCGGGCGGGGGCAGGGCCGGCTCCTGGACGGGGCGACGATCTCGCCGGACACGCCGTCGCGGACGTTCCGCTCCTCGCGCTTCGAGGTGACGCTGGGCAACGGCAGTGCGCGGCTGGTCATCGACGGCCGCACGCGCGACGTGCCGGAGGTCACCGACGGCATCGGGTACGTGATCACGAAGCGCAACGGGCGCGTCCAGCGCTCCGTGCTGCCCGAGGGTCGCCGTCCGAGCTGCGCATGACCGCCGAGAACGCCCCACACGGCACCCGCGCCGGCATCGTCGTCACCGGCACCGAGGTCCTCACGGGCCGCGTCGTGGACCGCAACGGGCCGTTCCTGGCCGAGCGGCTGCGCGAGCTCGGCGTCGACCTCGCCCACAACGTCATCGTCGGTGACCGCCCCGAGGACGTCCGCGGCGCGCTGGACTGGATGGCGAGCCTCGGGATGGACCTCGTCGTCACCAGCGGCGGGCTCGGGCCGACCGAGGACGACCTGACCGCCGACGTCGTCGGCCGCTGGCAGGGCCGTGAGATGGTCCTCGACGAGGCGCTCGAGGGCCGGATCTGGCAGATCCTCGAGGTGGTGCGCAAGCGCTGGCCGGGGCTCGACGAGGCGGCGCTGCGGGCGTCCAACCGCAAGCAGGCGGTCGTCCCGGAGGGCGCGACGGTGCTCGAGCCGGTCGGCACCGCGCCGGGCCTCGTCGTCCCGCCCGGCGAGGGGGTGGGCCGTCCGGGCCCGACGGTGGTCGTCCTGCCGGGGCCGCCGCGCGAGCTGCAGCCGATGTGGGAGACCGCGACGCAGACCGACGCGTTCCGCGCCGCGATCGCCGGCGCCACCGAGTACCGCCAGCGGATGCTGCGGATGTTCGGGATCCCCGAGTCCGAGATCGCCGAGACGCTGCGCAAGGCGCGCGAGGGCGGGGTGGACATCGACCGCCTGGAGATCACGACCTGCCTGCGCCGCGGCGAGGTCGAGGTCGTGACGCGCTGGGAGCCCACGGAGGACGCGGTCTACGAGGCCTTCGAGCGGGTGGTGCGCGAGCGCCACGCCGACACGCTGTTCTCCGACGACGGCACGTCGGTCGACGAGCAGGTCGCGGCGCTGCTGCGCGACGGCGGTGCGACCATCGCGACGGCGGAGTCCTGCACCGGCGGGCTGCTCGCGGGGCGGCTCACCGAGCTCGAGGGCTCGAGCGCCTACGTCCTGGGCGGCGTCGTCGTCTACTCCAACGACGCCAAGGCCAAGCTCGCGGGCGTGGATCCGGCGCTCATCGAGCGCCACGGGGCGGTGTCGACCGAGGTCGCCGAGGCGCTGGCCGACGGCGCGCGCGCCGCGCTGGGCGCGGACGTCGGCGTCGGCATCACCGGCATCGCCGGCCCCGGCGGCGGGACGGAGGACAAGCCGGTCGGGACGGTCTGCTTCTCGGTCTCCGACGGCGACCGGCGGATCACCCGCCGCACCCGCCTGCCGGGCACGCGCGCCGACGTGCGCGACCGCTCGACGACAACGGCGATGCACCTCGTCCGGCGGCTGCTGCGCGGCGAGGGCGACCTGGCCGCCGGGCCGCGCTGAGCGGCGGTCGCGGTGGGCCTGCGGCTCTTCGTGGGCCTGGACGTCGGGGATGCGGCGCGCGCCGAGCTCGCCGCCTGGGCGGCCAGGGCCGTGGGGGAGGACGAGGCCCTGCGGCTCGTGCCCCAGGAGCGCCTGCACGTGACGCTCGCCTTCCTGGGCTCGTGCGACGAGGCGCTCGTCGCGCCGCTGACGGCGGTCGTCGCGGCGGTGGCGGGACCGGTCGGGCCGCTGCGCCTGGGCCCCGTCCTCTGGCTCGCGCCGCGCCGGCCGCACGTGCTGACGGTGGCGGTCGAGGGCGAGCTGGCGGCGCTGCACGCCCGCCTGTGGGCTGCGTTGCAGCCGCTGGGCTTCGAGCCCGAGGGCCGGTCCTTCAAGCCCCACGTGACGGTCGCGCGGGTGCGCAAGGGCGCGCGGCCGGCGACGCTCGAGCTCCCGGCGCCGCCGGAGGCGCAGCTGGGGACGACGTCGCTGGTGCTCTACCGCTCGCACCTGGGCAAGGCCGCGCGCTACGAGCCCCTGGCCCGCGCGTCGCTGTCCTGACGCCGGGCGATGGGAGCGCGGCTGTGGGACGGTCCCGTTTCGCATGAGCCTCATCTCGAGCCCCGTCCGTGCCACCGTGGCCGTCGCCGACATCGCGCGCGCCGCGCAGTTCTACGAGGACGTCCTCGGGCTGGTGCCCCAGCCCGGAGGCCCCGAGTTCGTGCGCATCTACCCGTGCGGCGGCGGCCTGCTGCAGGTCTACGCCAGCGCGCACGCCACCCCGAGCGGCGCGACCGTGGCGTCGTGGTCGATCGCCGACTTCGACCGCACGATCGACGAGCTGCGCACGCGCGGCGTCGTCTTCGAGCGGGTGGACGGCATGGAGGCCGACGAGCGCGGCGTGCACACCTTCGCGCCCCACCAGGTCGCCTGGTGCAAGGACCCCGACGGCAACGTCCTGGCCCTCGACAACGGCCGCACGGCGCCGATGTAGGCCGGGCCTGGCAGGCTTGCGCGATGCGTCGCGCGCTGCCGGCCCTCCTCGTCGCCCTCGGCCTCGGCGTGGTGGCGGCGCCGCCCGCGGGCGCCGCGCCGTCGCTGGTGCGCGTGGACCTCGACATGGGGCGCGCGGACGTCGCGACGCTCGAGCGCCTCGGCCTGGACGTCACCCACGACGTGCGACCGCGCAGCGCGGACGTCGTCGTGCACTCGGCGGCGGAGCGGCGCCGCCTGCGCGACGCCGGCTTCACGTTCCGCGAGCGGATCGCCGACCTCGGCGCCTTCGCCCGCGCCGCGCGGCGCGCCGACGCCGCGAAGGCCCGGCAGGGCGGCGGCTCCGGCCTGCCCAGCGGTCGCGAGACCTACCGCGCCAGCGCGGACTTCAACGCGACGCTGGACCAGCTCGCGGCCGAGCACCCCGGCCTCGTCCGGCCGGTCGTCCTGCCGGTGCCGTCGCTCGAGGGGCGGGAGATCCGGGGGGTCGAGATCTCCCAGGACGTCGGGCGCACGGACGACGGCAAGCCGGTCTTCGTCGTCCTGGCCGCCCACCACGCGCGCGAATGGCCCTCGGCGGAGGCGGCGCTCGAGTTCGCCCTCGACCTCGTCCAGCGCCACGACGCCGGCGACGCGCGGGTGCGGGCGATCCTCGCCGCCGAGCGCGTCTACGTCGTGCCGATCATCAACGTCGACGGCTACGCCGTGTCGCGTGACGGCGGGTCCTCGGTCGCCCTGCGGCGCAAGAACTGCCGGCCGACGGCGGGCGACGACGGCACGCCGTGCGCGGCGCGGGTCACGACCAGCGGCGTCGACCTCAACCGCAACTACGCCGCGTACTGGGGCGGCGAGGGGGCGTCGACCAGCGCGTCGGCCGAGGACTTCCGCGGGTCGGGGCCGTGGTCGGAGCCCGAGACGCAGGCGGTGCACGAGCTCACCCGTCGGCTCCAGGTCACCGGGCTGCAGACGCTGCACAACGTCGCGGCGCTCGTCCTGCGCCCGCCGGGCCTGCGGTCGGTCGGCACCGCGCCCGACGAGCCGGCGCTCAAGGCCCTCGGCGACGCGATGGCGGCCGCGACCGGCTACGCGTCGCAGTTCGGCTACGAGCTCTACGACACCAGCGGCACGACCGAGGACTGGAACTACACCGCCCAGGGGACGTTCGGCTACACGATCGAGCTGGGCGGCGACGGGTTCCAGGGCCCGTTCGCGCAGAACGTCGTGCAGCAGTACCTGGGCACGCCGGGGACCGCCACCGAGGGCAAGGGCGTCCGCGAGGCGCTGCTGCTCGCGGCCGAGCAGGCGGCCGACCCCCGGGCGCACGGCGTCCTCGAGGGCCGCGCGCCGGCGGGCGCCACGCTGCGGCTGCGCAAGTCGTTCAAGACGGCGACGTCGCCGGTGTGCTCGATGACGGGCGTCGGCCCGCTCGACACCGGCTGCCTGGGCGCCGGGCCGGTGCAGCTGCTCGACGACGGGCTCGAGTCCGCCATGACCGTCCCGGCGAGCGGGAGCTTCACCTGGCACGTGCTGCCGTCGACGCGGCCCTACGAGGCCGCGGCCGGGCGGACGGAGGCGTGGACGCTCGAGTGCCTGCGCGGCGGGCGCGTCACGGCCAGCACCCAGGTCGTCGTGGCCCGCGGCGAGCGCAAGGCGGTCGCGCCGTGCGGCCCGGTCGCGTCGACCACCGCGGTGCGGGGCTTCTCCCTCGCGGTCGACCGGGCGCGGCTCGCGACCCTCGTGTCGAAGGGGCCGCGGGTGCGCGTCAAGTGCGCGGCGGCGTGCCGGGTGACGATCGTCGCGCGCGTGGGCACGAAGACCGCCGCGCGCAGGACCGTGGCGCTGCGGGCGGGGAGCCTGCGCCGGACGGTGCGCCTCAAGCCGGCCCCGGTCGGCCGGCGGCTGCTGCGCCGGTCGGCCGGCAGGACGCTGCGCGTGGAGGCCACCGCGACCGCGCCCTCGGCGACGAAGGTCGTCGTCAGGCGGTCGCTGACGCTGCGCCGCTAGCCCGGTCCGCCGCGCGCCGCGCGAGCATCCGGCGGGCGGCCCGGCGCGCGGGCCGCTCGACCGCGACGTGGCTCAGGACGGCGAGCACGAGCGACGCGGGCAGGGCGAAGGCCAGGGCCTGCGCGAAGGCGCGGGCGCTGCCGTCGCGCGCGAAGCCGAGGCTGTTGAGCGCCAGCAGCAGGACCATGAAGTGCACGAGGTACAGGCCGTAGGAGAGCTCGCCGAGGACGCGCCCGAGGCGGCCGGCGAGCACGCGGGGCGCGCCGAGCGCGCAGCCGACGGTGAGCAGCGCACACAGGGCGGGCACCGCGAGGCCGACGGCCTGCGAGGTGCGGGCGTCGTCGCGGACCTGCCCCGGGTCGGCGCCGCCGGCGAGGCCCATCGTCAGGAGCAGGCCGGCCGTCGCCAGCACGGCCAGCGCGTGGGGCCGGACGGGCAGGCGGGCGCGCCCCTCGCGCACGTGGACGTAGGCGACCGCGGCGGCCATCCCGGCGGCGAAGGAGAACGCGCCGGCGGGCAGGAGCGAGAGGAGCTCCTGCCCGGTCTGGCCCCGGCCGTCGGCGACGGCGCGCGTCGCGGCGGAGAGCAGGAGCGCGCCGGCGGTCCACACGACGGGCCGGCGCACGAACGGGCCCGCCACGAAGGGCAGGACGGCGTAGAAGCTCGCCTCGAGGGCGAGGGTCCAGAGGACGGGGTTGACCCCGAGGCCGAGCAGGCCGTCCCACCCGGGCAGCAGGCGGGCCTCGGTCTCGAGGAAGAGCGCGTGGGCGAGGAGGCCCTCGGGCGCGAGGGCCCGGTCGCGGTCCAGGCCCGGGGACGCGAGCAGGTCGAACGCGGCGACGGCGACCACGAGCGCGACCCAGTAGGCCGGGCCGATGCGGGCGATGCGCTTGACGACGTAGTCGCGCGTGGGTCCGGGGTCGCCGGTGGCGGCGGTCGGCAGGAGGAGCACGAAGCCGCTGAGGACGAAGAAGACGTCGACGGCGAGGAAGCCGGTGCTCAGGAGGTCGCGCAGCGGGCCGCCGTCGAGCTCCGGGGCCTTCGTGAGCAGCCAGGCGTGGTAGACGACGACCACGACCGCCGTGAGCCCGCGCAGGCCGTCGAGCGCGGCGACGCGGTCCACGGGGCTGGGGCGGTCCACCGGCGGCAGCCTACGACGCGGTCTCGCCGCAGAGGCGGCACACGCGGGGGGCGACTTGGCACGCGGGCGCGCCTAGCGTCACGGACGTCCTGCAAGCGCAGGCGTTCCGTCCGACCCAGCCCGCACCATGCGCACATCCGTTCGAGAGAGGCGATCTAGAGACATGCCCGCAGCACCGACCGACGAGAAGGCCGCGAAGGCCCGCGACACCGCCCTGAGCGGCGCCCTCACCCAGATCGAGCGCCAGTTCGGCAAGGGCGCGATCATGCGGATGGGCGACGAGGGCGCGCAGGTCAAGGTGAACGCGATCCCGACGGGGGCGCTGTCGCTCGACATCGCGCTGGGCATCGGCGGCATGCCGCGGGGCCGCATCGTCGAGATCTACGGCCCGGAGTCCTCGGGCAAGACCACGCTCGTCTACCACGTGCTCGCCGAGGCCCAGAAGCTCGGCGGGGTCTGCGCGTTCATCGACGCGGAGCACGCGATGGACCCGCTGTACGCCAAGGCGATCGGCGTGGACATCGACGAGCTGCTCGTCTCCCAGCCCGACTACGGCGAGCAGGCGCTCGAGATCGCCGACATGCTCGTGCGCTCCGGTGCCGTCGACGTCGTCGCGGTCGACTCCGTGGCGGCGCTGACGCCGCGCGCCGAGCTCGAGGGCCAGATGGGCGACACGACCGTCGGCCTCCAGGCCCGCATGATGAGCCAGGCGATGCGCAAGCTCGCCGGCACGCTCAACCGCACGGGCACGCTCTGCGTCTTCGTCAACCAGATCCGCGAGAAGGTCGGCGTGATGTTCGGCTCGCCGGAGACCCAGCCGGGTGGCCGCGCGCTGAAGTTCTACTCGTCCCAGCGCCTGGACATCCGGCGCATCGAGACGCTCAAGGACGGCACCGAGGCCGTCGGCAACCGCGTCCGCGTGAAGGTCGTCAAGAACAAGGTCGCGGCGCCGTTCCGCCAGGCGGAGTTCGACATCGAGTTCGGCAAGGGCATCTCCACCGCGGGCTGCCTCATCGACCTCGGCCTCGAGCACGACGTCGTCTCGAAGTCCGGCTCGTTCTTCTCCTACGGCAACGACCGCCTCGGCCAGGGGCGCAACAACGCCAAGGCGTTCCTGGACGAGCACCCGGAGATCGCCAAGGAGATCGAGAACAAGGTCTACGCCGCGCTCGGCATGGACAACGACCTCGTCGCCCCGATCGACCGCGACGACGAGGCGATGGTCGTCGATCCCGCGACCGGCGAGATCACCGCCTCCAAGGCGGCGTGAGGGGCGCCTCGTCGCCCCTGGCAGCGTCATCGGGGCAGGCCCGTGCGTCCGCATGGTGCCTGCCGCGCTTCCTCCCCAGGAACGACGATCCGCACCTCACGAGGAGGAGCTGAGCGGTGGCACTGGCTGAGGACGTCCCCGACCGGCCGCTGGATCGCGTGAGCGACCCCGAGCACCGGCTGCAGGACGCCCTCGACCTGGCCTACCGGTACCTCGGCCACCGTGACCGCACGGTGGCCGAGATGCGCCGGCACCTCGAGGCCAAGCGCGTCGAGCCCGAGACGATCGACGACGTGATCGCCGAGCTCGAGGCGACGCGCTACCTCGACGACGGGCGCTACGCCAAGCGCTTCGCCGAGGACAAGCGAGCGATCGACGGGTGGGGCGCCGAGCGCATCGAGCGCCGGCTGCTGCAGAACGGGGTCGGGCGCGAGCACGTCGCCGCGGCGCTGCGCGAGGACGACGGTCACGACGAGCTCGCCGCCGCCCGCGCGATCCTTGCCCGCCGCTTCCCGGGGCCGTTCGAGGACGACCGCGCGCGCGAACGGGCCCTCGGGCACCTGGTCCGCAAGGGCTACGACCTCGAGCTCGCCTACGACGCGGTCCGCGCGCATCACGCCGGCCGCGACGCCGCGTAGCGCTGCCCGCACCGTCGGCCGGCGTCCGGCGCGTCACGCTGTCGCGGTGCCGTCGCGCGTCCGCCGCTTCCCCGCGCACGTCGAGACCGCGCGGCTGCGCGGCGACCGCACCACCCGCCAGGACGCCGACGCGTTGGTCGCCCTCGTCGGCGACCCGGCGATCCCCGAGTCGATGTACCCGATGCGCTTCCGCGCCCCGGGCCAGACCCGGGCGTTCGTCGACCGCTCGGTGCGCCACTGGGACGAGCACGGCTTCGGCCTCTGGACCGCCCGCGAGCGCGACACCGGCGAGGTCGTCGGGCGGGCGGGGATCATGCACACGGTCGTGGCGGGCGAGGAGGCCGTCGAGGTCGGCTGGTTCTTCGCCCGCCGCGTCTGGGGTCGCGGCTACGCGCCGGAGCTCGCGGCCGAGGCGGTCCGGTGGGCCTTCGAGGGCCTCGGCCTCGCCGAGCTCGTGACGTTCACGATGACGACGAACAGCGCATCGCGGGCGGTCATGGGCAAGCTCGGCTTCACGCTGGACCGGGAGGTGGTCCACGCCGACCTGCCGCACGTGCTCTTCCGGCTGCGCCCGGAGGGCTGGGCGGCCCGCCAGGCCGCGGCCGGCTAGCGCTCGAGCAGCCGCAGGTCGCCGCCGAGGAACGTCGCGAGGCGCTCGGCCTCCACGCGCAGCTGCGCCTTGGCACCGCGCGGCAGGCGCCCCCATGGCTCGATCGTCACCTCGACCGCCCTTCCGCGCCGCTCGTGGCGCCAGACGCCGGCGATCGCGCCGCCGACGAGCACCACGGGGGTGATCCAGCCCGCCGCCCGCGAGATCTCCGCGCGACGCGACTGGTCGAGGATCGCCGGGTCGCGCAGGAGGGCGACGGTGTGGTGGTCGAAGGCGGGGAGGAGGCGGGCCTCGGGCGGCGGCGCCGCGGCCGCGAGGGCGTCGACGTCCCCGGCCAGGGCGGTGCGCACCAGGCCGTCGGGATCGCCCTGCACCGCCACCGGGACGACCTCGTCCTCGAGCGCCGCCAGCCAGCGCCCGGCGGTGGCGGCCGAGGAGATGCCCAGCCAGCGGGCGAGGTCCTCGCGCGTGGCGGGGCCGAAGGCACGCAGGAAGCGCCGGGTGACCTCGAGCAGCGCCTCCTGCGGATCGCGCTCCTCGACCTTCGCGCCGAGCCAGCGCTCGGGCGTCGTGAACCGCACGCGACGCTCGTCGCCGTCGGCGAAGCACAGCTCACCGACCATCGCCGCGGGCTTGAGCACGGAGCCCCAGGAGCCCAGGGCCGCCTCGATCGCCGCGTCGTGGCCGACCGCCTCGCCCAGCGCGGCGGCGAGCGCCTCGCGCGTCAGCGGCTCGCCCTCGAGGACCGCCGGCACCGCGGCGAAGAGCGCGGCGGCCTGGTCGGCGGTCAGGCCGTTGGCCTTCAACCACGCCGGGGACGCCTGACGCTGGGGGATCGCCCGGTGGGCCGCGGCGTAGAGGGCCAGGTCGTCGGCGCGCAGGAGGTGCAGCGTCCCGCGCATCGCCCACGTCTTGACCAGGAGCCGGTCCTCCCACAGCAGGGCCTCGACCTCCCCCGACGCCAGGTCGTCGACGCGCGCCCACAGCTGCAGCACGGCGCTGGACAGCACCTGGGCGTGCAGGCCGCAGAGGTCGCGCACGACGTCGAGCGCGGCGGCATGCGGGACGCGCGCGTCGAGGTGATGGCGCCGGGCGCGCAGCCCGCGGACCTGCTCGTGGGTGACGGTCGTGACCGGGCGGGACGTGGCGGCGGTGCGGGGCATCGACGGGGTGCAGTAGAGCGGCGGTTGCGGTCAGAAGCGGTCCGCAACGGCGCCGCGCTGCGCGCGTTGTCCGCGCGCCGAGGCCGGGGGTAGAGTCGGTCGCGGCACGGAAGAGCGGGACGCTCGCGCGTCCCGGGAGAGGACGGATGCATGCAGACCTTGATCGGCGCGGCGCTCATCGCCATGGGCCTCGTCGTCGCGACGCTCGTCCACACGCGCTCCCGTCCCGGTCACGCCGCCGCGCCGCTCGCGGCCGATCCCACCCTCGACCGCCGCGCCGCCGAGCTCGAGCTGCGCGCGGCGGAGCTCGAGCGCCAGGCCGCCGAGCTCGAACGCCTCAAGGTCGAGCGCGAGCGGGCGCTGGAGCGCGCGAGCGGCCTGAGCGCCGCCGAGGCCAAGCAGGAGCTCCTCAAGGACGTCGAGGGCGAGGCGCGCCAGGACGCGGCGCGGGTCCTGCGCCGCGTCGAGGACGAGACCAAGCGCGACGCCGAGCGGCGCGTGCGCTCGATCCTGTCCGTGGCGATGCAGCGCCTCGCCGCGTCGCACGCGACGCAGACCACCGTCTCCGTGGTCCAGCTGCCGGGCGACGACATGAAGGGCCGGATCATCGGCCGCGAGGGGCGCAACATCCGCGCGCTCGAGAACCTCACCGGCGTCGACTTCATCGTCGACGACACACCCGGCGCCGTCGTCCTCAGCGCCTTCGACGGCGTGCGCCGCGAGGTCGCGCGGATGACGCTCGAGCGCCTGCTGCAGGACGGCCGGATCCACCCGGCCCGCATCGAGGAGGTGTTCTTCTCGGCGAAGTCCGACCTCGACGCCCACATCGTCGAGGTCGGCGAGGCCGCCGTCCTGGAGGCCGGCGTCCAGGGCCTGGACCCGGAGCTCGTGCGCCTCCTCGGCCGGCTGCGCTTCCGCACGAGCTACGGCCAGGACGTGCTCGCCCACTCGATCGAGTGCGCGCTGATGGCGGGCACGATGGCCCACGAGCTCGGGGCCAGCGCGAAGACGGCGAAGCGCGCCGCGCTCCTGCACGACATCGGCAAGGCGGTGTCCGGCGAGGTCGAGGGCCCGCACGCGCTGGTCGGCGGCGACCTGGCCCGCCGCCACGGCGAGCGCGAGGCCGTCGCCCACGCCATGGAGGCCCACCACAACGAGGTCGAGCCGCAGACCGTCGAGGCGGTGATCGTGCAGGCGGCCGACGCGCTGAGCGGCGCCCGGCCGGGGGCGCGCGGGGAGTCGCTGGAGCACTACGTCAAGCGCCTGCGCGACCTCGAGCAGCTCGCCGCCCGCCACGACGGCGTCGAGAAGGTCTACGCGATGCAGGCGGGCCGCGAGGTCCGCGTCATCGTCGAGCCGTCGGCCGTGGACGACGCGGGCGCGGGCGTGCTGGCCCGCGGCATCGCCCGGGAGATCGAGCGCGAGCTCGAGTACCCCGGCCAGATCAAGGTCACGGTGATCCGGGAGTCGCGCGCGGTGGACTACGCCAGGTGAGCTCGCGCACGCCGCGAGCCAGGAGCGGCAGGGCGGTCGTCACCACGCAGGCGATCCCGCCGACCGCCAGGACCTCACGCGCCCCGACCGCGTCGGCCAGCGGCCCCGCCAAGGCGTAGGCCACCGGCAGCAGCGCCAGCGACCCCATCCAGTCGAAGGCCGACACGCGCCCGAGCGCGGCGGGCGGGATCAGCTCGCTCAGGGCCGTGGTCCACCACACGTCGAAGAGCGAGAGGCCCCAGCCGCCGGCCGCGGCGACGGCGAGCGTGAGGACCAGCGGCGCGTCGACCGCCAGGCAGACGCCGATGAGCGGCCACAGCAGGGCTACGACGTGCGACGCGAGGATCGGGTGCGTGGGCCGCCAGCGCAGGCCCGTGGCGGCACCGGACAGCGCCCCCGCGCCGAAGGCCGTCATGGTCCAGCCGAAGACCGCGGTGTCGCCGTGGACCTCCTCGGCGACCGTCGGGCCGAGGACGAACAGCGGCCCGTAGGCGAGGATCAGCGCCGCGGTGGCGCCGAGGATGGTCGCCCACACCCAGACGCGGCTGCGGACCTCCGCCCAGCCCTCGGCGAGCTCCGTGCGCCACGAGGGCGCCGGCTCGGGCAGCGCGGTGAGCGACGGCGCCGGCACGGACGGCTCGCCCTCGTCCACGAGGCCGGTGCGCCTGCGCGTGCGCACGCCGGCGACGAGCAGCGCGCTCACGAGGAACGTCACGGCGTCGACGGCGAACGCCACGCCGGCGCTGAGGCCGACGACGAGCGCGGTCCCGATCGCCGGGCCTGCGAGCTCTGCGACGTTGTCGGTCATCGAGGTCACCGCGCGGGCGGCCTGGATGTCCTCCTCGGGCACGGTCTCCGGCACGAGGCCGGTCTGCGCGGGGCGGAAGAACGCCTCGGCGCTGCCGAAGACGAGGCTCGCGACGACGAGGTGCCACACCTCCGCGCTGCCGGTGAGGACGAGCACGGCGACGACCGTCTGCACGACCGCGCGCACGACGTCGGTCGCCAGGACCAGCCGGGCGCGCGGCAGCCGGTCGGCCCAGACGCCGCCGACGAGCAGGAGCAGCACGAGCGGCAGCGCCTGCGCGGTGAGGACGAGGCCCAGGTCCGTGGCGCTGCCGGTGTCCGTGACGTACAGCGCGAGCGCCACGACGACCACGCGGTCGCCCAGCGACGAGCCGGCCTGGGCGAGCCAGAGCCGGCGGAAGTCGCGGTGGCGGACGACGGACAGCGGCGACACGAAGACGCAGCAGTGCAGCACCTCGCCCGGCGCGAGGAGGTGCGGCTACCCTGCGGGGCTGCCGTGAGCGCCCGGTCGGTCCACATCACGACGTTCGGCTGCCAGATGAACGAGCACGACTCCGAGCGGATGCTCGGGATGCTCGACGCCCTGGGCTACGCGCCGACCGAGGACCGCGACGCGGCGGACCTCATCCTCTTCAACACCTGCTCGATCCGCGAGAAGGCCGACGACCGCTTCGTCGCGCACCTGCGCCAGGCCGCGGCCGTCAAGCGCCGGCGCCCGGAGACGCTCATCGGGGTCGGCGGCTGCTGGGCCCAGTCGGTCAAGGACCAGGTCTTCCGGCAGTTCCCGTTCGTCGACGTCGCCTTCGGCCCCGGTCAGGTGCACAAGCTCGCCGAGTTCCTCACGAGCGACTCGCTGACCGCGCAGGGGTTCTTCGAGTTCGAGGGCTTCACCGGCCACCTGCCGGCGCGCCGCGCCCGCGACGTCCAGGGGTGGGTGCAGATCTCCGCCGGCTGCAACCAGCGCTGCTCGTACTGCATCGTCCCGTCGACCCGGGGGCGCGAGGTGTCGCGGCCGCTGGAGGAGCTCGTCGACGAGGTCCGCGGCCTCGTGGCCGACGGGGTGCGCGAGGTGACGCTGCTGGGCCAGAACGTCAACTCGTGGGGCGTGCGCCTGCGGCCGCACCCGTCGACGTTCGCGACGCTCCTGCGCGAGCTCGACGCGATCGAGGGCCTGGACCGCATCCGCTACACGTCCCCGCACCCGCAGGACATGAAGGAGGACGTCGTCCTCGCCCACGCGGAGTGCCCGAGCGTGTGCGAGCACGTCCACCTGCCGCTGCAGGCCGGGTCCTCGCGGATCCTGAAGCTCATGCGCCGCACCTACACGCGCGAGCACTTCCTGGACCGCGTCGCGCTCATCCGCGAGCACGTGCCGGACTGCGCGATCACGACGGACATCATCGTCGGGTTCCCGGGGGAGACCGAGGCCGACTTCCAGGAGACGCTCGAGGTCGTCGACGAGGTCGGCTTCGACGGCGCCTTCACCTTCATCTTCTCGCCGCGCCGCGACACCGAGGCGGCACTCATGGAGGACGACGTCCCCCACGAGGTGAAGGTCGCGCGGATGGAGCGCCTCGTGGAGCTCGTGCAGCGCCGGGCGCACGAGCGCGCGCAGCGCTTCGTCGGACGGACGCTCGAGGTCCTCGTCGAGGGCCCGTCGCGCCACGATCCGTCGCGCATGCGCGGGCGCTGCCGGCACAACAAGGTCGTGAACTTCGAGGGCCTCGCGGTGCCGGGCGAGCTCGTGCCCGTCGAGATCACCGGGGCGACGTCCCAGACGCTGACGGGCGAGCTGTCGCTCGTCGCGCGCGCCGCGGCGTTCTAGGCCGCGCCTGCCGCGTCAGGCGGCGCCGTCGAGCGGGTGTTGCAGCGGCCCCGCGGTGAAGAGCTCCGCCGACCCGCAACGCGGGCAGGCGTAGAGGTGCAGCGCGACCGTCCGCGGGCGCGCCAGCGCGGGGTCGTCGGTGCGGGCCACGTGCTCGGGCCGCTCGAGCGCCTGGAGGTCCCGCCGGCCCTCGTAGACGCGCGCGACGCCGCAGTGGGGGCAGGTGAGGTCGATCGTGCGAGCGGTGTCGGCCGCCCGCTGGCGCCGGACGGCCGCCTTCGCCGCCACGTCCGCGTCGAGCTGGGCGACCTTCGCGTGCAGCGCCTCGACCTGCGCGAGGTACGCGTCGCCCTCATCGACGGTCAGCCGCCGCTCGCGCTCGCGGCCGGCGAGGTCCCGCGTCCACAGCACGGCGTACGTCGCGACGTCGCGCGGCACGTCCCGGTCACCCGGCCGCATGCCCTGCCGCGGCGCCCGCCACGCCAGCCGCGCCTCGAGGTCGTCGTTGGGCAGCGGGGCCCGGAGGTCGACGGCGAAGAGGCTGGAGTCCACGGCGCGGGGGAGCCTACGCGGCGCCCACGCCCGACCGTCGCGCTCGGCGACGCGCCCACCAGCTCGTGTCGGCGGGCGCGACCCAGGCGCTCACCAGCCAGGGCAGCCCTGCGAGCAGCAGCCCGGCGACGACCCAGCCCCACCGGCCCTTCAGCGCGGTGACGACGCCGGCCGGCGCCAGCACGAGGACCAGGACGATGAAGAAGATCAGACCGGCCCCGGGCTCGACGAGGTACGACGTCCCCTCTTCCTCCCCGTAGGCCATGGCGACAGGCTACGTGGATGCGGCGGTCGGACGCCGGTGCAGCGGTCCGTCCCCACGCCATGCGAACATGTGTTCGTGCGCTGGCAGAACCTGACCATCGAGGCCGAGCAGGGCGCGGAGCAGTCTGCGCTCCCGGGCTACCGCGACGAGGCGACCGTCCGCCGCTTCAACGCCCCGGAGGCCCTCAACACGCGCTTCTACGAGATCCGGGCGAAGTCCGTCCTGAACCGCGTCCCGGAGAAGTCGGCCGTGCCGTTCCGCTGGACGGTCAACCCGTACCGAGGCTGCAGCCACGGCTGCCTTTTATTGCTTTGCTCGGCCGACGCACACCTACCTCGGCTTCGACGCGGGCCGCGACTTCGACAACGAGATCGTCGTCAAGGTCAACGCGCCCGAGGTGCTGGCCGCGGAGCTGCGGCGCCCGTCGTGGACGGGTGAGCACGTCGCGATGGGGACGAACACGGACCCGTACCAGTGGGTCGAGGGGCGCTACAAGCTCATGCGCGGGATCTGGGCCGCGCTGCGCGACGCGCGCAACCCGTGCTCGGTGCTGACGAAGTCGCCGCTGCTGCTGCGTGACCTCGACCTGATGCTGCAGGTCGCCGAGGTGGCCGAGATCAGCGCGTCGCTGTCGGTCCCGACGATCGACGAGCGGGCGTGGCGCGCGACCGAGCCGCACACGCCCAACCCGCGGGCGCGTCTGGAGGCGGTGGGGGAGCTCAACCGGGCGGGCATCCCGTGCGGCATCCTCGTCGCGCCGCTCATGCCGGGCATCAACGACGACCCACGCCAGGTCGAGGAGATCCTGACGCTGGCGGCTGAGGCGGGGGCGACGAGCGTCGGCGGGCAGGGGCTGTTCCTGCGCGGCGAGACGCGCGGGGTCTTCATGGACTGGCTGCGTTCGTACCGGCCCGACCTCGTCGACCACTACGAGGAGCTCTACGGCACGAGCGGGTACCTGCCGGCGCGGGAGCAGGAGCGCCTGCGCGGGATGCTCGTGCACCCCGACGGGCCGCGGCCGTCGGCGTTCCGGCTGCGCGTGCAGGAGCGCCGGGCGCACCAGGCCGAGCAGGCGCGGCAGGCCATCGCGGCGGCCCGGCGCAGCCGGACCGTGCAGGAGGCGCTGTTCTAGGGAAGCCCGCCGAGGATGCAGGACGCAGGCGGGTCGTGGTGGGCGGGACGGACGCGGTGGATCGTCGCGGGCGTCGTGGCGCTCGTCGTGGCGGTGGGGGCGGTCGCCCTGGCGAGCGGCGGCGGGGACGACGGTGGTGGTGACGGGGCCGACACGGTCGTCGGGACCGCGGTCGCGCCGGCGCAGACCGGCCGGGGTGCGCGCACGACGGGCGGCGACGGAGACGACCCGCAGCCCGGCCTGCCCGAGCCCGGCCGCGGCCGCGACGGCGACGACGAGACCGGCGACGGGCCGGCGCTGCCCGTGCGCAAGGGCGCCGCGTCCGGCGTCGAGGTCGGCATCGGCGAGCACGGCACCGCGATGTTCGACGACCCGCGCTTTCGGGCGCTGGGCATCCGGCGGGCCCGGCTCGTCGTCGCCTACGACGCGACGAAGGTGCGCTTCGAGCGCGAGATCGTCGACAGCTGGCTGGCCGGGGCGCAGCGCGCGGGGGTGGAGCCCTTCATCACGTTCGGCCACTCCCGCGTCCGGCCGCAGCGCCTGCCGTCCGTCGCCGAGTTCCGCGCCCGCTTCCGCGAGTTCCACCGTCGCTGGCCGCAGGTCCGCGTCTTCGCGGCCTGGAACGAGGCCAACCACGCCAGCCAGCCGACGTCCGGCGCGCCGGAGCGCGCGGCGGACTTCTTCGACGTCGTGCGCGCGGAGTGCTCCGGGTGCACCGTCGTCGCCGGTGACCTGCTCGACCAGGCCGGGATGGAGCGCTACCTGGCGACCTACCGGCGCAGCCTGGACTCGACGCCGGCGGTCTGGGGGCTGCACAACTACGCCGACACGAACCGCTTCCGCCGCACCGGGGTGCAGACGCTGCTGCGTGCGGTCGAGGGGCCGATCTGGCTGACGGAGACCGGCGGCCTGTACAGCTTCGGGCGCAGCTTCCCGCCCAGCGCGCGCCGGCAGGCCAGAGCGCTCGCCTACACCTTCCGCATCGCCCGCTCGTCCCCGCGGATCGAGCGCGTCTACCTCTACAACTGGACCGGCGCGCCGAGGGGCGCGCGCTTCGACGCCGGGCTCATCAGCGCCAGCGGGACGCCGCGACCGGCGTACCGCACCCTGAAGACCGCGCTCGGCCGCTAGCCCCGGCGATCGCGCATGGCCGCCCCTTCGAGGGGCAGCACCTCAGGAGATCCGCGGTCCCCACCGCGGCGCCTCTGTGCGCCCGGTCACACGACCGCAACGACGACGAGGGAACGGTGGTCCTAGGTGGCGAAGCTCAAGCCACGACGCAACGACCAGGAGCACATGCGCAAGCTGTTCGAGACCCGAAGCCATTCCTGGGCTGAGGCGGGCCTCGCCCGTCAGCTCAGCGCCAAGGCCGTGAAGCGCGCCCGGGTGGGCGTGCTCGTCAACCTGCCGATGATCGCCGGCGTGCTGGTGCTCTACCACCTGCGCCACGAGCTCTTCGGCGTGGACGTGCCCGTCCGCATCGTGACGATGCTGGCGCTCGTCGCGCTGGGTTGGCAGTTCGCCCGCGACCTCGGCCGCGCCTTCGGTCCGACGCTGTTCCGCCGCCTGGACCCCGGGACGGCGGGCACGGTCGGCTTCCTCGTGCGCCTGGCGACGATCGTCCTCGCCGTGCTCGTCGCGCTGCGCGTCGCGGGCCTCAAGCCCGAGACGCTGGCGGTCGGCGGCGCGTTCACCGCGGTCATCCTCGGCCTCGCCGCCCAGCAGACGTTCGGCAACCTCTTCGCCGGGCTCGTGCTCCTCAGCGCCCGGCCCTTCCGCGTCGGCGAGCGCGTGCGCCTCCAGGGCGGCGGCCTCGCGGGGACGATGGAGGGCGTCGTCTCGTCGCTCGGGCTGCTCTACACGACGTTCTCGAGCGGCGACGACCAGATCATGGTCCCGAACAGCATCGTGCTCAACGTGGCGGTGATCCCGCTGCGCGAGCCCGAGGGCGTCGACCTCCGCGCGCGCCTGCGCGCGGGCATCACGCCGCTGGACCTCCAGGAGCGCCTGGACGACGTCGTCGACGTCGACCTGCGCGACCGCCCGCGCATCCTGCTCGAGGAGGTCGACGACGACGAGGTGGTCGTGCGCGTGCAGGCCACGCCCCAGCGCCCGTCCGACGGCCCGCGCCTGGCGACCGAGGTCGTCCGCGTGATCCACGAGCTCGCCCAGCGCGGCGAGGCCATCGGGCGCGACGTGCGCACGAGCAGCGACGACGGCGCGCTCGTCGGCTAGGCCGGCCGGTGGCGGGTGCCTGGCACCCGTCACCTGTGGCGGTCGAGCTGCTGGCCGGCGGCGATGGACGCCGAGACCTTGTCCGAGCCGGCCAGCCGCGCGACCTTCGCCGACAGCCCCGGTGCGACCTCGGCGAAGGTCGTCAGCGCCTTCATCGAGACCGGCGCGACGGTGACCTCGCCGCGGTCGCGGACGATCGCCGACTCGACGGCCTCCGCCACGTCGCTCGGGGTGCTGGTCCCGACGCCCCGCGGCAGCTCGGCGCCCGAGTCGTGGAACATCCCCGCGTCGCGGATGAAGCCGGGGAAGACGACGCTCGCGCCGACCGGCGTGCCGTGCAGGTCGCCCCGCAGCCCCTGGGCGAACCCGCGCAGCCCGAACTTCGTCGCGCTGTAGATCGACGACCCCGGGGCGCTCGTGCGTCCCGCGATCGACGAGATGAGCACGAGGTGCCCGCGGCCACGGGCGAGCATCTCCGGCACGAGCGCCCGCGCCAGCACGATCGGCGCGCGCAGGTTCACGTCGAGCGCGCGGTCGATGCGCTGCAGGTCGAAGTCCTCGACGAACTGGCCCGACGCCGGCAGCGCGGCGTTGGCCACCAGCACGTCGACGTCGGCGCAGTCCGCCGCCAGCCGGTCGACCTCCTCGCGCACGGCGAGGTCGACCGCCACCGCGCGGCCTCCGAGCTCGGCGGCCAGCGGCTCCAGCACGTCGAGCCGTCGGCCGGTCAGGACGAGCTGCGCGCCTGCCGCGTGCAGCCGCCGCGCGATGGCATGGCCGATGCCGCCCGTCGCGCCCGTGAGCAGGACCCGCGCCCCCTGGAGCTCCATGACCGCGGATCCTGCCAGGCGCGGGCGTGGTCCGGCAGCGAACCGCCGAGGTCCGACCAGGAGGTTCGGTCGCCCCGATGCGGCGCACCCGCGGCCTCATGTTCCTCCACACCAAGCAGCTCGCGTACAAGGTGCGCGTCGACAAGCCGAACCCCGTGTTCGCCAAGCACCTCCAGCAGGCCATCGGCGGGATCGAGGGCGAGATCCGCGTCTGCCTCCAGTACCTCATGCAGGGGTGGAACTGCCGCGGACCGGAGCGCTACAAGGACATGCTCCTCAACACCGGCACCGAGGAGATCGGCCACATCGAGATGCTCGCCACGGCCGTGGCGCTGAACCTCGAGGGCGCCGAGTCCAAGCTCCAGGAGGACCTCGCGGAGGCCAACCCGACCGTCGCCGCCGTGCTGGGCGGCCAGGACCCGCGCCACGTCATCTCGGCCGGCCTCGGCGCGATGGCCACCGACGCCAACGGCGTGCCGTTCAACGGCTCGTGGATCATCGACACCGGCAACATCGGCGCGAACATGCACGCCAACGTCGCCGCGGAGGGCGGCGGCCGCGTGCTCGCGACGCGTCTCTACGAGATGACCGACGACCCGGGCATGAAGGACATGCTCGCGTTCCTCATCGCCCGCGACACGATGCACCAGAACCAGTGGATGGCCGTCCTCGAGGAGTTCAAGGACATGGGCATGCCCGCGCCCATGGACTTCCCCCAGGAGCTCGAGAACCAGGACCACAACTACGAGTTCATCGTGCACTCCGACGGCGAGGTCCCGGGTGATGCCCGCTGGACCAGCGGCCCGTCGGTCGACAGCCACGGCACCTTCAGCGTCCGCAAGGCCGAGGCCTGGGGCGAGGTCCCGAAGCTGGCGCCGGCCGAGGCGCGTCCCGAGCTGCACAGCACGGTCGAGATGGCCGAGGGCCAGCGCTTCGTCCGCAAGGCCAAGGACATGCTCACGCCGTAGTCCGGTGGGGCGTGGCCGCCGCCGGGCTCTGCGAAGCTCCGGCGGTGGCCGACGTCCTGGCGATCTTCGGGCCGACCGGGATCGGCAAGACCGCCCTGGCCATCGCGCTGGGCGAGCGGCTGCGGGCGCAGGGTGAGCGCCCGGTCGCGGTCTCGGCCGACGCGCTGCAGGTCTACCGCGGGCTCGAGGTCCTCACGGGCGTCGCGAGCGCCGAGGAGCAGGCCCGCCTCGAGCACCGGCTCGTCTCGTTCCTGGCGGTCACGGAGACGTTCTCCGTCGCGGAGTACGCCCGTCGCGCGCATGCCGCCATCGACGCGGTGCTCGACGAGGGCGGCACCCCGATCGTCGTCGGCGGCACCGGGCTCTACCTGCGCGCGGCGCTCGCCGAGCTCGACCTCAGGCCCCCGCCGCCGCCCGAGCTGCGTGAGCGACTGAAGCGGGAGCTCGACGCCCACGGGCCCGAGGTGCTGCACGCCCGCCTCGACGACGCCGCGCGCGCCCGCGTCGACCCGCGCGACGCCCACCGCATCATCCGCGCGCTCGAGCTCGCCGAGCTCGGCCAGGAGCTCCACAGCGGCGACCAGCTGTGGACCGCCCACACGCGCCGGCCCACCCGGCTCGTCGGGCTCACGATGGACCGCGAGGCGCTGCGCGAGCGCATCGCCGCCCGCGTGCACCAGATGGTCGCCGACGGCGCCGCCGGCGAGGTCCGGGCCGCCGAGGCCGCCGGCGCGAGCGAGACCGCCCGCAAGGCGCTGGGCTTCCGCGAGCTGCTCGACGGCGACGTCGAGGCGATGGTCACCGCCACCCGCCGCTACGCCCGCCGCCAGACCACCTGGATGCGCAAGCTCGAGGGCGTCGAGCTCGTCGACGTCACCGGCCACAGCGCCGAGGACGTCGCGGCGCAGCTGCTCCCGTAGCCTGCCGCCGCGAGATGCGCTTCGAGAAGTGGCAGGCGCTGGGCAACGACTACCTCGTCGTCGAGCGCGACGCGATCGGCCTCCCGCTGAGCGCCGAGCGCGTGCGGCTGCTGTGCGACGTCCACCACGGCGTCGGCTCCGACGGCGTGCTCGAGCTCAGCCCGACCGACGAGCCGGGCTTCGTCGCGCGCCTGCGGATCTTCAACCCCGACGGCAGCGAGGCCGAGCTCAGCGGCAACGGCGCCCGCGAGGCCGTCCTCTACCTGCGCCGCGCCGGCTGGACCGACCAGCGCCAGTTCTCGATCCTCACCGCCGCCGGCGAGATCCGCCCGACGATCCACGACGAGCGCACGGCCACGCTCGACATCGGCCGCGCCCGCCTGCGCTCGGACGACTTCCCCAGCGGGGGCGACGACGGCCAGGGCGAGCTCGAGGCCGACGGGCGCAGCTGGCGCTTCCAGCACGCCCAGGTCGGCAACCCGCAGTGCGCGATCCTCGTGCGCGACGAGGCCGCGCTCACGGCGCTCGACCTCCCGAAGCTCGGCCCCGCCATCGAGCGCCACGCCCTCTTCCCGCACCGCACGAACGTCTCGTTCTCCGCCGAGCTCGCGCCCGACCGGATCCGCACCCGGATCTTCGAGCGCGGCGTGGGGGAGACGAGCGCCTCGGGGACCGGCGCCTGCGGCGCCGCCGTCGCCCACGTGCTGCGCGGCGGCGACAGCCCCGTGACCGTCGTCCTCGACGGCGGCGAGCTCGTCGTCGACGTCGAGGAGGACCTCCACATCGCCCTCACCGGCTGGGCCGAGCCGGTCTTCCGCGCCGAGGCCAGCGACGAGCTCGTCGCCGCGCTGCGGGCGCTGCCGGACCCGTCGTAGGCTCCGGGGCGATGAGCGAGCAGCGCAGCGCCTGGGCGGCCGGCCTGGCGACCTTCACCCGCGACGGGCGGGCCCTGGACACCTTCTTCCCGCGGCCCGTGCTCGGACCGGCCCCCGAGGGCCTGGAGCCCGGGACGACGCGGCTGCGCCACGCCCGGGCGACCGAGCTCGGCGGCGGCGCGTTCGCCGGCGCGGCCGGCGAGGACCAGGTCCGCGGCGTCGTCACCGTCCCGGTCGTCACGGTCGTCGCCGACCTCGACGCCGGCCCGCAGGACGCCCACGACATCTACCTGCGCCTGCACCTGCTCTCGCACCGCCTCGTCCAGCCGCACGGCCTCAGCCTGGATGGCCAGTTCGGGGTCCTGCCCAACATCGCCTGGACCAGCCGCGGCGCGGTCGACCCTGCCGCCCTCACCGACGCCCAGCTGCGGGCCCGGGCCGCCGGAGAGCACCTCGCGGTCACCTCGATCGACAAGTTCCCGCGGATGACCGACTACGTCGTCCCGTCCGGTGTGCGCATCGCCGACGCCGACCGCGTCCGCCTCGGCGCCCACCTCGCCGAGGGGACCACCGTCATGCACGAGGGCTTCGTGAACTTCAACGCCGGGACGCTGGGCCACTCGATGGTCGAGGGCCGCATCAGTGCGGGCGTCGTCGTGGGCGACGGCACCGACATCGGCGGCGGCGCGTCGATCATGGGCACGCTGTCGGGCGGCGGCAAGGAGGTCATCTCGCTCGGCGAGCGCTGCCTGCTCGGGGCGAACGCCGGCCTCGGCATCTCGCTCGGCGACGACTGCGTGGTGGAGGCCGGCCTCTACGTCACCGCCGGCACGCGCGTGACGACGCCCGACGGCGACGTCGTCAAGGCGCGCGACCTGAGCGGCTCCGACGGTCTGCTGTTCCGGCGCGACAGCGTGACCGGCACCGTGCACGCGCTGGCCCACAAGGGGACGTGGGGCGGCCTCAACGCCGTCCTGCACGCCAACGACTAGCGCCCGCGCAAGCGCGCGGCCGCCTCGGCGCAGCGCTCGCGCGTGGGGACCAGCGCCGCGCGCACGTGCCCGGCGCCCTCGGGCCCGAAGAACGACCCGGGGGCGACCGCGATGCCGGTCTCCCGCAGCAGGGCCATGGCGATCCGCTCGTCGTCGGCGCCGTCGGGCGTGCGCAGCCAGAGGAAGAACGTCGCGTCGCCGCCCGCCAGGGTGAAGCCCGCGGCCTCGAAGGCGCCCAGCAGGACGTCGCGCTTGGCGCGGTAGACGTCGCGGACGTCGTCGACGTGCTGCTCGTCGGACCACGCGGCGACGGCGGCGCGCTGGACGAACTCCTGCGGCGCCACGCCGACGTTGGGCCGGTAGCGCTTGAGGGCGGCGATGACCTGCGGGTCGCCCGCCACGAACCCCGAGCGGTAGCCGGGCATCGACGAGCGCTTGGAGAGCGTGTTGAAGACCACGACGTTGCGGCGGTCGGTCAGCTCGAGCGCGCCGCGCGGCTGCTCGCCGAACCACAGCTCGCTGTAGGCCTCGTCGCTGGCCAGCACGACGTCGTGCTCGCGGGCCAGCGCCGCCGCGCGCTCGTAGAGCTCCAGCGGCGCCGTCGCGCCCGTCGGGTTGTTGGGGAAGTTCAGCCAGACGATCGCCGTGCCCGGCCAGTCGATGGCGTCGAGGTCCGGCAGGAAGCCGCGCTCGGCGAGCAGCGGCAGGCGCACGACCTCCTTGCCGGCGAACCGCGCGCCGCGCTCGGGCACGGGGTAGCCGGGGGCGGTGACGACGACGCGCTCGCCGCCGAGGACCTGCGCGAGGTGGAAGACCGCCTCCTTGGAGCCGAGCGTCGGCAGGACCTCGGTGGCCGGGTCGAGCTGCGCCCCGAAGCGCGTCGCCACCCACGCCGAGATCGCGCCGCGCAGCTCCGGCAGGCCCTCGGCCAGCGGGTACGTGGACAACGGGTCGACCGCGCCCCGCAGCGCCTCGCGGATGAAGGCCGGCGTCTGCTCGCGCGGCTCGCCGACGCCGAGGTCGATGACGTCCACGCCGTCCGCGGCCGCCGCCCGCTTGGCCTCGTTGAGGCGGACGAAGGGGTAGGCCCCGAGGCCCTCCAGGACCGGGTTCAGCCGCACAGGAACCTCGCGAGGACGTCGTGGCAGCGCACGAGCGCGTCGACCTCGATGCGCTCGTCGGCACGGTGGGCGAACGCCGGGTCGCCGGGACCGAGGTTGACCGCGGGCACGCCCACGGCGGCGAACTCCGCCACCGGCGTCCACGCCTGCTTGGGCGCGACCTCCAGGCCGTCGGCCAGCCGGCGCGCGAGGTCGCTGGTCAGCGCGGCGGGCGCCGAGGGCGCGTTGCCGTCGATGCGCACCTCGCCGAAGGGCTCGCAGATCGCGCGCAGCCGGCGCTCGGCCTCGTCGGCGCTCGTGCCCGGCGCGTAGCGCATGTTCACCTCGGCCACGCACGAGCCGGGCACGACGTTGCGCGCGATCCCGCCGTGGACGGTGGTCACCGAGATGACCTCGGTGAAGGTCAGGCCGTCGGAGTCGACCGGCACCGGCTCGACCTGCGCGAGCGCGGCGATCCCCGCCGCCGCCTGGTGGATCGCGTTGTCGGCGAGCCACGGGCGGGCGGAGTGGCCCGCGCGGCCCGTGAAGGTCCAGGTCGCGTTGAGGTTGCCCAGGCAGCCCGCATGCAGCTGGTTGGCGGTGGGCTCCATGACGATCGCCAGGGCGACGTCGTGCAGGGACGGCTCGCGCGCCAGCAGCGGCGTCAGCGACGAGTCCACGAAGGGCAGCTCCTCGCGGGGGAAGAAGAGCACGCCGACGTCGACGCCCTCCCACGGACCCGGCGGGTGCAGCGCCAGCTCGACCATCGTCGCCAGCGCGCCCTTCATGTCCGCCGCGCCCAGGCCGTGCACCCAGCCGTCCCCGATGCGCCCCGGGCGGTTGTCCTGCGCGGGGACGGTGTCGAGGTGGCCCGCGAGCAGGACGAGCGGCCGGTCCGCCCGGCGCTCGCCGACGTGGGCCAGCAGGCACAGGTCGCCGAGGTCCTGCACCGCGACGCCGCCCTCGCGGAGCACGTCGGTGACGTGGCGGTGCAGCGCGGCCTCGTCGTGGGACTCCGAGGGGACGTCGATGAGCTCGAGGGTCCGGTCGGCGAGGCGCTGCGCGAGGTCCGGCGGCACGGGCTGGCAAGCTAGCGGCTTCCAGCCATGCGCTACTGCGGGGTCGACGTGTCCGCCCGTCCGGGCAACCAGCAGCTCTGCACGCTGCACGAGCGGCGCGGGGCGGAGGGGACGACCGAGCTCGTCGCCACGTTCTACGAGCCGGGGGACGTCGACGCGATCGCGCGTACGGTGCTCGGCTTCGGCGGCGAGGCGGTCTGCGCGATCGATGCGCCCAGCGGGCGCCGGCTCGACCTCCTGGCCCCGGGCCAACCGCTGCGCGACCAGCTCGGCCTGCCCGAGGGGCGCTACGAGCGCATGCGCGTGTGCGACGCCCTGCTCTTCCGCCGCCGGCTGCCGCTCTACCCGGTGCCCGCCGCCCAGCAGGGCCTGGCCGCGTGGGAGGGCTGGATGGCGCAGGGCTTCGCGCTGTTCGAGGCGCTCGACGCGCTCGTCCTGCACCGCCCGCAGGTCCCCGCCGACGTCCTCGGCGCCCCGCACGGCGACGGGGCGCTGGCCTTCGGCCGCCTCGCGGAGACCTACCCCGACGCGGTCTTCTGCTCCCTGCTGGGCCACCGGCCGTCGGCCAAGCGCACGCCGTGGGGGCTGCAGCAGCGGATCGCGGCGCTGCGCCTGCGCGGGGTCGTCGACGACGACGGCGGCCTCTGGCACCGGACGCTCGACGAGCTCGACGCGTGCGCCGCCGCCTACGCCGCATACGCGCTGGCCGCCGGGACCGGCTCCTGGGTGGGCGACCCGCGCGAGGGCGTCCTGCTGCTGCCGGTCCCCGAGCTGGCCGAGCGCTACGAGCCGCTGCCCCCACCCGCGAGACTCCCGCTGGCATGACCGTCCGCCGCATCGTCGCCAACCTCCACGGGCAGGACCCGGCCGCCGGCGCGGCGTTCTTCGCCGACGTCCTGGGCCTCGAGGTGGTGATGGACCACGGCTGGGTCAGGACCTACGCGAAGGCCGACGAGCCGCGCGGGCCCCAGGTGCAGGTGATGTCGCACGACGCCAGCGCGCCGGTCGTCCCCGACGCGTCGGTCGAGGTCGACGACGTCGACGCCGCGTACGCGGCGGTGCTCGAGCGCGGCGACGAGGTCGTCCACCCGCTGACCGACGAGCCCTGGGGCGTGCGGCGGTTCTTCGTCCGCGAGCCCGGCGGGCGCGTCATCAACGTCCTGACACACCGCTGAACGCCTGCTCCGGCCCCTTCTAGACTGGAGGGTGGATGCAGCAGAAGGGCCGCAACGGCCGCACGGCGGAGACGACGAACGGCACCGCCCCGAGGTCGGGGCGCGCGAAGCAGCGCGCGTTCTGCATCGCGGCGCTGCCCGACGGCGACGACCTGTCCGAGCTGCGCGAGCTGCTGCGCACCGCGGGCGTCGCGGTGGTCGGCCAGAGCGTCCAGCACCGCGAGGCTCCGCACCCGAACACCTACCTCGGTCCCGGCAAGCTCGAGGAGGTCAAGGCGCTGGCCAAGCGCGCGGACGCCAACGTCATCGCCTGCGACGACGAGCTCAGCCCGCGCCAGGAGCGCAACCTCGAGAAGGAGCTCGGGCTGCCCGTCGTGGACCGCACGACGGTGATCCTCGACATCTTCGCCGGCCACGCGAACTCCTCGGAGGGCAAGCTCCAGGTCGAGCTCGCCCAGCTCGAGTACAACCTCGCGCGGATGCGGGGTCTGTGGACCCACCTCGAGCGTCTCGGCGGCGGCATCGGCACCCGAGGCCCGGGCGAGTCCCAGATCGAGACCGACCGCCGCCTCGCGCGCGACCGCATCTCCGCGCTGCGCCGCCGGCTCGAGCACGTGAAGTCCAACCGCTCGGTGATGCGCGCCGAGCGCACGCGCGCGCACCTGCCGCAGGTGGCGCTGGCCGGCTACACGAACGCCGGCAAGTCGACGCTGCTCAACGCGCTGACCGACGCGGAGGTCGGCGTCCGCGACCGGCTCTTCCACACGCTGGACCCGACGACCCGCAAGATGGAGATCGAGGGCCGGCCGTACCTGCTGACCGACACGGTCGGCTTCATCAAGAAGCTCCCGCACCAGCTCGTCCAGGCGTTCGGCGCGACGCTCGAGGAAACGCGCGTGGCCGACCTCGTCCTGCACGTCGTCGACGCCTCGGCACCCGAGGAGGAGCTCGACGACATGCTGCGCGCGGTCGACGACGTGCTCGAGGAGATCGGCGCCGGCGACAACCCGCGGCTGCTCGTCCTCAACAAGGCCGACGCACTCGACGACGAGCAGCGCCACGAGCTGAGCATCCGCCACCGCGACGGCATCCTCGTGAGCGCCCGCACGGGGGAGGGGCTGGACGAGCTGCGCGCCAAGGTCGCCGAGTCCTTCGCCGCCCGCCTGCGCGCGGTCGAGCTCCTGCTGCCGTTCTCCGAGGGCGGCCGGCTGGCCGAGCTGCACGACGTCGCGGGCGACCTGGAGCGCGAGGACACCGCCGAGGGCGTGCGCGTGAGCGCGCTGCTGCCCGTCGAGGTCGCCGAGCGCTTCGAGCGCTGGTCGCTGGCCGCGGCGCGCAACGGCCACGGCCCGCACGCCGAGTGACCGCGGCGCCGCTGCGCGTCCACCGGCTGGACGCGCGGGCCGTCCTGCCCCGGCGCGCCCGGGACGGCGACTTCGGCTACGACCTCTGCGCGCTGGAGGCGGTGGAGCTCGCGCCCGGCGCCCGGGCGCAGGTCCGCACGGGCATCGCCATCGCCCTCCCGCCGGGCCACGCCGGCCTCGTCCTGCCCCGTTCGGGCCTCGCCGCCCGCCACGGCATCGCGCTGGTCAACGCCCCGGGCCTCATCGACGAGGGCTACCGCGGCGAGGTGCAGGTCCTCCTGCTCAACACCGACCGTGACGAGGGCTACGCGATCGCCGCCGGCGACCGCATCGCCCAGCTCGTCCTCGTCGAGCCCGCGACGCCTGAGGTCGAGGAGGTCGACGCGCTCGACGCGACCGCGCGCGGGGCCGGCGGCTTCGGATCCACCGGCTACGGCTGACCAGTCAGATCCACGAAGCGGACCGGGCGGTCTTGTGCGCCCGGCCTGAAGGCGCCGCTCGCGGGGCCGCGGAAGGATGGGCGCATGGAGTCCCAGCGTGCCCTCGCCGGCCTGGCGGCCGTCCTCGCCCTCGCCATCACCGACGCCGCGCAGGCCGCGGCCGCGCCAGGCGTCCGGGTCGCCGGCGGGACGGTGGGCAACGCGCGCATGTGCGGCACCGAGCACGAGGGTGTGCGCACCGTCGCGGCCGGCGCGCCCGCCTCGGCGGTCGTCCCGGGCGCCAAGCGGGCGGCCACGCGGGCGGCGCGGCGGGGCTCGCGCGTGGTCGTCGAGCGCTGCGAGGGCGCCAGCTGGAAGGCGGAGAGGACGGTCGCCCTCGGTGCGCGCCGCCGGGCGCTCACCGTGACGCTCGGCTCGCGCTCGGCCGACCTGCGCATCCGCACCCGGACGCGCGACGGCAGGCTCGGCACGCCCGCCTACGTCCGCGTCGGCGGCGGCGAGGTCGTCGACGTCCCCGTGCAGTTCAAGGTCGTCAACCGCAACACGACCCTCATCCCGTGCCTCGGTGCGCCGGACGGCAGGACCTACACCGTCCGCGGCACGCTCGTGGCGCCCCGCGCCGCCCTCGACGCCAAGGAGCCGGCGGCGACGCTCTACCTCCACGGCCTCGGCTACGGCGGCTGGTTCTTCCGCTTCCAGGACGTCCCGGGCTACGACTACGCCCGCCAGCAGGCCGACGCCGGGCACGCGTCGATCGTCCTCGACCGCCTGGGCAACCCCAACGACGACCAGCTCGCCAACGGCCTGGCCACCTGCTTCTCCTCGCAGGCCGACATGGCCGACCAGGTCATCCGCGCGATGCGCGTGGCCGGGTACGACGCCCCCGACGACGTCCGCACCGGCTTCGACCGCGTCGTCCTGGCCGGGCACTCCGCGGGCGGCTTCATCGCCCAGGTCACGCAGTACTCGTTCGACAGCGCCGACGCGCTGGCCGTCATCGGCTTCACCGACATCCCGTCGCCGCTGACCCTCGCGACCTTCGCGACCGCCGGCGGCGACTGCCTCCTGGCGCCGCAGCGCTCGCACGGCAGGACGGGCGCGCCGAACTACGTCCCGTTCGGCCGCACGGACGCCGACTTCGCCGCGGGCCACTTCTTCGACATCGACCCCGAGGTCCGGCGCATCGCGCTGGCCAAGCACAACCTCGACCCCTGCGGCGACCTGCTCAACGCCCTCCAGGCCCTGCTCTTCGACCAGCTGGGGACCCGCTCGATCAAGGCCCCGGTCCTCGTCGTGTCGGGCGCCGACGACGCGCTCTTCGCGCCGCCGACCAACCGCCTCCAGGCGCTGCTGTCCTACATCCAGGCCGAGAGGACGGAGCTCGTCGAGCTGCCGAGCACCGGCCACGCCGTGACCCTCGGGCGCACCCACGAGCAGTTCCGGCAGGCGATGGACCGCTGGCTGACGGCGGTCGGGGCGTAGCGCCGCAGGCCAGATCGGGCGGGTGGTGCGGCTAGCCGCACCACCCCGATGCGGCTGGCACGCAGCGCCTCGACCGCACGCGTGCGTACCGTGGACCTCGGATGAGCACGCGCCGGATCGTCGCGCTGGCAGCCCTGGGGCTGTCGCTGCTGTGCGGCGTCGCGTTCGCCGCCAGCGCGCTGCTGCGCTCCGAGGCCGAGGCCCGGACGGTGGTGCGCGAGCCGATCCGCAAGCTCGTGGTGCGCGCGGAGGGCGGGGACGTCACGCTGCGCGCCGGGGTCTCGCCGTTCCTCATCGTCGAGCAGCAGGTCACGTGGCTGCTGAGCCGGCCCGAGGTGCGCCAGACGCGCCGGGGCGGCGAGCTCGAGGTCGACGCCACCTGCCCGGCGACCGAGGTCGCGCTGCGCTGCTCGCTGGAGCTCGACGTGCTCGTCCCGTCGACGGTGCAGGAGGTCGTCTTCGAGGGCGACGCGGCGGACGTCGAGCTGCGCGGCCTGCACGGCGTCGTCCGGGCGTCGACGGGGTCGGGCGACCTGCACACCGATCGCCTCGACACGGTCGTCTTCGAGGTGCGCACGGAGTCGGGCGACCTGCACCTCGACCTGGTGGGGGCGCCGACGCGCGTCGTGGCCGACACCGACAGCGGCGACGTCGACGTCGTCCTGCCGTTCGGGACCTACCGCGTGGACGTCGACTCGGGCGACTCGGACCGCGTGACCGGCCTGCTGCGCGACGACCTGGCGCCGCAGCGCATCGACGCGACCAGCGGCAGCGGGCGCGTCACCGTCCGCGCCCGGTAGCCCTACTCGTCGGCGATGTAGCCGGCCTCGACGAGGTACTGGCGCGCCACCTCGGCGGGCCGCTCGTCGTCGAGGTCCACGCGGGAGTTGAGCTCCTGCATGACCTCGGTGGTGAGGCCCTGCTGGACGAGCTGGACCGTGCGCTCGAAGCCCGGGCCGGCGGCGGCGAGCGCCTCGTCGCGCACGAGCAGCGAGACGTTGTAGGGCGGGAGCATGTCGCGGTCGTCCTCGAGGAGGACGAGCGAGTCGGCCTTGATCTGGCCGTCGGTGGTGAAGACGAGGCCGACGTCGCTCTGGCCCGAGCGCAGCACCTCGTGGCGCCGGGAGAGCGGGACCTCCAGGAAGCGCTTGAAGCGCAGGCCGTAGGTCTCGCGCAGGCCCTTGAGGCAGTCGTCGCGCTCGCGGCACTCGTCGCCGCCGGAGAGCGTCAGGCCCGACGCCTTGCCCGCGAGCTGGGAGAGCTTGGTGATGCCGCCGAGCTGCTCCTGCTCCTCCTTGGTGATGGCGAAGCCGTTGGAGTTCGTGAAGGGCGTCGTCGGCAGCGCGGTGATCTGGCGGCGGGCCAGGCACGTGCGGGCCTCGCTGAACGCGGTCGTCTCGCTCTTGGGGACGTCCTCGGCCTCGACGCCGCAGAACGCGGTGAGCGCCGTGCCGGTGTACTCGGGGTACGCGTCGATGTCGCCACGCTCGACGGCCTTGAGCGCCTCCTGCTCGGCGCCGACGTCCAGGCGCGTGCGCACGCGGAAGCCGGCGGCCTGCAGCGCCTGGGAGTAGACCTCGGCGAGGATGAACTCCTCGGTGAAGTCCTTGGAGCCGATCGTGATGACCGGCTTGCCGGTGTTCGCGGCGTCGTGCTTGATCGCCCCGGAGCCGGCAGCACCGCCGCCGGAGCCGCCGGAGTCCTCGCCGTCGTCGCCCCCGCACGCGCCGATCCCCAGGGCCAGCACGCCGGCGCAGGCCAGGGCGCTGATCCGGCGAAGCGGGGAGGCGTTCGGCCCCTCGGTCTGGGCGATGTCGTACTCCATGGGCAAGGACCGCGGACGAGGCGGAGCTGCGGAACTCTACACCGGCCCCCGGGCGGGTCGGCGGAGCTCGGCCGAGGCGAACTCGCGCATCCCCTCCTCCAGGCCGACGGCCGCCGTGAACCCCAGCAGCGCCCGGGCGCGCTCGGCCGAGGCGAAGACGTGGCGGACGTCGCCGCGGCGGAACTCGCCCGTCCCGAGGACCGGCGGCGGCGCGCCGGGGATGGCGTCGGCGAGCGCCTGGGCCATGTCGCCGACGGTCCGCGGCGTGCCGGTCGCGACGTTGACGGCGTCGTGCAGCGGCTCGTCGCGCGTGAGGACCAGGACGTTGGCCCGGGCGACGTCGCGGACGTGGACGAAGTCGCGGCGCTGGGCCGCGTCCTCGAAGACGCGTGGCGCCTCGCCGCGCTCCAGGGCGCTGCGGAAGATCGACGCGACGCCGGCATAGGGCGTGTCGCGCGGCATCCGCGGCCCGTAGACGTTGTGGTAGCGCAGGGCGGTGACGGCGACGCCGTCGACCTCGCGGGCGAAGCTCATGAGCAGGTGCTCCTGGTGGAGCTTCGTGGCCGCGTAGACGTTGCGGGGGTCCAGCGGCGCGTCCTCCGGCACCGGCTCCGGGTGCAGCGCCTCACCGCAGTGCGGGCAGCGCGGCTCGAAGCGCCCGGCCTCGAGGTCCTCGACGGCGCGCGGCCCCGGCCGGACGATCCCGTGCGCCGCGCAGCGGTAGCGACCCTCACCGTAGACGACCATGCTCGAGGCGAGCGCGATCCGTCCCCGGAAGCCCTCGACCGCCAGCGCGCGCAGGAGCTGCGCGGTCGCCAGGTCGTTGTGCGCGACGTAGTCGGCGACGTCGCGCACGTCGGCGCCGAGGCCGACCATCGACGCCTGGTGGCTGACGGCGTCGACGCCCCGCACCGCGGCGCGGGCGACCTCCGGGTCGCGCAGGTCGCCGTGGACGACCTCCGCGCCGGCGGGGATCCCGTCCGGCAGCCCGTCGTGCGCGCTCTCGAGCAGCGCGTCGACGATGCGGACCTCGAAGCCGGCGTCGAGGAGCTGCTCGGCGACGTGCGTGCCGACGAACCCCGCGCCGCCGGTGACCAGCACGCGCCCTGGCATCGGCGATGAACCATAGGCACGCCCGGTGCGCAATGGTCCTCAGATGGTCGACGTCGTGCTTCCCGTGCTGGACGAGGCCGAGGCGCTGCCCTGGGTCCTCGGGCGCATGCCCGACGGCCACCGGGCGATCGTCGCGGACAACGGCTCGAGCGACGGCTCGCCGGAGGTCGCGGCGCGCCACGGCGCGCACGTCGTCCACGCGCCGGTGCGCGGCTTCGGCGCGGCGTGCTGGGCAGGGCTCCAGGCGGCGCGGGCGGACGTCGTGTGCTTCATGGACTGCGACGGGTCGCTGGATCCCCAGGACCTCGGCCTCGTGCTGGAGCCGCTGCTGGCCGGCGAGGCGGACATGGTCCTGGGGGCGCGGATCCCCGAGCGCGGCGCGTGGCCGTGGCACGCGCGCGTCGCCAACCGCGCCCTCGCGCGCGAGCTGCGCCGGCGCAGCGGCATCGCGCTCACCGACCTCGGGCCGATGCGCGCGATGGGCCGCCGCGAGCTGCTCGCCCTGGGCGTCGAGGACCGGCGCTTCGGCTGGCCGCTGGAGATGGTCCTGCGCGCCGCGCGCGACGGTTGGCGGATCGCCGAGCGGCCAGTCCCCTATCGCGCGCGGTCGGGCCGGTCGAAGGTCACGGGGACGCCGCTGGGCACCGCGCGGGCCGTGCGCGACATGCTCGGCGTGCTTCGCGAGGTCGACTTGCGGGCACGCGGAGGGGTGGATGTCCGCGGTTGAGGCGCCGCTGGTGGAGGGAGGCGAGCCGGCGACGTTCTTCGCCGCCGCGCTGGCCGGCGCGCCGCTGCAGGCGCGGATGCCCGACGGGCGCGCGATCCCGGTCCCGGTCGCGCGCTGGACCGGCGCCGTGCAGGACGCCGACGACACGGTCCTCGCGCGCGTCGTCGAGCCGGTCATCGACGTCGGCTGCGGGCCCGGGCGCCACGTGGCCGCGCTCGTCGCGCGCGGGGTCCTCGCGCTGGGCATCGACGCGTCGCGCGTCGCCGTGCGCCACGCCCGCCGTCGCGGCGCGCCGGCGCTGCACCGCGACGTCTTCGGCGCGGTCCCGGCGGCGGGGACGTGGCACACGGCGCTGCTGCTCGACGGCAACATCGGCATCGGCGGCGACCCGGTGCGGCTGCTCGAGCGCCTGGGCGAGCTCCTGTCGCCGAGCGGCCAGGTGCTGGCCGAGGTCGCGGCGCCCGGCACGCCGACGGGGACGGTGGCAGTGCGCCTGGAGTGCGCGGGAGCGCGCAGCGCGCCGCTGCGCTGGGCGACCGTCGCCGTGGACGGCGTGGCCCGGGTCGCGGCGGCCGCCGGGTTGCGCGTCGTGGAGACGGTCCGCGGCGAGGACCGGTTCTTCGTCGCCCTGGCGCGATGAGGCTGGGCCCCGACCCGGATCGCCCACCTCCGGGACCGTTCCGGCCGAGCTTCTGGCGCAGCCCGCTGCGCGGCCCGTGGCTGACCACCGCCATCGGCGTCCTCCTGCTCGCCGGGATGGTCGTCACGGCGGCCACCGGCTTCCTGAGCCACATGGCCTACGAGCCCGACCTGCGGGGCAACGCCATCATCCCCGTCGGGCGCGACCTGCCGTTCACCCTCGGGTGGCCGGCGAGCCCGGACTGGCTCTACGCGGTCACGCAGGGCCTGCACGTGAACGTCGGGCTGGCGACGATCCCGTTCCTGCTGGCCAAGCTGTGGTCGGTCATCCCGCGGCTGTTCGCGTGGCCGCCGGCGCGCTCGCCCGCGCATGCGGTGGAGCGGCTGTCGATCGCGCTGCTCGTGGGCTCCGCGATCTTCCAGCTCGTCACCGGGGTCCTCAACGTCCAGTACTGGTACGCGTTCGACTTCAACTTCGTCGTCGCCCACTACTACGGCGCGGTCGTCTTCGTCGCGTCGCTGGCGATCCACCTCGTCATCAAGCTCCCCGCGATGCGGCGGGCGTGGCGGGTGCACGACGGGCTCAAGCCGCTGCGCGCCCGGCTGGAGGAGACGGAGCCCGAGCCGCTCGAGGCCGAGATGGAGGAGGGGCTGGTCCCGCACGACCCGGCCGCGCCGACGATGACGCGCCGCGGGGTGCTGGCGTTCGCGGGCGCGGGGTCCGTCGCCCTCGTCGGGCTCAACGTCGGCGAGAGCATCGGCGGACCGTTGCGGTCGACCGCCCTGCTGGCGCCGCGGCGGCCGACGGGCGAGGACTTCCCGGTGAACAAGACCTTCCGCGCGTCGCGGATCCCCCGGGCCATGGTGGCCGACACGGCCTGGCGCCTCGAGCTGCGGGGCCCGGGCGGTTCGCGGTCGTTCGCGCGCTCGGAGCTGCTGGGGATGGAGCAGCACACGGCCGAGCTCCCGATCGCGTGCGTCGAGGGCTGGACGACGACGCAGACGTGGACCGGGGTGCGGCTGCGCGACCTCGCGGCGCTGGTCGGCGGCGAGGACTGCGACAGCGTCTACGTCGTCTCGCTGCAGCAGGCGATCCTCGGCGAGGGCTCGCTGGACGGCGACACCGTCCGGGCCGACGACGCCCTCCTGGCGCTCGCGGTCAACGGCCACGCGCTGCCGCTGGACCACGGCTTCCCGGCACGGATCATCGTCCCGGCGCTGCCGGGCGTGCGGCAGACCAAGTGGGTCGCGCGGATGGAGTTCGTCGTCTGATGGCCCTCGTGCGGCGCCGGTACGGCGGGTCCGTGACGCACCTGCTCGCGCACCTCGTGCTGCTGCCGCTGGCGCTGTGGGCGGTGCTGCAGGTGCTCGACTTCCGGGCGGCGTCGAACGTCGTCGCGTGGTTCGTGGCGGGGCTGCTCCTGCACGACCTGCTGGTCCTGCCCGCGTACTCCGTGCTGGACCGGGCGGCGGCGCGGGTGCGGGTGGCGGGCGTGGCGGCGGTCAACCACGTGCGCGTCCCCGCCGGGTTGACGCTCCTGACCGGAGCGGTGTACCTGCCCGCGCTGACGAGCCGGGGGGACGGGGACTTCCGCTACCTCACGGGGGTCGCGCCGGAGGGGTACCTCGGGCGCTGGCTGCTCTTCGTGGCGGGGTTGTGGCTCGTGTCAGCCCTGTGGCTCGCCCTGCGTGTCGCGCGGGCCTAGCTGCTGCGACTGGTCGGTGCCCCGCATGAGGACCGTGCCGTTCCAGGCGTTCATCAGATGGACACCGCGCACGGTCTTGAACCGGCGGCGGACGAAGGGCTGCCCGTGAGCGGGGAGCTGGACGAGCTCGTTGCGCGCGCTCAGGACGACGTAGAGGTCGTGCTCCTTGTTGTCGGCCGCGATGGTGAAGGGCGTGCCGGGGAGCGCCACGCGCCGGGTGAGCCGCAGCTCGGGCTTGGTCTGGAAGACCAGGAGGCCGTTGCCGGTGGCGTCCGTGACGTAGAAGCGGTCCGCCTCGCTGACCAGCTGGGCTGGGCCGACGCCGGCCGGGACGCTCTGGCGCTCGCCGGTGCGCTTGTCGACCACGGTGAGGGTGCGCTTGCGCGTGTCGAGCGTGCCACGCAGACGGCCGTCGCCGGCGTCGGCCTGGTTGGGCCCCAGCGTCGGGTCGGTCGCGGGCGGTCCGTCTTGCTCGACGACCGGCGGCGCGTCCGGGTCGACCTTCCACGCCGGCTCGTAGTGCACGGTCGAGGGGTCGATGACGCCCTTGGGCTCCTCCGTGAGCGGCGGGGCCTTCGCGGGCTGCGCGGGCGGCGGGAGCTCGCTGTCGGGCGCCGACCCGCACCCGGCCAGCGCGCAGGCGGCCAGCACGGCGGTCGTGGGAAGGTGCAGACGTGACCGCCGCATCGACTGCAGGGTCGCACGGCGGCCTGCGCGCGGTCGAGCGTGGGGCGCTGGCGCTGGCCGCGGTCGTCGCCGTCGCGTGGACCGCGGTCGGCCTGCTCGTCGAACGGGCGGGCACGACGCTCGGGACCGCGACGCCGCCGTTCGTCGCCGGCTGGCTGCCGCGCGTGCACGCGCCCGGCTGGCTCGTCGTCGCCGCCGTCGTCTGCGCCCTGGTCGTGTGGTTCGCCCCGGCGGTGCTGCGCTTGCGCGGGTGGCGCTTCGCGATCGTCCTGGGCGCGATCGGCCTGGCGGTCGCGCTGAGCGTCAACGCGCTGCGCTACGGCGACGACGCCTGGTGGGGCGTCCTGAACCCAGAGGGTCGCGAGGGGCGCAACGAGTACCTCGCGGCGCTCGGCGCGCTCGAGCACGGGCCGCGGCTGTTCCTCGACCGCTTCGCCGAGTGGGTGCCGGCGCTGCCGCCGCACGCCGCCGGCCACCCGCCCGGGCTGCTGCTCGTGGTCGAGTGGTTCGGGCTTGGGACCCCGGGCCGGCTGGCGACGCTGGTCCTCGGCGCGGTGGCGGTCCTCGGGCCGCTCACCTGGGTGCTCGCGCGGCGCTGCGGGGTGGGGGAGGAGCGCGCGCGGCTCGCGGGCCTGCTGGCGGCGCTGTCCCCGGCGACGGTGCTGTTCGGTGCGACGTCGGCGGACGCGCTGTTCGCCGCGCTGGGGCTCGTCGCGGCCATCGGGCTCGTCGGTCGTGGTTGGCCGTCGCGGGCGGTGGGGGCCGTGGCGCTCGCCGTCGCCGGCCTCTTCGCCTGGTCGCTGCTGGCCATCGCGGCGTGGGCGGCGTGCTTCGTCTGGCGCCGGGACGGACTGCGTCGCGCGGTCGTGGTCGGCATGTCCTGCGCCGTCGCCTTCGCCGGCCTCAACCTCCTCCTCGCGGGCGCCGCCGGCTACGACCCGATCGGCGCCTTCCACGCCACCGAGGACGCGTACCGCGACTCGCTCGCGCGGGTGCGGCCGTACTGGTTCTGGTGGCTCGGCTCGCCCGTGGCGTGGGCGGTCGTCACGGGCCCCGTGGTCGTCGGCGGGCTCATCGTCGCCGCGCTCCGGGGCCACCGCACGGCGTTCGCCATCGGCGCCGTCCTCGTCATCGCCTCGGTCGCCGGGTTCACCAAGGCGGAGACCGAGCGGATCTGGCTGCCCTTCACGCCGCTGGCCTGCGTCGCGGCGGCGACGGTCCTTCCGCCGGGACGGGCGCGGCTGTGGTCCGCGGCGCTGGTCGCGGAGGTGCTTGCGGTGCAGGTCCTGTTCGAGACGCTCTGGTGACCGCCTATGACGTTCGTCATACTGGCGCGCCATGCGCTCGCTCGTCCTCGACGCCCCCGGCCAGGTCTCGTGGTACGAGGCCCCGGAGCCCGACCTCCTCGAGCCCACCGACGCGCTCGTCCGCCCGCTCGCGGTCGCGCTCTGCGACCTCGACGGGCCGATCGTCCAGGGTCGCACGCCCTTCCCGCCGCCGATCCACCTCGGCCACGAGGCGGTGGCGCGCGTCGAGGCCGCCGGGCCGGCGGTCGAGCGCTTCGCCGTGGGTGACGTCGTCTGCGTGCCGTTCCAGATCTCGTGCGGCACGTGCGACCGGTGCGCGCGCGGCCTCACCGGCTCGTGTCGCAGCACCCGCGGGACCTCGATGTACGGCTTCGGCGCGGCGGGCGGCGCCTGGGGCGGGATGCTCAGCGACCTCGCGCGCGTCCCCTGGGCCGACCACATGCTCGTCCGCGTGCCCGACGGCGTCGACCCGGTCAGCGTCGCGAGCGTCGCCGACAACGTCCCGGACGGCTGGCGCACCGTCGCACCGGCCCTGCGTGCCCGCCCGGGCGCCGACGTCCTCGTCCTCGGCGGCGGCGCCCCGTCGGTCGGGCTCTACGCCGTCGCCGCCGCTCGCGCGCTGGGCGCGGGCACCATCGACTACCTCGACACCGACCCCCACCGGCTCGCGATCGCGTCCGACCTCAGGGCCAACCCCGTCGAGGGCGAGGTCCCCGAACGCGCCGAGCGCACGTACCCGATCACCGTCGATGCCGGTTCGTCGCGGTCGAGCGTCGCCTGCGCGCTGCGTTCGACCTCGGAGGCCGGGACCTGCACGAGCGTCGGGATCGTCTTCGGCGACGCCGAGGTCCCGCTGCTGGACATGTACCTGCGCGGCGTGACCTTCCACATCGGCCGCGCCCACGCGCGGGCCTCCATGGAGGACGTCCTGGCGCTCGTCGGCACCGGCGACCTGCGTCCCGAGCTCGTCACCGACAGCGTGCGCCCGTGGGAGGAGGCCCCGGACGTCGTCGTGGAGGAGGGACACACGAAGGTCGTGCTCGCGCGCTGACCTGCGGGTAGCCGTTGGCCATGAGCGATCCCACAGACGCCGCTCAGGCCGCGGTCCCGCCGCCGCCCAGCCTTCCCGAGACCGAGAGCCCACGGGCCGAGGAGGTGCTCGCCGACGTGCCGTCCAAGGAGGACGTCGTCGAGCGCGCCAAGCCGGCGCAGGAGGTCGTCGCCGAACAGCCCAGCAGGGAGGAGCTGCTCGGCGAGCGGACCTGAGCCGGCTAGGCGTCGAGGAAGGGCGCGATGACCGCCGGCAGGGCGGGGGAGAGCGTGATGTCGTAGTGCGTCGTGCCCGGCAGGACCGCCAGCTGGGCGTCGGGCCGGGCCGAGCCGTCGACACCGGCGTCGCGCAGCCCGCCGCCGAGCAGGCCGAAGACCTCGACGACGTGCTCGGGCCGGATCGAGTCGGCGTCCGCGAAGACCAGCAGCGGTCGCGCGGTGATCCGGCTCGCTTCGCCCGTCCAGTCGAAGTCCTCCTTCACCGCCGCCGCGGTCTTGAGGACCATCGCGTCGAAGCCGTCCGGATCCGGTGCGACCGCGGAGAAGAGCTCGAACAGCGGGCTCTGGCGGAGCATCGGCGCCATCTCGGGGCCCATGGCGTCCATCGTCGAGAGCACGTCGGCGTGGTTGCCGGCCCGCCTCCACGCCACCGAGACGAGCACGAGGCGCCGGACGGCGTCCGGGTGCTGGATCGCCAGGCGCAGCGCCGCCTTGCCGCCCATCGAGTAGCCGGCGACGTCGACCTGCTGCAACCCGAGCTCGCTGATGAGGGCGGCGAGGTCGTCGGCCCACGCCTGCGCCGAGAACGGGCCGTCGGGCATCGTGCTCCCGCCGTGCCCGGGCAGGTCCGCCGCGATGACCCGGCGCGTCGCGGCCAGCGCCGGCAGCAGCGGCCCGAGCGTCTCGACGCACCCCATGCCGCCGTGGAGGAGCAGCAGCGGCGTGCCGCCGGCGCCCTGGTCCTCGAAGCGGATGGTGCGGCCGGCGATGGTGGCGTGGGGCATGGGGGAGATCCTCTCGGTCGTGGTGCGGCGGGTGTCGCAGCACTAGGACGACGCGCGGGCGGGAACTCATCGGTCCGCGCCTGGAGGTGTGACCGCTGCGGCATCCAGGAGATGCTCGAGCGGTCCCACCTCGGCCCTCAGACCCCCGCCGCCCGCCGCGCCGCGGCGTGCGCGGCGTCCTCGAGCGCATCGTCGAGCGGCGGGAGCTCGTCCAGGCCGAGCGCGCGGGCGACGAGCCAGTCGGCGAACCAGGCGTTCTTCGGCAGGAGGGGGCCGTGGAGGTAGGTGCCGATGACGTTGCCGCGGACGACGCCCTCGAAGCCGGACTGGCCGTCGTTGCCGTGGCCCTTGAGGACGCGGCCCAGCGGCTGTTCGGCGGCGCCCAGCCGCGTCCGGCCGCCGTGGTTCTCGAAGCCGGCGAGGACGCGACGACCGCCGATGCCCGCGGCCTCGGGGAGGTCGACCTCGATGGCGACGTTGCCGATGAGCCGCGGGCCGTCGCCGCGGACCGTGTGGAGGTCGACGAGGCCCACGCCCGGGACCCGCTCGTCGCCGAGCTCGTAGGAGTCCCCCAGCAGCTGCAGCCCGCCGCACACCGCGAGCATCACCGCGCCCCGGTCGACTGCCGCGTGCACGGCATCGCGCTTGGCCTCGGCGAGGTCGTGGGCGCAGAGGCGCTGGTCGCGGTCCTGGCCGCCGCCGAGGTAGAGGAGGTCGGCGTCCTGCGCGACCGGGTCGCCGATCCCGGCGCCGACGAGCTCGAAGCCGATGTCGCGCCACGCACACCGACGCTCGAGCAGGAGCAGGTTGCCCCGGTCGGCGTAGATGTTCATGAGCTCCGGGTACAGCGCGCAGACCTTCAGCGTCGGCATCAGCGGGCCTCCAGCAAGACGACGGTGGAGCCGACGTACTCGTCGGTCTGCGGGATGCTGCGCGGCGGGAGTCCGCGCCAGCCGCCGAGCGCCTCGGCCTCGTCGACGAGCTCGTCCCAGGCGACGCGGTGCAGCCGGACGACGTCGTCGCTGACCACGCGCTCGCCGTCGCGCCGGACGACCTCGCGCAGCCGGTGGATGGCCGCGCGGTCGCCCTCGTCGACCACGGCGAGCGGCCGGCTGGACCAGACGACGCCGTCGATCTCGGCCATGTCGGGCAGCGGGGGACGGTCGACCTCCGCGTCGAAGCTCTCGAGCGCGTCGGCCAGCGCGACCGCCAGGACGCCGCCGCCGACGAGGTGCTCCCGGGCGCAGCGCAGGAAGTCCGCCCGCGCGTCCGCGCCCCCGAGCAGCTGCAGCGTCTGCATCGGCACGAGCACGAGCCGGAACGCCCGCCCCAGCGCGAAGGACCGGGCGTCGGCGCAGACCGCCTCGACCGGGACGCCCGCGCCCACCGCCCGCGAGCGCAGGGCGCCCAGCAGCTCGTCGTCGACATCGAGCGCGACGACCTCGACGCCGCGCTGCGCGAGGTCGAGCGTGACGCGCCCCGTCCCGGCACCGACGTCGAGCACCGGTCCCGCGCCGCCGTGCTCGTCCACGAGCGCCCGCCACAGCGCGAGGTCCTCGACGTAGCCCCCGCACTCGAGGTCGTGCCAGCGCACGGCCTCCGGCACCTCGGCGCCCGTCACGTGAACTGCCCCCGCACGACGCCGCGCGACGCCAGCAGCTCGCGCAGCTCGAGCATCGCCGTGTAGGTCGGGATCGCGACGAGCCGGCCGGACCCATCCGCCAGCGCGAGGTCGAGCGCCGCGTCGAGCTCGGCCTCCACGACGATCCGGTCCTCCGGCACACCGGCGTACTTCAGCCGCAGCGCGAGCTCCGGCGCGCGCGTGCCGGCACACACCACCCGCCGGACCTTCGGCGCGAGCACCTCGAAGTCGGCGTCCCAGACCCACGAGACGTCCTTGCCGTCCGCCGTGCGGTCGTTGAGCACCGCGAGCAGGTCGTGCTCGCCCTCCTCGAGCACGAGCGTGCGCAGGACCTCGTTGGCGCCCGCCGGGTTCTTCACGAGCAGCAGCAGGACGTCGCGCCCGCCCATCCGCACGCTCTCGGCGCGCCCGAAGGCGGGGGCGACCGCGTGCAGGCCGGCGACGACGTCGTCGAGCGAGGCACCCAGCGACAGGCCCAGCGCCGCGGCGCCCAGCGCGTTGTAGACGTTGTAGAGGCCCGGGAGGGGCAGCGAGACCTCGGCGCGCCCCGCCGGCGTGACGAGCGAGAACCGTGCACCGCGCACGCCGTCGAGCACCACGTCCTGCGCGCTCACCGACGGCACCGGCCGCGTGGCGCCGCAGACGTCGCAGTGGAAGTGGCCGAGGTGGCCGAGGAAGATCGCGTCGTAGCGGTAGGGCGAGCCGCAGGTGCGGCAGTGTTTGGCGTCGGCCGCGTGCTGCATCTGGGCCATCGCCAGCGAGCGGTCCTCGACGCCGAAGAAGACCGCGTCGCGCCCGCGGCCCAGGTCGGCCACGAGCGGGTCGTCGGCGTTGAGGACGAGCTGCGCGCGCGTCGACGCCGCCACGGCGGCCCAGCGGTCGGCGATCGTCTCGAGCTCGCCGTAGCGGTCGAGCTGGTCGCGGAAGAGGTTGGCCAGCAGGATCGCCTTGGGCGCGAGCTCGGGCTCGATGCGGTCCAGCCAGAACTCGTCGACCTCGAACAGGCCGAAGTCGCCGTGCCCACGGGCCGCCAGCAGGGAGCTGGCCACACCCCCGGCCATGTTCGCGCCCTGGCGGTTGTGCACGAGCTCGACGCCGCCGTGCTCGAGGACCGCCGCGACCATCGCGGCGGTCGTCGTCTTGCCGTTCGTGGCGCTGATGACGGCGGTGCCGCGCGAGAGCCCCGAGGCCAGCCGGCCGATGGCGTCGGGCGCGAGACGCAGCAGGACCTTGCCGGGCAGCGACGTCCCTCCGCGTCCCGAGCGCCGCGACAGCGCGCCCGCGCCGCGGGCCACCGCCGCCTTCCACGCCAGCCCGCCGCTCACGCCGGCAGCAGCACCTGGACGGCGCCCGGCAGCGCGCGCACCGTGCACGGCAGCTCGGCGATCGGGTCGCCGTCGGCGTAGACCGTGAACGGCCGGTCGGCGGCGATCGCGACCGTCGCGCCGCGCAGGACCCGGACGGTCGGCAGCTCGACGTGGGTGCCCTTGAACACCCGTGGCAGTCCGCGCAGGAACGTGAGCTTCGAGCTCTCGGTGGTGAGGACGACGTCGAGCATGCCGTCGTCGAGCTCGGCATCGGGCGCGAGGAGCATCCCGCCGCCGTAGGCGCCCGAGTTCGCCGCCGCGACGCTCCAGCCGCGGACCTCCGTGCGGTGCCCGTCCACGTCGACGGTGAAGCGCGCGTGCTTCCAGCCGGCGAGCGCCCGCAGCGCCCCGTAGGCGTAGACGAGCGGGCCGAGCCGGGACGGCGCCTCGTTGGCGATCCGGTTGGCCTCGGAGTCGAAGCCCAGCGACGCGATGCCGATGAAGCGCCGGCCGTCGACCTCGCCGAGGTCGACGGGGCGCGGCGTGCCGTGCACCAGGACGTCGCAGGCGGCGACCGGGTCGCGGGGGATCCCGGTGACCCGCGCGAAGTCGTTGCCGCGCCCGCCGGGCAGGACGCCCATGAGCGCGCCGTCGACGCCCGCCAAGGCGCTGGCGACCGCGCCGACGCAGCCGTCGCCCGACAGCGGGACCGCGACCTCACCGGCCGCCGCCGCCTCGCGCGCCAGGTCGCCGACGTCCTCGAGCCCACCTGTGGTGTCCGTGCGGAACGCGACGCCGAGCTCGCGCAGCCGGGCCTCGACGCCGGGCAGCGCCGCCGCGGCCCGCCCGCCGCCCGCCGACGGGTTGAGGATGAGCCGCACGCGTCGCAAGGGAGCTCCCATCCTGCCACGGCACCCCGGCGGGGCGACCTGCGACGAGCCCCCGCCTCCCGTGGCTAGCCTGCCGGGCCCATGTCCCACCGCCTGCTCGCCCTGCTCGCCGCCAGCACCCTGCTCCTCGCCGCCTGCGGCAAGGACGACGAGGGAGCAGCCACCCAGGGCGGCGGTGCCGCGACCGCTCCGGCCACCGAGCCCGCGCAGACGACCGAGACCGCCGGCGCCGCGCCCGCGGGCTGCGAGGCCGTCCAGGCGCCGGAGCCCAAGCCCGAGGGGTCGCTCAAGGCGCCGTCCAAGCCACTGGGCAAGGGCACGTGGGACGTCACGCTGCAGACCAGCTGCGGCGAGATCCAGATCCGCCTGGACACCAAGGAGAACCCGAAGACCGCCGCGTCCTTCGCCGCCCTCGTGCGCCGCGGCTTCTACGACGGGCTGACCTTCCACCGCATCGGCCGCCTGCCCGACGGCGGCGACTTCGTCATCCAGGGCGGCGACCCGACCGGCCAGGGCAACGGCGGTCCCGGCTACTCCGTGACGGAGGCCCCGCCGAGCGACACGCGCTACACGAAGGGCGTCGTCGCCATGGCCAAGACCGCGACCGAGGCGCCCGGGACCAGCGGCTCGCAGTTCTACATCGTCACCGCGGAGGACTCGGGCCTGCCGCCGGAGTACGCCGTCGCCGGCAAGGTCGTCGGCCCGCTCGACGCCGTCGAGAAGATCGCCAAGGCCGACGCCGACCCGCAGACCGAGCGCCCGACGGCGCCGATCGTCATCCAGCGCGCCTCCCTCGCCGTCCCCGGCTCAGGCGGCAGCACCGAGCGCTAGAACAGCGACGCCTGCTCCTCGGCGTCGATCGCGTCGGCCAGGCACTCGGGCCCGTCGTAGCGCGCGTCGCTGACGGCCGGTCCCACGGCGCGGCGCGAGGTCATGGCGTCGGGCAGCGGCGCCAGCAGCTCCTGGAGCACCGGCGCGGGCGTGCCGTGGTCCAGCCACGCCTGCTCGGCGTCGGGGCCCGGCAGCATCACGGGCATGCGGTCGTGCACCTCGCGCAGGACGGAGTTGGCCTGCGTGGTGACGATCGTGCAGGTGCGCAGCTCCTCGCCGTCGGGGCCGCGCCAGGTCGACCACAGGCCGGCGAACGCGAACGGCGCGTGGTCGGCGCGGGTCGCGTGCCACGGCAGCTTCGGGCGGCCCGGGCGGGCCTGCCACTCGTAGAAGCCGTCGGCGACGACGAGGCAGCGGTGGGTGCGCAGCGCGTCGCGGTAGGCGGGCTTCTCGGCCACCGTCTCGGCGCGCGCGTTGATCATCTTGAAGCCGGTCGACGGGTCCTTGGCCCAGTGCGGGACGAGCCCCCAGCGCAGCAGCTCGCCGCGCGGCGCGCCCTCGCGGTCGGTCGTGACCGTCGCGACGTCGTCGCCCGGGCAGACGTTGAAGCGCCGGCGCAGCTCGACCGACTCGCCCAGCGGGAAGCGCTCCCGCAGCTCCGCGGGGGAGGGTCCGGCCAGGGAGTAGCGCCCGCACACGCCCGTCCGCCTCCGTCAGCGTCTGGCGGCCATCGCGTCGGCCTGCTTGGCCCTCGCGGCCGCCTGCCTGCGGCGCCCGAGCCAGATCAGGACCCCGAGCGCGACGAGCGCGAGCAGGATGCCCAGCCAGCTGGCGGTCAGGACCGACACGCCGCCGAACGGCAGGCCGATGAGCAGGACGATGCCCGTCGCGATCGCGAGGATGGCGACGATCGCCAGGAGGATCAGCACGATCCCGCGCACGCGCGCGACGGCCCCCGCGCCCGGCGGCGGGATGAGGATCGACGTGATGCGCAGCAGCAGGAGCTGGCGGTTGGACGGCGGCGCCTGCCCGAGGCGCTCGACCGCGACCTTCAGGTCGTCCGCGCGGCGCTCGGCGAGGGCCAGCGACGCGTCGGCCATGCGGCGCAGCGCCATGCGCTCCTGGGGCCGCGCGGCCGCGACGGCCTTGCGGAACCACTCGCGCGCGGTCTTCGCGTCGTAGCGCTCGGCCGCGCGCGCACCGAGGATGGCGTAGGCGGCGGCCTTGTTGCGCTGCTCGCGCTCGAGCTCCTCGTCGGAGCGCTTCTCGAGCTCCTGCATCGAGGCGAGCGCGCTCTGCTGCTGGACGCGGACCTGCCGCTGCTTCGGGGGCATCGTGCGCCCACTGTAGTGTCGCGCCGCGATGGGCCGCTTGGACGCTGCGACCACCATCACGAACGCCGGCATGGTGGCGTTCGACGTCGCCCTCGGCGCGGGGGCGCTGGCGGCGCCCGACCGGACGCTGCGCCTGCTCGGCCACACTGCGCCCTCGCCCGACGCGCGGCGGCTGTTCCAGCGCTGCGGCCCGATCTGGCTGACCTTCGCCGCGGCCCACGCGGTCGCCGCCGTGCGCGGCGAGCAGCGCGACTGGTGGGCGCTGTCGTGGCTGCGCGCGACGGAGATCGCGACCGACGCGGTGTGGGCCGGCTCGCCCGCGATCCCCAACCCGCTCTCGCGCGCCGCGCTCTTCGGCGCGGGGGCGGCGAACCTGGCGTTCACGCTCGCGTTCGCGCGGCGCTCGCGCCAGGTCGCCTAGCCCTCAGGCCCGCGCGGTCACCACCGCGGGGACCGCGGCGGGCTCGCGCGCGGGACGGAGCATCGTCACCGCGACCACGAGCGCTGCGGCGAGGAACAGCACGCTGCCGGTGAGCGCGTGCTCCACGCCCTCGGTCAGGGTGTCGGCGGACGTGAACACCGTCACGAGGACCGCGAGGCCCAGCGACCCGCCGACCTGGTGGGCGACGTTGACCAGGCCCGACGCGGCGCCGGCGTCCTGCAGCGGCACCTCGACGAGCCCCGCCTGGGTGATCGGGATGAACGCCAGCCCCATCCCCGAGCCGATGACCGCCAGCGGCAGCGCCACCTCCAGGAGGAACGACCCGTCGGCGCCGACGCGGCTGAGCCACGCCATGCCGACGACCCCCGCGGCCAGGCCGCCGACGAGCACCCGGAAGCTGCCGAAGCGGGCGGTCCACCAGGGGACGGTCCGGCTCATCAGGAACAGGGGCAGCGTCTGGGCCAGGAAGGCCACGCCGGTCTCCAGCGCGCTGAAGCCGCGCACGCCCTGCAGGAACTGGCTGAGGAAGAAGAACGACGAGAAGACGCCGCCGACCATGAGCACGCGTCCGAGGTACGCGCCGGCGCGCTGGCGGTGGGCGAACAGGTGCAGCGGGGTGATCGGCTGCTCGGCCCGCCGCTCGATCGCCAGGAAGGCGCCGGTCAGCAGCACGCCCGCGACGAAGGCGGCCACCGTCCCCGCTTCGCCCCAGCCGTCCTCGGCCGCGCGCACGAAGCCGTAGACCAGCGCGGAGATGCCGACCGTCGCCGTGAGCGCGCCGGCGACGTCGAAGCGGCCGGTGCTGCGCGGCGTCTCGGGGATGACGCGCGGGATGGCCGCGATGAGGGCCAGGCCGACGGGGACGTTGAGCCACAGGCCCCAGCGCCACGAGACGACGTCGGTGACCAGGCCGCCGAGCACGAGCCCGACGCTGCCGCCGCCGCCCGCGACCGCGCCGTAGAGGCCGACGGCCCGCAGGCGCTCGGGGCCCTCGGGGAAGTTGAGCATGAGGATCGCGAGCGTGGCCGGGGCGGCGATCGCGGCGCCGACGCCCTGGACCGCGCGGGCGGCGAGCAGGACCTCGGGCGAGCCGGCGAAGCCGCCCACGAGCGACGCGGCGGTGAAGAGGCCGATGCCGGCCACGAAGACGCGGCGGCGGCCGAGCAGGTCGCCCATCCGCGCCCCGAGCAGGAGCAGGCCGCCGAAGGTCAGGGTGTAGGCGTTCTGCACCCACGACAGCGCGGCGTCGGAGAAGTGCAGGGCGTCGTCGATGCTCGGCAGGGCGGTGACGACCACCGAGACGTCGAGGATGATCATGAAGTAGGCGCCGAGGATGATCGCGAGGAGCGTCCTCGTGTTCGGGGCAGCAGGCATGGGGGCCCTCCGGGCCGGAGACGGGGCTACACTGGAGGTCACCTCCACTTCTCTTGTGGAGGGCACCTCCGCTTCGGACGACCACTATAGCGGAGGGAGCCTCCAGTTCAAGGCCGTCCCACCATGAGCGAGACCGAAGTCCCCACTGCCAAGCCCAAGCGCGCCGACGCCCAGCGCAATCGCGCGCGGCTCGTCGGCGCCGCGCGCGAGCTGTTCGCCGAGGGCGGGAAGGACGTCTCGCTCGAGGCGATCGCCCGCCGCGCCGACGTGGGCATCGGCACGCTGTACCGCAACTTCCCGACCCGGCGCCACCTGCTCGAGGAGGCCTACCGCGAGGAGGTCGCCGCGATGGCGGCCCGCGCCGCGGACTTCTCCGACCAGGAGCCGTGGGAGGGCCTGCGCGGGTGGCTGCACGAGCTCAGCGGCTACATGACCACGAAGAAGGCCATCGGCGCCGAGCTCATGGCCGACGGCGGCATGGACAACGACGTCTTCAGCTCCTGCCGCGGGATGCTCGACGTCGCCGGCCAGGGCCTGATCGACCGCGCCATCGACGCCGGGATCGTGCGCCCCGGGACCACCTGGGTCGACGTCGGCAAGATGGTGAGCGGCATCTCGGGCATCCCGAACGCGGACCCCGGCCAGGTCGAGCGGATCCTCGACACCGCGCTCGACGGCCTGCGCTACCAGCCGCGCGACTGACGGCGCCGCGCGGGTAGCCTGCCGCGCCGATGGTCGTTCGTCGTCTCTGCGTCCTCCTCGCGCTGCTCGGCGCGCTCGCGCTGCCCGCGACCGCCGCGGCGCAGTCCAACCCGTTCCAGCCGCTGCCGGCGCCGCAGCAGCCGGCACCCGAGCCGCTGCCCGTCGACGACGAGGACGACGGCCTCGGCGTCACCGAGACGCTGCTCATCGTCCTGGCCGCGGGGTGCCTCATCGGCGGCATCGCGTGGTTCGTCGTGCGCGACGCGCGCGGCGCGGCCCCGGTCGACAGCGACCACGACCGGCGCGAGGACGCCGCGGGCCACCGCTCGCCCGAGCACCAGCGCAAGGCCAAGCAGCGCGCTCGCGCCGCCGGCAAGCGCGCCCGCCAGGCGCGCAAGACGACCAAGCGCAAGGCCAAGGGCCGGTAGGCCGCGGCTCAGCCGACGGGCACGTCGGCGTAGCCCGAGCCGACGACGCGGCCCTTCGTCGCGAGGCACACGCGCGCCAGGCGGACCTCGGCCAGCGCCTCGCCGCGCTCGCTCTGCGCGGGCGTGTTGCGACACCACACGAAGGTGAAGCGCCGGAAGTCCAGCGCCGCCACGAACGGGTGGCCGAGGCGGGCGACACGCCGGCCGTCCTGGCGCACGTCGCGGCGCACGGCGACGCAGTCGTAGCGCCCGACGGGCTTGGCCAGCACCCGGTCGTCGGGGACGGCGCCCTCGCGGCGCTCGAGCGGCCCGCACTCGGTCGTGACGATCGGCCCGTCGAGCTCGCCCGCGCGCGCCCGCAGGCGCGCGTCCGCGGTGATCGCGTCCTCCACGGCGCCCACGAGCGCCGCGCGGGCCGCGAGCCGGCGGGCGGGGGAGGCGCCGGCGGGAGGGCGCAGGTCGACCGCCGCCCCGCGGTGCGGGCGCTGCACGCGCGCGAGCCGCGCGCGCTCGGCCGCGACCGACGCGGCGAGGCCCGTGCGCCGGCGCTCGCGCTCGTCGCCGGCCTGGCCGAGGAGCGCCACGACGACCGCAACGACGACGACCAGCGCCGCGCCGGCCGCCGGGAGGAGCCACCGCGGGCGACGTCCGCCGCCGCCCGCGCCGGGCGAGCCGTACGGCGCCCCGCACGCGGGACACCGGTCGAACAGCGTGCGAGCGGCGTGCCCGCAGGCCGGGCAGGTCCGCTCTGGCGCGGCGTCGAACACCGTGGCGCGACCCTAGACGACCGCCCACCGTGCATCGCTCGGGTAACCGGAGCGCCGCGCCGATGTACGCAGTGCGACGGCAGAGCCACGCCGTCACCGCCCGGTCACACCGCGCTCCGCCTCCACTGCTCATGTCCTCACCGATGTCGCCGCTCGCCCTCCGCCTCCATGAGCGCCGCGCCCGCAAGGCCCCGCGCCACCTGCGCGAGGAGCGCATCCGCCTCGCCGACGGCGCGCGGACCACGGTGTACGTCGCCCGCTACGACGCGCGGCGCACCGACGTCCGGGTCGTGCGCCTCCCGCGGCCGCAGCCGCTGGAGGCGTGGTGCCGGGCCGAGGGCCAGGCCGAGGCCCTGGTCGGCGGCTTCTTCGCCCGCCCGCACGGCACGCCGCTGGGCGAGCTGCGCACGGCCGGCGTCGTGCGCGAGCACGTCCCCTTCGACGCGCCCTTCGGCGCCGTGCGGGCCTGCCTGCACGTCGCCGGTGGCCACGTCGCCGTCGCCCGGCGCGACGAGCTCGACGCCGCGCCCGCCGGGGACCTCCTCCAGGCCGGCCCGCTGCTCGTGCGGTGCGGGCGCACCGTGCCGGGCGACGACGAGGGCTTCTCCGCCGGCGCGCACCAGTTCGACTCCGACATCACCGCCGGGCGCTACCCGCGCGCGGCGCTGGGCGTCAAGCGCGACGGCACCGTCCTGGCGGTCGCCTGCGACGGGCGCGCCGACGACGAGGCGGGCCTGACCATGGCCGAGCTGGCCGAGACGATGGTCGCGCTGGGGGCCCTGAGCGCCCTCAACCTCGACGGCGGCGGCTCGACGTCGCTGGTCTGCGCGGGGAGGCTGCGCAACCGCCCGCGCGAGTCGCACGGCGTCGTGCTCGAGGGCGGTCGCGCCGTGTCGACCGCCGTCGTCTTCCGCGCGCGCTGACACGGCCTTCCCCAAGCGGGCAAGTTCGGGTACGAATGAGGGACGTGCGCGTCCTGTCCGGCCTCATGTTCTTCCCCCGCGGCGGCAGCGCGCACGTCGCCCGCGCGCTGGCGCGCCACCTGCCCGCGCACGGGTGGGACGTGACGCTGCTGTCGGGGTCGACGAGCGGCCACGGCGACGCGCGCCGCTTCTACGCCGGTGCCGGCGACGTCCACGCCGTCGACTTCGCGGCCGGCGACGCGCCGTTGCACCCGTCCTACGAGGACCGCCCGGGGGCGCCCGACCCCATCTTCGCCTCCCTGGACCAGGCGACCTTCGAGCGCCACGTCGGCGCGTGGGCGCGCGCCCTGCAGCGCGCGGGGGCCGCCGAGCACGACGTCCTGCACCTCCACCACCTCACGCCGCTCAACGAGGCCGCGGAGCTCGTGGCGCCCGACGTGCCGACGGTCGGCCACCTGCACGGCACCGAGCTGCTGATGCTCGAGGAGATCGCCCGTGGGGCACCCGCGTCGTGGCGCCACGCCGACGAGTGGGCCGAGCGCCTGCGCCGCTGGGCCCAGGAGTGCGAGCGGCTGGTCGTCCTCACGCGCGGCCACGTCCAGCGCGCCGCCGACCTGCTCGACGTCGAGCCCGAGCGCTGCGTCGTCGCGCCCAACGGCTTCGACCCCGACGAGCTCGACCGCCGCCCCGTCGACCGCGTCGCGCACTGGCGCCGCGTCCTGCACGAGGACCCGCGCGGCTGGGCGCCGGGCCAGCCGGAGGGCAGCGTCCGCGCGTCGCGCCGTGAGGCCGCGCGCGTGGCGAAGTCCGTCGTCCTGCTCTACGTCGGGCGCTTCACCGCCGTCAAGCGGGTGCCCCTGATGGTCAAGGCGTTCACCCACGCCTCCTCGCGCTTCCGCACGCCGGCGTCGCTCGTGCTGCTCGGCGGCCACCCGGGGGAGTGGGAGGGCGAGCACCCGGTCGAGACCATCCGCCGCTGCCGCGCCAAGCACGTGCACCTCGCCGGCTGGCACGGTCACGACGAGCTCTCGGACTTCCTCAACGCGTCCGACGCCCTGGTGCTCGCCAGCGTGCGCGAGCAGTTCGGCGCCGTGGTGGTCGAGGGCATGGCCTGCGGCCTGCCGCCGATCGCCGTCGATCGCCACGGTCCCGCCGAGGTCGTCATGGACGGCCACACCGGCTGGCTCGTCGAGCCCGACGACGCCGGTGCGCTGGCCGACGCGATGGTCCAGGCCGTCGACCGCGAGGACGAGCGCCGCCGTCGCGGAGCCAACGCCTACGCGATGGCCCGCGAGCGGTGGTCCTGGCCGGCGCTGTCCGGTCGCCTGGCCGAGGTCTTCGACGAGGTCGCCGGCCTCGAGGGCGTGCGGATGGCCGGCTTCGGCGCCGCTGGTTGAGCACCTCAAGCCTCGAAGTACCCTCGGGCGAGGTGTCCGACCGCCGCCGGATCTTCGCCCTCTTCCGCCCGTACCGGGCGCGCCTGGCGTCGGTGCTCGCGCTCATCGTCCTGGCCGCCGGGCTGGGGATGGTCTCGCCGTTCCTGCTCAAGGAGGTCCTCGACACCGCGTTGCCGCAGGACGACGACGCGCTGCTGGCGTGGCTGGTGGCGGGCATGGTCGCGATCCCGGTCGTCACCGGCGCGCTGAGCGTCGCCCAGACGTGGCTGTCCAACCTCATCGGCCAGCGGGTGATGCACGACCTGCGCGCGGCGGTCTACCGCCACCTGCAGCGCATGTCGCTGGCGTTCTTCACGCGCACGCGCACCGGCGAGGTGCAGTCGCGCATCGCCAACGACATCGGCGGCGTGCAGTCCGTCGTCACCTCGACGGCGACGTCCATCGCCTCGAACGTCACGACGGTGCTGGCGGTCGTCGTCGCGATGGTGGTGCTCGACTGGCGTCTGGCCGCCTTCAGCCTCGTGCTGCTGCCGTTCTTCGTGTGGATGACGCGGCGCGTGGGCGCCGAGCGCAAGCGGATCACCGCCGAGCGCCAGGGCCGGATGGCCGACATCAGCTCGCTGGTCGAGGAGTCGCTGAGCGTCAGCGGCATCCTGCTGGGCAAGACGATGGGTCGCGGCGACGCGCTGGCCGAGCGCTTCACCGCCGCCTCGCGCGACCTCGCCGACCTCGAGGTCCGCTCGCGCATGGCGGGACGCTGGCGGATGGCCTCGGTGCAGATGAGCTTCGCGATCATGCCGGCGCTCGTCTACCTCTTCGCCGGCCTGACGGGCGAGGTGACGATCGGCACGCTCGTGGCCTTCACGACGTTGCAGACGCGGTTGCTGTTCCCGATCCAGTCGCTGCTGTCGGTGACCGTCGACGTGCAGACGTCCTCGGCGCTGTTCCGGCGGATCTTCGAGTACCTCGACCTGCCGGTCGAGCTCGAGGACGGCACCGTCGAGCTCACGCCGACGACCGCCCGGCCGCCGGCGGTGCGCTTCGACGGCGTGACGTTCGGCTACGACGACGACGGCCCGCCGGTGCTCGACGGCATCGACCTCGAGGTCGCGCCCGGGACGACGACGGCGCTCGTGGGGGAGACCGGCAGCGGCAAGACCACCCTGGGCTACCTCGTCGCGCGCCTGTACGAGCCGCAGCTGGGCCGCGTGCTCGTCGACGGCGTCGACGTGCGCGACGCCACCTTCGCGTCGCTGGCGCGCACGGTCGGGATGGTGTCCCAGGACACCTACCTCTTCCACGCCTCCATCCGCGAGAACCTCCGGTTCGCCAAGCCCGAGGCGACCGACGAGGAGCTCGAGGCCGCGGCGCGCGCCGCACAGATCCACGACCTCATCGCCTCGCTGCCCGAGGGCTACGACACGCCGGTCGGCGAGCGCGGCTACCGCTTCAGCGGCGGCGAGCAGCAGCGGCTGGCGATCGCCCGCACCGTCCTGCGCAACCCGCCGGTCCTCGTCCTCGACGAGGCGACCAGCGCGCTGGACACCCGCACCGAGCGCGAGGTCCAGGAGGCGCTGGAGTCCCTGGCCGAGGGCCGCACCACGATCGCCATCGCCCACCGCCTCTCGACCGTCCGCGACGCCGACCAGATCGCGGTGCTCGACCGCGGCCGGGTCGTCGAGCGCGGCACCCACGACGAGCTGCTCGCCCTCGGCGGCCGGTACGCCGAGCTCGTCGCGCGCGCCGGCAGCGAGCCGGCGACCACCGCCTAGCTCGCGACCACCGTCACGTCGTCGACCTGCGCCCACGTGTCGCGGTCGGCCCAGAGCCCGGCGAAGACGACGAGCGACGAGCTCGAGCCGCTGCTCACCGTCGCGCTGACCTTGGTGTAGCCGTCGAGGCGGGTGAAGCGCTGCTCGCCCACCACCTGCCCGCCCGGCGTGCGCAGCCCGAAGAAGCCGTTGGCGTTGGTGGCCGACGTCCGGATCCACCCGGAGACGGTGTAGGTGCGCCCCGGGGTGACCGAGATCGTCTGGTGCAGGTCGTGCCAGCCGGAGGTCCCGCGGACCCAGCCGTTGCCGGCGCCCGTCCGCGCGAGGCCGGCGCCGTGGTCGGCCCCGCAGGTGCCCGCGCAGACCCAGGGTCCGAGGCCGGGGGTCTCGAAGTCCCCGTCCGAGACCAGGTTGCCCGGGTTCGTCCCGGGCGGCGTCTGGAGCGCGGCCATCATCCGCGGCATGGCGTCGTTGAGGGCGAAGTTCCAGCAGCTGAAGTTGTGCCCGCCGTCGCAGCCGTAGGGCACCGACGGCCCGGGCCGCCCGTAGTTCCAGAAGACGTGCGGCACGCCGGCCGCGTCCAGCGCGCCGTGCATCCGCGAGGCGGCAGCGGCCATCGTGCCCTCGAGCACGTCGGCGTCGTGGATGCCCGATCCGGCGTAGAGCGCGACGCCGACGCCCTGCAGCCGAGCGGCCCGGCCGAGCGGGTTGAGCGCGTTCCACGTGCCGTCGAAGGGCCAGAACGGGTTGCCGAACGGCCCGTAGGCGTTGAAGCCGTTCTGCGCGGCCTGCTCGGTGACGACCGTCCGCGTGCCGGAGTCGCCGAGGTCCACGGCGCCCGAGAAGCTCGCGACGTAGGTGAAGAGGTCCGGCCGGTCCTGCGCGTAGCGGACGGCACCGAAGCCGCCCATCGACAGGCCGGCGATGGCGCGGCCGGCCTTCGACGCGACGGTCCGGAGGTTGGCGTCGACCCACGGGATGAGCTGGGTGAGGTGGAAGTCGGCCCACGCCTGCGCGCCCTGGCTCTGGTTGACCCAGTTCGTGTACCAGCCGACCTTGCCGCCGTCGGGCATGACGGTGATGACCGGGCGGTTGGCGGTGATCGCCTCGACGGCGCCGCCGCCGCTGGTCCACTGCGCGGCGTTGCCGCCCGCGCCGCCGTGCAGGAGGTAGAGGACGGGGTAGCGCACCGTCGGGTTGGCGGCGTAGCCGGTCGGCAGCGTGATGCGCACGCGGTGTGGTCCGTTGACCGCGACGGGCGCGACCTTCGCCGTCGCGATGTCGACCTCGAGCGTCCGCGTCGTGATCCACCGCCATCCCGAGACCGTGATCCCGTTGCCCGAGACCACGTTCGGCGCGTCCGCCGCGGCGACGGCCGGCAGCGCCAGCGTCGCCAACGCGACGACGAGCACCACGGGGCGCCACCAGGACCGGGGCGTCGCGACGGACGGCGGACTGGGACGGCGTGACGGGATCGGCATGGCCTGACGCGCTCCTGGGACAGTGGTGTAACGCTCGTGTACATCATCGAACGTACCATCGGCGTACATGCCAGGGCAACCGCGCGCGACGGCCGACCGCCTCCCCAAGGGGCCGCACGGGCTCTCCCGCGAGCAGGTCGCCGCGTCCCAGCGCCAGCGGATCCTCGACGCGGTGCTCGACGTCGTCGGGGAACGCGGGTACGCGGCGGCGACGGTGGCCCACGTCACGGCCGCCGCGGGGGTCTCGCGCACGACGTTCTACGAGCAGTTCCGCAACAAGCAGGACGCGTTCCTCGCCGCCTACGACCAGTTCGGCGCGCAGTTCCTCGCCGACCTCGACCAGGTGGCCGGTGACACGCCCGCGGCGGTCCTGCCGGCGGCGGCCGCGCGGCTCGTGGCGTGGGGACGGCGCCGGCCGCTGGCCTGCCGGGCGTTCCTCGTGGAGATCCACGCCGTCGGCGACGAGGGGCTCGAGCACCGGGACCGCGTCATGGCGCTGGCCGAGGAGCGCTTCGCGCGCGTGGCCGCGTGGGTGCGCCACGTCGACCCGACGATCCCGCAGCCCCCGCGCCTCGTGGGGCGGGCCGTGGTCGCGGCGTCGTGGGAGCTCACGGCGCAGGCCGTGCGCGCGACGGGGGACACGACGGAGGACTCGCGCGACGCCCTGGCCTACGTCTGGCTGCTGGGCCTCACCGGCCAGCCGCGGGGTGGGCGGTGAGCGCCCGGCCGCGGCTGGCGGCGCTCGAGCTCGCCGAGGACCCGGACGCGTTCGCGGCCCTCGGCTTCACCGTGGAGGACGGCGTCTGCCTCGTGGCCGGCACCGAGCTGCGGCTGGCGGGCGGCGGGGGCGGCATCACGGGGTGGGAGCTCGGCGACGGACCCGTGCACGGGGCCAGGCACCGTGCGCACCCCAACGGCGTCGTGCTCGTCGACCACGTCGTGCTGCGCACGCCCGACCTGCAGCGCGACGTCGCCGCCCTCGAGGCCCGGGGGCTCGAGCTGCGCCGCACGCGCGACGTGGAGACGACGACCGGGACGCTGCGCCAGGCGTTCCTGCCGCTGGCCGACGCGCTCGTCGAGGTCGTCGGGCCGGTCGAGCCCACGGGCGGCGGGCCGCTGACCTTCTGGGGCGTCACGTTGGTCACGCAGGACCTCGACGCCACGGCGGCGCTGCTCGGCGACCGCCTCGGCCCGGTCCGCGACGCGGTGCAGCCGGGCCGCAGGATCGCCACGGTGCGCGCCGAGGCGGCGGGCGTCCGGACGCCGCTGGCGCTCATGACACGGCGGTAGACCTTGAGAAACCTCGGCTGGACGACCGTTCGTCGCGCTAGAACGACCGTCCAACGTTGGGGATGGGGCGTCGACCTATCCGTCCAGGTGGGCCCTCGACGCGGTGGATGTGGCACGGCGGCGGCCGACCACAGCGGGTGCCGTGCGACTCACCCTGCCGCCCCTCGCCACCCTGACCGCCGTCGCCGCCCTGGCCCTGCCGGGCACCGCGGCGGCAGCGTCCTGCCCCAACGCCGACGTCCTGCCGGGCACGCCGGCCTTCAGCGCGAACGCCCCCGACGCGACCCTCTGCCTCATCAACGAGCGCCGCGCGGCCAACGGCGTCGGCCCCGTCTCCCGCGGGCCCGCCGAGCTCGAGCAGCCCGCGCGTCTCTACGCGGTGGAGATGGTCCTCAAGCGGTTCTTCTCCCACACCGGCATCGACGGCTCGTCGCTCTTCGACCGCCTCAAGGGCTACACGACGACGCCGGCCTGGCAGGTCGGCGAGAACCTCGCCTGGGGCGAGGGCAGCACCGGGTCGCCCGCCCAGGTCGTCCAGGCCTGGATGGACAGCCCGGGCCACCGCGCGAACCTCCTCAACGGCGTCTTCACCGAGGTGGGGATCGGCATCGCCGACGGTGCCCCGTCGCTCGTGAGCGGCGCCGCCGCCACGTACGTCACCGAGTACGGCACGCGCAGCGGCGCCGCCCCGGCCCCGACGCCGCGCAACGACGTCGCCGGCCAGGAGCGCCAGTCGACGCCGACGACCACCAGCCGCCCGGCCACGACGTCCACGAAGGCGCCGAAGGCCAAGAGGTCCTCGACGAAGCGCACCTGCCGCACCGTCGTCAAGAGGGTCAACGGCAAGAAGCGCAAGGTGCGCCGGTGCGCCGTGGCCAAGAAGGCCGCGAAGCGCTCCTCGGCCAGGCGCTAGCCCGCAGGCCGTAGGGTCGCCGCGATGGGCGACCCCTGCATCGTGATGACGACGACCGCCAGCCGCGAGGAGGCGCTGAGCGTGGCGCAGGCCGCGGTCGAGGCCCGGCTGGCCGCCTGCGGGCAGGTCCTGGCCATCGAGAGCACGTACGTCTGGCAGGGAGCGCTCGAGCGCGAGCCCGAGCACCTCGTCCTCCTCAAGACGCGCGCCGACCTGTACGAAGCCCTCGAGGCCCTCGTCGTCGAGCGCCACAGCTACGACGTCCCCGAGGTCCTGCAGGTCCCGGTGACGGGCGGCTCGGCCGCCTACCTCGGGTGGGTCGCCCAGCAGACGCGCGACGCGGCCTAGACGCCGACGCGTCGCATCCCGCGCAGCGCCAGCGCCCCGAGCGCGACGCACAGGCCGAGCACGGCCAGGAGCGCCGGCCACGTGTCGTGCCAGGTGACGTCGCCGACGAAGCCCTGGCGCACGCCCTCGAGCACCAGGGTGACCGGGTTGACCGTGGCGACGACCTCCAGCCAGCCGGCCAGCAGCTCCTTGGGCGCGTAGGCCGTCGTGAACAGCACCCCCGCGAAGCCCACGACCTGCATGAGCGGCGCCGCCGCCTGCGTCTTGAAGCGCAGCGCCAGGGTGATCGCGTAGCAGGCGATCGCGCTGGCCAGCCCCATGACGAGGACGACGGTGAGCAGGAGCGCGGGCACGCCCGGGAAGCCGACGCCGAGCGCCAGCGCCACGACGATGAGGAACGTCATCGGCAGCAGCGCCCGCACCGCCGCCGACGCGACGATCCCGACGAGCAGCGTGACGCGCGGAGCGGGGCAGACCAGCAGGCGGTCGAACCAGCCCTGCTCGACGTCGCGGGCGAGGTTGACGCCCGTGGCCGCGCCGGTGAACGCGGCGCCCTGCAGGAGGCTCACCGGGACGATGTAGTCCGTGAAGTCCACGCCGCCGTAGGCGGCCTGCTGCGCGGCCTCCCCGAAGACCGCCGAGAGCCCGATGAGGAAGATCGTCGGCGCGAGCACGCCGGGGATCGCCGCGCCGGGGACGCGCAGGACCTCGTTGAGCGCCCGCCGGGCGAGCGCGCCGACCACGACCGCCTGGGCGTTCACGTGGTCCGCAGCCTCCCGTGCAGCGCCAGCGCGGCCAGCGCGATGAAGGTGACCGCCAGCCCGCCCGACGCCGCCACGCCCTCGAGCACCGGCCCGGCGGTCACGCCGGCGATCACCGGCTCGCGCAGGCCGTCGGCGACGTAGCTCAGCGGGTTGTAGGCCGCGACCCAGTCGGCCGGCGCCTCGAGGAGGTCCTGGGGGAAGAACGCCGAGGAGACGAAGAGGACGACCATCACCAGCGGGAAGATCCCCTGCACCGTCGAGGCGTTGCGGGCCCGCAGCGCGATGAGCACGCCGATCGCCCCGAAGCCCAGCCCGGCGAGCCCGCCGATCGCCAGGAGGACGAGCACGCCCGGCACGCCGCCCTGGACGCTCGCGCCGAAGACGAGCCCGATCACGAGGAACCAGGTGACCTGGCCGAGGGCGAGGATGCCCGAGGCCAGGACGCGCCCCAGGACGATGGCCGCGCGCGGGACCGGGGAGGCGACGAGCCGGTCGAAGAACCCGCCCTCGATGTCCAGCGCCGTGGCGATGCCCGCGGACACGCCGCCCAGCAGCAGCGACTGCGTCATCGCGGCCGCGAGCTGGAAGTCCAGGAAGCCGTCGACCTGCGGGAAGCCGGGGAGGTCGGTCGTGCGGTGCAGGCCGCCCGTGTTCACCGCCAGCAGCAGCGTCGGGAAGATCACCAGGGGCGCCACGAACTGCGGCCGGCGCATCGTCATGCGCAGCGCCCGCAGGCACAGCGCGACGGTGGCGCGGGTCACGCCGGCGCCACGGCCGCGGCGTCCTGCGGCTGCTCGGCGGCGCCCTCGAGGTGGCGGCCGGTCTTCTGCACGAAGACGTCGTCCAGCGTCGGCTCCACGACGTCGAGGCCGGCGACGGCGATCCCCGCCTCGTCGAGCAGCCGGACGATCGGCGCGACCGCGGCAGCGCCGTCGCGCGCCTCGACCGACACGTGCGCGCCCTCGCCCGGCGGGCGATGGGCACCGATGCTCGCCAGCACGTCGCGCGCGCGGTCGAGGTCGGCCGGGTCGACGAGCGTCACGTCGACGTGGTCGCAGCCGACCTCGTCCTTGAGCGCCTCGGGCGTGCCCTCGGCGACGATCCGTCCCGAGGAGATGATCCCGACGCGGTCGGCGAGCTGGTCGGCCTCCTCGAGGTACTGCGTGGTGAGGAAGACGGTCGTGCCCTCGTCGCGCAGTCGGCGCACCTCGTCCCACAGCGTCAGGCGCGAGACCGGGTCCAGGCCCGTGGTCGGCTCGTCGAGGAAGAGGACCTGCGGGCGGTGGATGAGCGCCATGGCGAGGTCCAGGCGCCGGCGCATGCCGCCCGAGTACGTCCCGACCCGGCGGTCCTGGGCCTGCTCGAGGCCCACACGACGGATGAGGTCGGCGCCGCGCTCGCGCACCTCGGCGCGCGGGACGCCGTGCAGCGTGGCCTGGAGCTCGAGCAGCTCGCGACCGGTCATGAGGCCGTCGAGCGCCGCCTCCTGCAGCGCCACGCCGATGCGCCGGCGCACCTCGCCGGGCTGGTCGACGACGTCGAAGCCCGCGACACGCGCGTGGCCGCCCGTCGGGCGCAGCAGCGTGACGAGCATCCGCACCGTGGTCGTCTTGCCCGCGCCGTTGGGCCCGAGGAAGCCGTACACCTCGCCGGGCGCGACGGCGAGGTCGATGCCCGCCACCGCCTGCAGCCCGCCCTTGAACGCTCGCTCGAGGCCGACGACCTCGATCGCCTGCTGACCCTGACCCACGCGAGCCATCCTAGTCCGGGGCCTGACGTGGGCAGGCCGGGCGCGATGCGGCGCGCCGGGCGCGCCCGCACGGGTTGACCCCGGACCAGCGGCGGGTAGCTGGACAGGACGATGGATCTGACGGACGACCGCGCGCAGGCCGCCATCACCAGCCTGCTGGACGACGCCGAGGACTGCGGCTGCGTCAACCTCTCGGAGCTGAGCGACCTGATCACCCGGCTGGACCTCGACGAGGAGGCCCAGGGGGAGATCGAGAGCATGGCGGTGGAGCGCGGCCTGTCGGTCGCCGACGACTGCGGCAAGACCAAGTCCGCGGTCACGTTCCTCAACGGCGACATGGCCAGCGCGACGACCGACGCGCTCTCGCTCTTCCTGCGCGAGGTCCGCAAGCACCCGCTGCTCAACGCCGCCGAGGAGGTCGAGCTGGCCAAGCGCATCGAGAACGGCGACGAGGAGGCCAAGCAGCGGATGATCACGTCCAACCTCGCGTTGGTCGTGTCGATCGCCAAGCGCTACCCGACCGACGGGATGACGCTGCTCGACCTCATCCAGGAGGGCATCTTCGGCCTGATCCGCGCCGCCGAGAAGTTCGACTGGCGCCGCGGCTTCAAGTTCTCCACCTACGCGACGTACTGGATCCGCCAGGCGATCCAGCGCGGCATGGAGAACAAGGAGCGCACGATCCGGATCCCGACGAACGTCCTGCAGCGCGAGCGCCGCCTCCAGCGCGCCGAGAAGGAGCTCGCGGTCGAGCTCGGCCGCGCCCCGAGCGACGAGGAGGTCGCCGATCGCGCGGAGCTCAAGCTCGACGACGTCCAGGCGCTGCGCGACATGGCGCGCACCGTGACGTCGCTGGACCGCCCGGTGGGCGAGGACGACGGCGGCGCCTCGTTCGGCGACCTGCTGGCCGGCGAGGGCCCGCAGCCCGACGAGGAGGTCCACGTCTCGCTGCGCGAGGACGCGGTCAAGCGCGCGCTCGAGGCGCTGCCCGAGCGCGAGCGCGAGGTGCTGGCCCTGCGCTACGGCGTCGACGGCGACGCCGGCGGCCAGCCGGTCGGCGTGCAGGAGACGGCCAAGCGGCTGGGCATCCGCCAGCCCGAGGTCCGCGCGCTGGAGCGCAGGGCGCTGGAGCGGCTCGCGACGGTCCGCGAGCTCGAGGCCCTGCGCGAGGCGGCCTAGACGTCCGCGAGCTGCTCGCGGAACGCGGCGACGAGCCCGCCGACCTCGGCCTGCCCGCCGCGCAGCGCGTGCAGGCGCTCGGCGCAGGCCGCGAGGGCGTGGGCCCGGGTGGCGACCGCGCGCAGGACGGCGGGGTCGTCGAGGTCCTGGAGCTGGAGCTGGCCGAGGGCGGCGAGGTGCTCGTCGACCCAGAGGCTCAGGTCCTGCTCGCGGCGCTGCGTCCAGGTGGGGAGGGCGTCGTCGTGCACGGTTCGGACGTCACGGTACGAACGGATGTTCCCGTCCTCCGTGCGGTCGGTCACAGATGGCGCAGCTGCGCGCGCAGGAGCGCCACCGCGCGCTCGACCTCGGCGTCATGGCCGCGCAGGGCCTCCAGGCGCTCGGCGCACTCGGCGAGGTCGCGGGCGCGCGTGGCGATGGTGCGGATGACGGCGGGGTCGTCGAGGTCCCGCAGCTGGAGGGCGGCCAGCGAGGCCAGGTGCTCGTCGGTCCAGCGCACCAGGTCGTCGGCACGCCGGTGCGACCAGGTGGGGGAGACTTCGTCGAACATGGCTCCCAGGTGGTCGACGCATCCATGACCTCCTTGAGGGACGAGGGCGCGGTTCGACGACTGGCGGACATGCGCCGCGCCTACGAGACCGCGGGCCTGGACGTCGCCGACCTCGCGCCGACGTGGCACGAGCAGGCCGAGCGCTGGATCGCCGACGCGGTGGAGGGCGGCATCGGCGAGCCCAACGCGATGACGCTGGCGACGGCGAGCGCGGACGGGGTGCCGAGCGCGCGGACGGTCCTCCTCAAGGGCCTGGACGCGCGCGGCCTGGTGTGGTTCACGAACCTCCGCTCGCGCAAGGGCCGCGAGGCCGCGGAGAACCCGCGGGCGGCGATCACCATCGCGTGGGTGCCGCTGGCCCGCCAGGTCCTGGCGACGGGGATCGTCGAGCCGGTGAGCGACGAGGACTCCGATGCGTACTTCGCGTCGCGCCCGCGTGGGTCCCAGCTCGGGGCGGTGGCCTCGCCGCAGTCCGAGGTCGTCGCGTCGCGCGCGCAGCTCGACGAGCTCCTGGCCGCGGCGGCGGCGCGCTTCCCCGAGGGGACGCCGGTGCAGCGGCCCGCGCACTGGGGTGGGCTGCGCCTCGTGCCCGACGCGGTCGAGGTCTGGCAGGGCCGTCCCGACCGGATGCACGACCGGCTGCGCTTCCGCCTGACCGGCGAGGGCTGGACCGTCGAGCGCCTCGCGCCCTAGGCGGCGACGGCGCCGGCGAAGGCGGCCAGCGTGCCCTCCCAGGCGTCGGGCGCGTCGAAGGTCTGGCGCATGTGCTCGGCCTGGGCGCCGTAGGCCTCCAGACCGCGGTGCTCGAGGACGACGCGCGTGCGGCCGGGCGCCTCGGCGACGAAGCGCACCTCGACCAGCGTGCGCAGGCCGGGGTCGTAGCGCCAGTCGGCGGTGATCTGCCAGGTGAGGACGACGCGGTCGTGGGGCTCCCAGACGTCGACGTAGCCCGTCGAGGTCTCGCTGCCGTCGGTGTGGCGGGTGTACCAGCGCCCGCCCTCGCGCGGCTCGACGAGGACGTCCTCGATCGGCGCCTGGCCGATGTGGTGGTGGGCGGGCCACCACGTCGTCATCCGCCCGGTGAAGACCTCGAAGGCGCGTTCCTGGGAGACGTCGACGACGACCTCCCGGCGCACCGCGTCCACGGCCTGCTGCATCAGTCCTGCTCCTCCTCGGCGACGTCCTTGAACGCGGCCAGCGAGCGGCCCCAGAACCCGTCGAGGTACGCGCGCAGGGTCGCCAGGCCGGCGGGGTCGCCCTGGTAGAGCCGGCGCGTGCCCTCCTGGCGGTCGACGACGAGGCCGACCTCCTTGAGGACCTTGAGGTGCTGGGAGACCGCGGGGCGGCTGACCGGCAGCTCGGCCGCCAGCTCGCCGACGGGCCGCGGCCCGTCGACGAGGCGGTCGAGGATCGCCTGCCGCGTCGGGTCCCCGAGCGCGGTCATCATCTCCGCTCCGTTCGCCATCACTTACGGTCAGTGTACACTTACGCTCCATGGAGCGCCACGCCTACCTGTACCGCCTGCTGCCCCCGCGGCCGGACTTCGCGATGACCATGACCGAGGAGGAGGCGGGGGCCATGGGCCGTCACGCCGCGTACTTCGACGAGCGCCTCGCCGCCGGCGAGGTCCACGCGTTCGGCCTCGTCATGGACCCGAAGGGCCCGTGGGGCGTCGCGCTGGTCCTCGCCGACCAGGAGGACGCGGCGCGCGCGATCGCCGACGCCGACCCGGCGATCGCGTCGGGCACCTGCACCTACGAGCTGCTGGCGATGCCGCGGGCGTTCGTGGCGGGGTAGGGGCCGGGAGGGGGCGCGGCGCGTTCGTGGTCTCCGCGGGCGGTCCGGGGGCGCGTGCGTGACGCCTCGTGCATGACATGCATGCAAGAGGCGTCACGCGGGGCGTCCGACCCCCGAGGCTCCGTGTTTCAGTGGGGGCGAGCTCTGGGCATGGGTGGTCAGTCTTCCTGACCACCCCTTCGGAGGAGAGCAGTTGCCCAGTCTCACCCGCGCCGTCGCCTGCCTGGCGACGGCCACCTGCGTCCTCGGCGCCGCGGCCACCGCCGCACCCGCCGCCGAGCGCCAGGAGCGCACGTACGTCGTGGTGCTCCAGCAGGACGCCAGCGCCAGCGCCGGCCGCGCCGCCATCGAGCGCGCCGGCGGCCGCGTCGTCCAGCTCAACGACGCCGTCGGCGTCGCGACGGTGACGTCCACGAACGCGTCGTTCGCGGACGAGGCCGTCAAGTCCAAGGCCGTCGCCGGCGCCGCGACGGACCGTGCCGTGGGCAAGGCCCCGGCCGACCAGGCCCAGCTGGCCCAGCGCCGCGAGGTCGAGCGCATGGAGGCCGCCCGCCTCGCCCGGCAGGCGCCGGGCGTCGCCGCGCCGAGCCTCGCGCCGGCCGGCCCGCTCGCCGATCCGCTGACGCCGCTGCAGTGGGACATGGACATGATCGACGCCGACGCGTCGGGCTCCTACGCCACGCAGCAGGGCAGCCACGACGTCCGGGTCGGCGTGATCGACACCGGCATCGACGGCTCGCACCCGGACATCGCGCCGAACTTCGACGCGCAGCTGTCGCGGAACTTCACCGTGGACGACCCCGTGATCGACGGCTCGTGCGCCTCGGACCCCGACGGGTCCTGCACCGACCCGGCCGACGTCGACGAGGACGGCCACGGCACGCACGTCGCCGGCACGATCGGCTCGCCGCTCAACGGCGTGGGCATCGGCGGCGTCGCGCCGAAGGTGTCGCTGGTCAACCTGCGCGCCGGCCAGGACTCCGGCTACTTCTTCCTGCAGCCGGTGGTCAACGCGCTCACCTACGCCGGTGACAACGGGATCGACGTCGTGAACATGTCGTTCTACATCGACCCCTGGCTCTACAACTGCCGCAACAACCCGGCGGACTCGCCCGAGGCGCAGGCCCAGCAGCGGACGATCCTCACCGCGACGCAGCGCGCGCTGGACTACGCGCGGCGACACGGCGTGACGCTCATCGCCGCCGAGGGCAACGGCAACACCGACCTCGGCCGGCCGACGTTCGACGACAGCTCGCCGGACTACCCGCCGGACGCCGCGTACGACCGGACGATCGACAACCGCTGCAAGTCGATGCCCACCGAGGCCGACGGCGTGATCGGCGTCACCTCGGTCGGCCCGAGCGGGCGCAAGGCCTACTACTCCGACTACGGCGTGGAGCAGGCCGACGTGTCGGCGCCGGGCGGCGACCGCCGGGACTTCCCGGGCACCGACCGCTACCTGTCGCCGACGAACACGATCCTCGCCCCGTACCCCGAGGCGCTGGCGCGGGCCAACGGCGAGATCGACGACGACGGCACGCCGAACACGCCGTTCGTCGTGCGTGACTGCACCGGCGGCCCGTGCAGCTACTACCAGTACCTGCAGGGCACCTCGATGGCCGCGCCCCACGCGGTCGGCGTCGCGGCGCTGATCATCGCGCAGGAGGGCCGGCGCGACCGCCGGCACGGCGGCGTGACGGCCGACCCGGATCGGGTCGAGCAGCGGCTGCTGCGCACGGCGGTCGACACCCCGTGCCCGACGCCGCGCACGCTCGACTACCCCGACCTCGACGAGCCGTACACCGCGACGTGCGAGGGGCTGCCGACGCGCAACGGGTTCTACGGCGACGGCATCGTGAACGCCGCCCGCGCCGTGACCGACGTCAAGGGCTAGTCAAGGCCCTGGCCACGAGCGGGCGCCAGACCTGGCGCCCGCTCGGCGGCCCGGGCATGATGGGCCCATGAGCACCGAGGTCCCGGCCGGCGACGAGCGCGAGTCGGACAAGCGCGAGCCGCCGGCGATCGTCCGCCGGCTGCAGGACCGCCGCGAGAGCCACCGCGACCACGGGATCATCTACCGCGGCGCGTTCCTCGTCGCGGGCTTCACCGTCCTGCTGGGCGGCCTGGCGATGCTCGTGCTCCCGGGGCCGGCGCTGCTCGTCATCCCGATCGGGCTGGCGATCCTGTCGCTCGAGTTCGCGTGGGCGGCGCGGGCGCTGGACGAGATCCTCGACAAGGCCGCCGCCGCGCAGGAGAAGGCCGGCGGGATGGGCACGCGCGAGAAGGTCGTGCTCGGCGTCGTGGCCGGCGTGTGCGCCGTGGCGGCGGTCGCCGGCTTCCTGCTCTACCAGGCCAGCTAGGCGGCCTGGAGCGCCCGCAGGAGCGTCGCGGGCAGCTCGCGCGCCACCTCGTCGAGCTCGACGACCGGCCCCGGCGCGAGGACGCCGTCGGAGGTCGGCACGGCCTGCATCGCGCTGGCCAGGACCGGGCCGTCGCGGTGCGCCGCGACGACGACGACGGTCTCGTGCGGATCGGGCATCGCCTTGAGCGTCACGGCGACCGCGACGGCCACCGGCGACTGGGCGATGACCTCGGTGGTCGCGCAGCGGGCGAGGTGGGCCACGCGGTGGTCGTCGGGGTCGGGCGCCTCGAGCTGGAGCAGCGTCCCGCACGTGGGGTCGCCGTCGCACAGCAGGACGAGGCCGCCGCGCTCGGTCGGGTCCTCCCACGGGTCGTCGAGGTCGCCCTCGTCGGCGTGCAGGACGTGGCTGAGCAGCCGGCGGTGCAGCGCCCGCAGGAGCTCGTCGGTGCCGGCGCGGTCGCCGGGGACGCGGGTCACGCGGCCTCGCTGAGGATCCAGGCGCGCAGCGGCTCGGGCAGCGCGGGCGCCGCGACGGCCTGCTGCAGCAGCGCGTGGTCGTGGAGCATCCCCTCGAACAGCAGCGCGATCGTCACCTCGTGGTCGGGGCGCTCGACGACCTGCACGGCGTCGCCCGCCCCGACGTCACCCGTCTCGAGCACCCGCAGGTAGGCCCCCGGGAGGCGGACCTGCGCGAAGCGCTTGAGCATCTTCGGGTCCTCGAAGCGCAGGCCGAGCTTGAAGCAGGGGATGCGCGGCTGGCAGACCTCGAGGAGCGTCGAGCCCACCGCCCAGCGGTCGCCGATGCGCGCCTGCGCGAGGTCGAGGCCGGACGTCGTGAGGTTCTCGCCGAAGAAGGCGCCCGGCGCGAGGGGCCGGTCGAGGCCGTGTGCCCACGCCGCCAGGTCCTCGGCGGCGTACGCGTACACCGCCTTGTCGGGACCGCCGTGGACGCGGCGGTCGGCCTGCTGGTCGCCCTCCAGGCCCTCGGGGCCGACGGCGACGCGCCCGGTCACCGGCGCCTTGCCGATGCCGCTCATCACCGGACGCCCGCGGCGCACGCCGATCTGTGCCGCCCGCCCGACGTTGACCGACTCCACGCGCCCCATCGGCCCATCGTAGGCGCCCGGCTGGCCGGGTAGCCAGGACGACGTGGAGCCTCCCGTCCTGACGCCCGTCGCCCGTGCCGGCGCGAGCGCGCTCTTCGGCGCGCTGGCCCGGACCTTCGGCACGCGGCCGCTGCACCCGGCCGGCGTGGCGTTCCGCGCCCGGCTGGTCGTCGAGGGACGGCCGCTGCCGGGCACGACGCTGTTCGGCGACCCGGCCGAGCACGACGCCGTCGTGCGCTTCTCGCGGGGCTTCGGGCTGCCCGAGCCGCTGCCGGAGATCCTCTCGCTGGCGATCAAGGTCCCGGACGCGTACGGGCCCGGCGAGCACCAGGACCTGCTGCTGACGGCGACCGGGGAGGCCCCGGTGCTGCGCCACGTCTTCTTCTGGGGCCGCTCGCACCTGGCCAAGACGTACTCGACGGTCACGCCGTTCCGGGTGGTGGGGCGGACCGTCGTCTTCGGCGCCCGGCCGCTCGCCGCGCCCGACGAGGACGCCGCCGGCGACCTCGACGAGCTGCGCGCGACGGCGGCGCGCGGAGCGCTGGCGCTCGAGCTGCGGGTCGCCACGCCCCGGGGGCCGTGGCAGCCGATCGGCCGGCTCGACGTGGGCGAGGAGCTGCACCGCGACGAGCCGCTGGCCTTCACGAACGAGGCGACGGGCGGCGGGATCGAGCCGGTCGGCTTCGTCAACGAGGTCCGCGGCGGCGCCTACGCGGGCGCGGCGCGGTCGCGACCGCGGCGGTGAGGACGCCTGGCCGGGCGGGCCACGCAGGCCCGCCCGGGGACGTCTCGCTCAGCGACCACCACTGACTTCCTACGTCCCAGGACTTGCGTGTGTCTGCCTGGGCGGCGTGACACTCGAGGTCCCCGGGGCGGGCCACCGGCACGAGGCCGGTGCGTCACCCGGGTTGGGGGCCGACGAAGCGGCGTCCCTGACCACGTGGGCGGTCGGTCGAGGCCCTCCACGGTAGCGCCCCGCGCCCGGCTTGTGTGATGCATGTCCGGGGGCGTGCGAGGGCCTTGACGAGCGGGTACGTCGAACCCGATGACCGACCAAGAGCGCACCGCCGGCGGGCTCGCCGGCAAGGTTGCAGGCAAGGTGAAGGCCGTCGCCGGCTCGCTGGCGGGCGACCAGGACCTCCAGCGTGAGGGCCGCCTCCAGGAGGCGGCGTCCGACGCCGAGCGCGAAGCGCTCGAGCGCGACGCCGAGGCCACCCGCAAGGAGCAGCAGGCCGACGTCGAGGCCCGTCAGGCCGAGGCGCAGGCCGAGCGTGAGCGCCTCGAGGCCGAGACCCGCGCCGCCGAGCGCGAGCAGGCCGCCGAGGAGGACCGGCGCAAGGCCGAGGCCGAGGCGCGCCGCGACGCGGCGACCGAGGAGGCCGACGCGGCCCGCATCGAACGCGAGGCCCGGCTGGCCGAGGAGCGCGCCGCGGCGCTGGAGGGCGAGCGATGAGCCTCGTCCGCCTGCTGCCGCGCGTCGCCGTCGACGCCTCGCTGCGCGTCGCGCGCATCCCCTGGAGCACCGCCGCACGCGTCGTGCGCCGCGGTGAGGACCCGGGCGCGGCCGACCTCGCGGTCGACCGCCTCGACGCCACGGTCCGCGACGTCGCCGGACGGCTGATGGGCGACGGGGCGATCCGCGAGGACGCCGCCCGCCGTCGCGAGGCCGCCGACGAGCGCGAGCGCGCGCTGCGGCTGCGCTCGACCGCCGAGGAGGTCCGCGAGGAGGCCCAGGCCGAGCGCGAGGAGAAGACCCAGCGCGCCCGCCGCGCCGAGGCCCAGCGCAAGGACGCCGCCCGCGAGGCCGAGCAGCGCGCCAAGGAGGCCGCGAAGGCCCGCGACCGCGAGGCGCGCCTCAGTGAGCTCGAGGACCGCGACAAGGCCCTGCGCGAGCGCGAGGACGCGCTGCGCACCGAGGACGAGGCCGCCCGCCTCCAGCAGGCCGCGGCCGGCGTGAAGGAGCGCCGCAAGCGCTAGCGCCGAGGTGGGAGGGGGTGGAAGGTGCCTGGCACCTTCCACCCCCTAGAGGCGAGGGAGCTCGATCGCCGGGCAGCGGTCCATGACGACCCGCAGCCCGGCGGTCCGCGCCCGCTGCGCGGCGTCGTGATCGATGACCCCGAGCTGCAGCCAGACGCCCTTCGCACCCACGGCGATCGCCTCGTCGACGTGCGCGCCGGCCTGGTCGGAGCGGCGGAAGACGTCGACGACGTCGATCGGCTCCGGCACGTCGGCGAGCGTGGGGTAGGCGCGCTCGCCCAGGACCTCGTCGGCCTTCGGGGTGACCGGGATGACCCGGAAGCCGCGGTCCTGCAGCAGCTTGCCGATGCGGTGCGAGTCGCGCCACGGGTCGGGCGACAGGCCCACCACGGCCCACGTCCTCGTCTCGGTCAGCAGGGCCCGGACGTCGTCCTCCATGCCTCCCGTTGTAGCTCGCGCGGACCGCCGGGGGTGGTGGCGCGCGCAGGCTCGGGTACCGCTGGCACATGACCGAGCCGACCGTCACCCCCGAGGAGCTCGAGCGCACCCTCCAGGCCGACCTGCGCCGTCTGGGCGACCGCCTCGTCGACGCCGACTTCGCGGGCCAGCTGTACCGAGGCCTCGCCGGCCGCACCTGGCACCGGTCGGCGCACGCCGACGGCACGCACGTCGCCCTGAGCTGGAAGCGCGCCGAGGAGGTGGTCAACGCCCTGCGGGCCGAGCGCGGCGAGGACCCGCTCGAGCTCGCGCAGACCGGCGGCGAGAGCTTCCTGTCGCAGGCCGTGGCGCACGAGCTCGCCTCGCTGGGGTGGGCGTCGAAGGAGCTCAACACCTCGCGCCACGACGACGCGCATCGCGACAGCCCGCCAGACGAGCCGCGCACCGCCCCCGACGAGGAGCGCTTCGCGCGCGCCCACGAGGAGGCCGACGCCACCCGCCGCTCCGAGGTCCTGGGCGGGGGCCGCTAGCCATGGCCCACCTCGAGGTCGTGCCGCAGTCCGGCCGCTGGCTCGTCCGCTACGAGGGCGACCCCGCGTCGATCTCCGAGCACGACACGCAGGACGACGCGATCGCCGACGCGCGCAACCACGCGCGGGAGTTCCCTGAGCCGATCATCCGCGTGCACGGCCTCAACGGCGGCGTGCACACCATGATCGTCGACCCCGACCACGACGGCCCGCCGTCACGCTCGGGGCTCGGCGAGGCCATGGGCTAGCCCGCGGCGCCCAGCGCGGCGAGCAGCTCGTCGTGGACGCCGGGCGCGGAGAAGACCGCGCCCGTGCGTCCCGTCCGGGCGCCGAAGTCCAGCGCGGTGCAGCGCCCGCCCGCGGCCTCGACCAGTGCCCGCAGCGGCGCCACGTCCCAGCGCTCGCCCTCCGGCAGCACCGCGACGTCGAGCGCGCCCTCGGCCACGAGCACCGGCCCCCAGAAGGACTCGAACCCCGCCACCCACTGCGCGCGGTCGCCGAGGGCCACGACCGCCGCGCGGCGCTCGGGGTCGCCCAGGCCGCCGGGGTTCGAGCAGCCCGCGAGCGCGCCGTCCAGCGTCGTGGCGGCCGAGACCCGCGCCGGCCGCTCCGTCCCGTCGGGCAGCCGCGTCACGACCCCGTCGCGGGTGGTGCGCCAGCGGCGCCCGAGCACGGGCGCCGACACCATGCCGAGCACCGGCACGCCGTCGCGCTCGAGGGCCACGAGCGTGCCCCACACCGGGATGCCGCGGGCGAAGGAGAGCGTCCCGTCGACCGGGTCCAGCAGCCACAGCCGGGCCGGCCGGTCGTCGGCGCCGCCCTGCTCCTCGCCGAGGACCGCGTCGTCCGGCCGGTGGCGGGCCAGCAGCCCGCGCAGCGCCGCCTCGGCCTCGTGGTCGGCGGCGGTGACCGGCGAGCGGTCGGCCTTGTGGACGACCCCGGCCGCCGGCGCGGCGTGGGCGAAGTGCGCGACGGTGACGGCGTCGGCCGCGTCGGCCAGGGCCACGGCGAGCTGGTCGTCCTCCACGGGCGCGAGGCTAGCCTCCGCGACCGCTCGATGGCCCGCCGGCGCGCCCAGCCCGAGGAGCTCGCCCGCGAGGGCGGCCTCGTCGTCCTCTCCGACCCGCGGCGGCCGGGCGGGCGGCTGCTGCTCCAGGACGACATGGAGGCCTCGTACGTCGACCTCGCCGACGAGCGCCACGTCGAGTTCGACTACCTGCGGCGGCTGCGCGACCTCGTCGAGGTGGCCGGCGCGCGCGACGTCCTGCACGTCGGTGGAGCGGCCTGCGCCCTCGCCCGCGCCCTCGCGGCGGGAGCGGGTGGGCGCGCCATGCGCCAGGAGGTCGTCGAGGCCGACCCCGCCGTCCTCGAGGTCGCCCGCCGTCACCTCGGCCTGCGCCGGACAGCGGGGCTCCGCGTCCGGGTGGGCGACGGTCGGGCCGCGGTGGCGCGGCGCGCGGAGGGCACGCTGGACGCCGTGCTGGTCGACGCCTTCGTCGGCGCCCGCGTCCCACGCCATCTCGTGACCCGCGAGGCCGTGGCCGACGTCCGCCGCGTGCTGCGCCCGGACGGCGTCGTCGCGGTGAACGTCGTCGACGTCCCGCCGCTGCACGACGTCCGCGCGGTGGCGGCGGCGCTGGCCGAGCACTTCGCGACGGTGGCCGCGCTCGGCGCCGGGCCGACGGTCCGCGCCCGGCGCGGCGGCAACGTCGTCGTGGTGGGGGGCCCGCCGTCGCTGGCGCTCGAGCGCCTGCGGGCCGCCGCGGCCGCCGACCCCTCGCCGGCCGCCCTCGTGCACGGCGCGCAGCTCAGCGCCCTGGTGGGCGGGGTCGCGCCGTGGACCGACTAGACCAGCGGCATCTCGCCGATCGGCCGCTCGCGCTCCTCGAGGCGGTCGAGGCGCAACGCGTCGCCGCGGGTGTCGCGGACGGTGAAGCGCAGGTGCGAGCCCTGGCGGGCACAGCCGACCACCACCACGGTGCTGCCGGGGACCTGGTCGCCCAGGACGGTCGCCCCGCGCGTGGCGGCCGGCGCGTTGGCGACGACCATCGGCGCCAGCACCGGACGTCCCTCGTGGGGGACGGCGACCGCGACGAACGCGGGGTTGCCGCTGTCGAGCAGGAGCGGGCGAGCGGCGTCCAGCGCGCGCTCCGCGGTGCGATCCGGGGTGGGGAGGTGGGAGCTCACCTCCTGGTGATCGGCCCGGATCCCGGTGCGCCTGAGTCCGAAATGATCAGGACAGCGCTCAGCGGATGGAGCGCCGGCTGAGCTCGAGCGCCTGACCGGCGTCCTCGCGGGTGACGAACCGCGGCCCCGTCGGCAGGACGCCCTCCTGCGCCGGGAACAGGCCGTAGCGCGCGCGCTGGGCGAGCAGGACGATCGGCAGGTAGCCCTGGAGGTAGGCCTGCTGGTCGACGGCGAAGGCCATCTGACCACGCTGGACGAGGCCCAGGACGTCGGGCCCGAGGTCGAACGTCCCGACCTCCACGTCGCTTCCCGACGCCTTGACCGCCTCGGCGGCGGCGATGCCGGAGGTCGCGTTCATCGCCAGGACGCCGTCGGCCCGGCGGGTGCGGATCGCCGTGCGGATGTCGTCGTCGGCCGTGGGCGCCTGGTCGTCGACCGGCACGACGAACGACCGCCCGCCGGCCTCGCGCATCGCCTGCGCCAGGCCGCGACAGCGGGCGTCGAGCCCGAGGTTGCCGACCTGCTGGTTGACGCACAGCGCGCGGCGCACCCCGGACCTCGCGAGGCGGCGACCGGCCAGGAGGCCGGCACGGTCCTCGGGCTGGCCCACGTGGACCAGGACGCCGAGCTTGCGCGCGTCGTCGCTGCCGGAGTTGATGGTGACCGTCGGGATGCCCTCGCGCACGGCGCGGCGGATGGCCGGGCCGACGCCGGTCTCGGGCAGCGAGACCACCAGCGCGTCGGGCCGGCTGCGGACCGCCTGGTCGACGAGCGCGACCATCCGCGGCAGCGAGTACGTGTCGGGCGCGCGGTAGTCGACCTGGACGTCCATCTGGCGGGCCGCCGACTCGACGCCGTTGCGCACGATCGCCCAGAACGGGCTCGACGCCTGCCCGTGGGTGACGACCGCGATGCGCACGGTGCCCTGCGGCAGGCCGCCCTGGCCCGAGCCGGGCGACGGCCGGTCGTTGGTCGCGACGACGAGCGGCTCCTCGTCGACCTCGCTGCTGCCGTCCCCGCAGCCCGCGAGCGCGCAGACGAGCGCCAGCGGCGCGGCGAGACGGACGAGGCGAGCCCACACGCGGCGCAGCGTAAGCCGCCGGCGGGACGCGCGCTACGGTCGCGTGCGTGGCGACCGTGTGGACCATCGGCTACGAACGGCTGCTGCCCGGCGCCCTGGTGGCCGAGCTCGAGGCCGCGGGCGTGCAGCGGCTCATCGACGTGCGCTTCCGGCCGCAGTCGCGCCGGCCGGGCATGTCCAAGACGCGACTCGGCCAGCTCCTGGGCGAGCACGGCATCGCCTACGAGCACCGCCGCGCGCTCGGCACGCCGCCCGACCTGCGCCACCTCTACAAGACCGGCAAGGTCGCGGAGGGCGCCGCCGCGTTCGAGCGCCACGTCGAGGCGACGGCCGACGACGAGCTCGACGCGCTGGCGCAGGAGCTGGCCGGCGACGGGCCGCGCACGGCGCTCATGTGCCTCGAGGAGGACCCGGCGTGCTGCCACCGCCGGGTGCTCGCCGACGCGCTCGCGCGCCGGCTGCCCGGCCTGCGCGTCGTCGACCTCTAGGCGCCCAGCGGGCGCATCCGCAGGAAGCGCGGGCCACGCAGGCGCGGCTTGTCGGCGCGCTTCGGTGCGCCGTCGGGGCGGGGCGCGAACGGCACCACGTCGGCGTCAGGGCCGCCCTCGGGGCCGTCGCGCTCCGTGGTGAGCAGGTCGAACAGGAGGTCGGCCGCCCGCAGCTCATCGGGGGTCAGGGGCGGGGTGGGACGGTCCTCCATGTGCTCTAGGTGGTCGGGCGGTCGGGCCCGGCCTTTGACCGGACGGGCGTCCAAGACCCGACACATGTCCGGGTTTCGAACGCCGACGTCCGGCTCGCACGCCAAGATCGGGCTGGTGCCGGAGCCCCCAGCGCCCGTCGTCTACCTCCTGTGGTGCCGCGCCGACGACTCGCTGTACTGCGGCTGGACGACCGACCTCGAGCGCCGGGTGGCCGCCCACGCCGCGGGCAAGGGCGCCCGCTACACCCGCTCCCGGCTGCCGGTCGAGCTCGCGGCGTGGTGGCCGGTGCAGGACATGCGCGCCGCCCTGCGCGAGGAGGCACGGATCAAGGCGCTGTCGCGGGCCGAGAAGCTCGCGCTCGTGGCCGAGCACGCGGCGGCCCGGGTGGACGCATGAGCGCGCGCTGGTTCGCCGAGGACCTGGAGGTCGGGCGCCGCTTCGACCTCGGGGAGCGGACGCTCACGGCCGACGAGGTCAAGGCCTTCGCCCGCGACTGGGACCCGCTGCCCTTCCACCTCGACGACCGCGCGGCGGCCGAAGGGCCCTTCGGGGAGCTCGTCGCCAGCGGGCTGCACAGCCTCGCCGTCGTGACGCGGCTGGTCGCCGACGCGGTGGTGCTGCGGACGGCCGTCATCGCCGGGCTCGGCGCGGACGGGCTGCGGATGCGGGCACCGGTGCGCCCGGGCGTCCCGCTGATCGGGACCGCCACCGTCGCCGAGCAGCGGCTGCGCGACGACGGCCGCGGCGTCATCGCGCTGCGCTGCGAGCTGCGCGACCCGGGTGGCACGCTGCTGCTCGAGCACCTCGTCCGCTTCCTCGTGCGCCGGCGCCCCGGCGAGGACTGACCGGCCGTGCTGCTCCTGCTGCCGCCCTCCGAGGGCAAGGCCCGGCCGCCCGCCGGCGATCCGGTGGACCTCGACGCGCTGGCGTTCGCCGCGGAGCTGGGCGACGTGCGACGCACCGTGCTGCGGGCGATCGGCGGTGGCCTGCTCGAGGCGCCCGCCGCGCCGGCGGCCGAGGTCTACACGGGTGTGCTGTTCGACCGGCTCGATGCGGGGTCGCTCACCGCGGCGGCGCGGCGCCGTGCGCGGGAGCAGCTGCTCGTCGCCAGCGGGCTGTGGGGCCTCGTGCGCCTCGACGACCGCATCCCGCACTACAAGCTGCCCATCGGCGAGCAGGTGCCACGCCTGCGCACCGGGCTGGCCGCGCTGTGGCGACCGGCGGTCGCCGAGGCGCTGGCCTCGCGGGACCGCGACGGCGAGCTCGTGGTCGACTGCCGCTCGGGCTCGTACGCCGCGGTCTGGCGCCCGCGGGCGGCGGCGCTCGTCGAGGTGCGGGCCTTCCGGGTGCACGCCGACGGCCGGCGGCAGGTCATCACCCACATGGCCAAGGCCTCGCGCGGCGACGTGGCGCGCGAGCTGCTGCGCACCCGCCGCGCCGTGCGCACGCCGCGCCACGTCGCGCAGGTCGCGGCGGCCGCCGGCATCGAGGCCGAGCTGGTCGCGCCCGCGCGCGATCGCGGGCCGTGGACGCTCGACGTCCTCGAGGGTGCCTAGGCCCTAGGGCAGGGCCGGAGGCGACAGCCCCTCGGGCTCGGCCGCGAAGGTCTGGGCCTCAGGCACGCGCGGCTTGCCGGTGGCGGTGGGGCCCTGGTCGCCGGGGGTGCGCGAGGCGGTGGCGATCTGGAACGACGACGGCACGAGCGCGTCGTTGGTGAGCCGGTTGGGGTAGCCGCGCTGGCCCGACTCGCAGTCGGCGTTGCCCTCCTCGTCGACCGCCCGGCCGTAGTGCTGCTCGTGGTAGTAGGCGGGCTGGCCGGTGAGCTCGCCCAGCGGCGAGGCCAGCGGACCGCCGTTGGCCGGCAGGGTCGCACCGAAGAGCTGCGGCGAGTTCGGCTGCGCCGGGTCGGCGAGCTTGACCTGGATGCGCTGCAGCGTCCCGGTCGGCACCTGCTCGTTGAGGTGGTCCGAGAGGAACGTCCACCAGAGGTTCCAGGAGTTGCACACCGTGATGTGCGGGCCGACCCAGCGCAGCGTCGGGTTCAGCGTCTCCAGCGTCGAGCCCAGGCCCGCGAGCGTCAGGTTCGTCGTCGGCGCGCCCGCCAGCTCACGCAGCGAGCTGAACGTCGTCTCCAGGCGCTCGTTGAAGGCCGGCGTGTCGGGCAGCACCGCGGTGCCGGCGCCCAGCGCACGACCCAGCGTCGGCGCCGAGGCACGGATCTCCCGCGCGGTGCCCTGCAGCTCGTCGGAGATCGAGGCCAGCTGACGCAGCAACGGCCGCTGCTCGCCGAAGGAGTCGATGCCCGCCTGCAACGTCGCCGGCGACTCGGCGATCGTCTCGCGCAGCGCCTGCGGATCGCGCGAGACCGCCTCGAAGACCTGCGCGCCCGACCGAAAGCCCCCCGCGAGGTCCTCGGCCACCGGACGCACCACGCGCGCCGCATCAGCCAGCTCGCGCACGAAGCCCCGCAGATCGGTCTCCGGGTCCGAGAGCGTGCGCATGACCGGCACCAGGTCGCCCAGCAGCTGCGGCAGCGCCGCCAGCGTCCGGTTGAGGTCCACTCCGCGACCCGCGAACCCCGGACCACCCGTCGTCAGGTTCGTGCGCACGTCCTCCCGCGTGGGCTCGTCGAAGATCGAGAAGAACTCGTCGAGCTCCGGCGGGACCGCCCCGGCGTCGACGGGGATCGTCGCACCGGCGGGGAGCGTCGCGCGGGCCCGGCCTCGCACGACGTCGACGTGCTTCAGGCCGAGGGCCGACCGCGGGCGCACCAGCACGGTCGAGTCCTCCGGCAGCGGGCCCGCGCCGGCGTCGATGGCGAGGGTCACCTCGGCCCGCGAGCCGCGCGGCGTGCGGACGACCTCGACGTCGCGCACGACCCCGATGCGCTCGCCGCCCTCGCGCACGTCGTTGCCGACCACCAGCCGGGCGCCGGTCGGCGCGACGACGCGGAACTCGTAGCTCGGGACGAACGGCAGCCCCTGGTTGGCGCCCCAGCTGAGGAACACCGCGGTGACCACGACGAGGGTCGTGACGGCGCCCACGAGGACCGGGTTCGCCGCGAGCGTGCTGCGCCGGCGTCTCGTGGTCTCCGGCGGCATCGCGGGCGGCAAGCTACGCCCGCGCTCGCGACGCCGGTGTGACCGGGATCACAGGCGCGACGCGGGCCGGCCCTCCCCGGTGCGCCGAGCCCGCAGCGGAGCGATGATCAGCGCCGGCGCGCCACGACCTTGAGCGTCGCCCGCATGCCGGCCTGGGCGTGGCCGGCGAGGGTGCAGACGAGCTGGTACCGGCCTGCCTCGAGGGTCAGCCGCTTGTCGCGCACCTCGCCGGGTGCCACCTCGCCGAAGCCGACGACCTTGCCCGTCGGGCGGCCCCGCCGGTCCAGACGCCGCACGACGAGGTCGTGGGGGTCCTCGCCGGCGTCGCGCAGCTGCACCAGGGCGCTGCCCGCCGTCACCACGCCTCGCGAGAGCGTGAAGCGGAACTCCTCGGCCTCGACGCCGAGGCGCGTGGGGGCGGCGGCCGTGGCGGGCGTCGCCGCGGTGGCACCGGTCGCGAGGATCGCGGCCAGGGTGAGCGCGCGCCTCATCGCAGGACCGCGTAGCGCGGGAGCTTGGCGGCGCCGGGGACGACGGCGGCGGCGTCCACGCCCAGCCAGCCCTCGGCCAGCGTCGCGTAGAGGGCGCGGAAGTCCGAGGTGGCGCGGACGTTGCCGTCCTCGTCGAGCTTGGCCAGGCCCGGGAACTCGCCGACGAGCCTGCCGGCCGCGCGGGTCCCGATGACCAGGCCCACGCCGGCGGCGCCGTGGTCAGTGCCCGACGACCCGTTCTCCTCGGCGCGCCGGCCGAACTCCGACCACACGTGGATGAGGACGCGATCGGCCAGGCCGCGGGCCTCGAGGTCGCGCTGGAAGGCCAGGAGCGACTGCGCGGTGAGCGCGAGGTTCTCGGCCAGCGACTGGGCCTGGTCGTCGTGGGTGTCGTAGTCGCCGGCGCCCTCGACCGCGACGCAGCGCAGCGGCAGCCCGGCGCCCAGCATCGCGGCGAGCGCGGCCAGGCGCTCGGGCAGCTCGTCGTCCTCGGAGGTCGGGTAGGGGACCGGCGCGACGATCTGCGGCGCGTCGTCGTCGCCGTCCGCGGGACGGAACGGCGCGAGCTGTGCGCGCAGCGTGCCGGCCTGCACCGCGCTCATCCCCGCCTGGCGCAGGGCGCCGTCGCGTGAGCTGGCATGGGCGGCGCCGAGCTCGGCCATGGCGCCGAGCATCTCGTCGCGCACGTCGCCCCAGACGTGGGCGGCGTGGAAGTCGAACTCCCGCGGCGAGCCGATGGCGGCGACCGGGACGCGCGCGGCAGCCAGCGCCGGTGCCAGGCGGGCGCCGAGCGCGAGGCCCTGCAGCGGGTTGTCGGGCGAGCCGGTCAGGTCCAGCACGCGGCCGAGCCAGCCGGTGCGCAGGCGGGCGTCCAGCGCGCCGACCTCCCAGAAGTGGCGCGAGGTGAAGTGCGACTGGTCGGGGTGCGCGTAGCCGACGGCGGGCAGGACGCTGACCTTGCCCTCGCGGTGCAGCTGGGCGATGGGCAGCATCGACGGGTGCCAGCGCAGCCGCGGGTCCTCGGCGAAGGGCTCGCCCGCGTCGCCCTCCAGCGCGAGGGTCTTGCGCAGCTGGCGGTAGCGCGGGTCGCCGACCGGGGCGAGGACCGACAGCGCGTCGGCGCCGCCCGGCAGGAAGACCGAGACGAGCACCTTGTCGCTGCCGGCGCCGGCCGCCGCGTGGGCGATGCCGTCGTCGAGCAGGGCGGGGGAGAGCCTGGACGCACCGTAGACGGCGAGCGCCCCGCCGACGGCGCGCGACAGCAACCGCCGGCGGCTGAGGCCGGTGCCCGCGGGCAGCGGCATCCCGGCCTCGACGGCGGGCAGGCCGGCGCCGGCGCGCGCGGCCGCTTCGTGCAGGAGCGTCGCGCGGGTGAAGTCCCGGCAGTGGCGGTGGGAGGAGGCCATGGCTGGGCTAGCTCGTGAGGAAGTCGGGGGAGGTGACGACGAGCACCCGCAGCGCGTTCTGGACCATCCGGGGGTGCTGCTGGCGCTTCCACTTCGCGTCCATGCGGGCGTTGGCGCGGGCGACGAAGGCCTCGAGGCGCGCCCGCGTCTCGGGCGAGGTCTGCGGGTCGCCCCAGAAGGCCAGGGCCTTGGCGACCGCCTCGCCCGGCGCCTCCTGGGCGTACTCGCCGTCCTTGATCACGGCCGGGCCGATGGCGCGGTCGGCGGCCATCCAGCGCCCGCGGAACGTGCCGGTGTCCAGCCAGCGCGACTCGTCCCAGCCCGCGACGTTGGGCGGCAGGAACAGGCGCTGGCCGGTCGTCTCGCACAGCCACGACCACGCCTCGGTGTCGACGCCGCGCCCGCGGGCGCGCAGCATCCCCGCCACATGGACGACCGGCGGCTTGACCATCCGCGGCCCCGTGTGGAGCGCGGGGTGCCGGAGGATCGCCTCGACGACGGGGCGGATCTGCAGGTCGCGCCGGTAGAGGCGCTCCAGCGCCTGCTGGTCGGCGCGCGACGGCGCCGTCGGGATGAACGCGCCCCAGAGCTTGCGCACGAAGAACGCCGGGTGGCGGGGGTGCTTGAGGCAGAGGTCGCAGGCGTCGCGCCAGCCGAAGCGCCCGCGCTTGGCGAAGATGCGCTTGACGCCGCGGTCGTGGAACGTCGGGTCGAAGCGGAAGCGCACCGCGCCCACCGCGTCGTCCCAGTCGTTGCGGAAGCCCGTGAGCGCGCGGGCCATCTCGCGCACGTCGCGCTCGGTGTAGCCCTTGCCGGCCCCGAGCGTGAAGAGCTCCATGAGCTCGCGCGCGTAGTTCTCGTTGGGCGACCAGCGGTTGTTCTGGGAGCCCGAGAGCCACAGGAGCATGGCCGGGTCCTTCGTGATGCCGTGCAGCAGGCCGCGGAACGAGCCGAGCGCGTGTCGGCGCAGGAGCTGGTTCTGGTGCAGCATCCACCTGGCCGAGGTGGCGTCGCGGCTCGTCGCGAACCAGTCGTGCCAGACGAGGGTCATGCGCTCGACGTGCGGGCGGTTGCTGCGGACCATGCGGTCCAGCCACCAGAGGTGGTCGTGGCCCCAGAGGTCGTTGGGCGCGATCGGCTGGCCCTTGCCGTCGGTGGGCGCGGGGCCGGTGAGCTTCTCGGCCGGCGGCCGCGTGAGCGCCTGCACCGCCCGTTCGAGGCCCAGGGCGGCCAGCGCGTCGGCCTCGCCGGGGCGCGGGCCCATGCCGGCGCGCCACAGCAGGCGCTCGGCCTCGGGACGGCCGAAGGGGCCGCGGTGGACGGGCAGCGCCGAGACGGTGGGACGCGCGGCCTTCTTCTTGGGCTTGGGCATCGGGCACCCGGGCAGTCGGCGTCCCGCCCGGGGGCTTGAGCGCGAGGGGCCGGAGCTGGACGTCCCGGCCCGGGAACGCGAAGAGCGGGCCCGGAGGCCCGCTCGTTCGGTGCTGTCAGCCGCGCTGCATGGAAGGTGTCCCAGGAGTCGTGATGCCTGGCGATCACTCGAAGTGCCGACGCAGTCGTCGGCTTGGCGGCTCCGCACCCCCTTGATCGGCCGCCGTCAGCGGGACTTGAGCGACGGATGCCGTCAAGGCCGAGCGCTACCGTGTCGATGAGGTCCTGGAGCGTGACGAGCAGGAGCGCTCCGGGTAGCCACGCCGCTCATGTCCTTCGCGTCGCGCAACTTCCAGGTGGTGGACGGGCCCGCCGGCCGCGAGGTCGCGATGTCCGCGCTGGTCTCCTCGGCCGACGCGCGCGCCCTGGCCGCCGCCCTCGGGTGGCGCCGCCAGCAGCAGTTCCTCGCGCCGGCGATGGAGTCCGCCGACGAGGTCCTGGCCATGCGGTCGGTCGTCGCGCTCCTCGACGTGCTCGAGGTCGTGGCCGACGGTCCGGGCAGCCCGATCACGCTCAACCGCGACCAGACCGCGCTGCTCGCCGAGGGCGCCCAGCTCTACATCGCCGATCGCGACGCCGACGACGGCTACCGCCCGCCCGCCGAGCGCGAGCGCCTCGGGCGCCTGCGCACGCTGGGCGACCAGCTCTTCGACGCGGTGACCGACTTCGCGGGCGCCGTCGACGAGGCGCGCGCCAACGGCCTCGTCGCCTAGCGCGCCGCCATCGCCTGCGACTAGGGTCGCGCGGTGCTCCCGCAGCGCGGACCCGAGGCCATCAGCCCGACGGCCCACTACACCGGCCACGTCTGGGGTCGCCACGGCCTGTCGGACCCCGAGCTCGCCACCCGCGAGGGCCGGCTGCTGTTCGAGCTGCTGCGTCCCGCGATGCTGGCGAGCAGGGTCCTCGGCGGGCCGACGGTCGAGGGCCAGCTGCTGGCCCGCCACCGGATCATCGACGCGGTCCTGGCCGACGCGATCGACGACGGCCGGGTGACGCAGGTGGTCGAGGTCGCCAGCGGGCTGTCGCCGCGCGGCCTGCGCTTCGCGCGCCGCTACGGCGACCGCATCACCTACCTCGAGGCCGACCTGCCGGCCATGGCCCGGCGCAAGCGCGAGGCGCTCGAGCGCGTCGGGGCGCTGTCGCGCCACCACCGGGTCGTGGAGCTCGACGCGCTGCAGGACTCGGGACCGCTGAGCCTCGCCGAGGTGGCGCAGGAGCTCGACCCGACCGAGGGGCTGGCCGTCGTGAGCGAAGGGCTCGTGAACTACTTCGACCGCGACGCCGTCGCGGCGATGTGGCAGCGCTTCGCCGCGGTCCTGCGGGCCTTCCGCACGGGGCTCTACGTGTCGGACCTCGTCCTGCGCCCGGCGGCGAGCGGGCCGGTGGCCCAGGCCTTCCTGCTGGGCCTCCAGGTCTTCGTCCGCGGCCGCGTGCACCTGCACTTCGAGGACGCCGACCAGGTCCGTCGCGCGCTGCGCAAGGCCCGCTTCACCGGCGCGCGGGTGCACCGCGGCGACCGCCACCCGGCCGCCCGCGAGCTGCGCGACGACCCGGGCTCGCGGATCGTCCGGGTGCTCGAGGCGCGCATCGGGTGATTCCGGGCGCCGTCCGGCGGGCAGGTCCGGGGGCGTGATCGAGGTCTTCCAAGCCGAGTGGTGCCCGTACTCCAGCATGGTGCGCGAGCGCCTCAACGAGCTCGACCTGCCGTTCATCTGCCGGCCGGTCGCCGCCGATCGCGAGAACCGCCACGAGCTGCGTGACCTCGCCGGGACGGAGAGCATCCCCGTCGTCCGGCTCGACGACGGCACGCTGCTCGCCGGCGACACGAAGGAGATCCTCGCCGAGCTCGACCAGCGCTTCCCCGAGCCGCCGGGCGCCGAGGCCCACCGCCGGCAGCTCGCCGCCCACCAGCGGTAGGGCTAGCCGACCCCACGGCCGGCCCGCCGTCTGGGACGGTGGCGCCATGGGGCTCTTCGGGGGACGAGGGGAGGACGGCAAGCCGCACCGGCTGCCGGGCTACGCGGCGCTCGCGCGCGAGGACGTCAAGGACGCCCGGCGCCGGCGGCCCGACGTCGACCTCGCGCCCTACGCCGCGGCGCGCGGCCTCGACCACCTCGGCTCGCAGAACGCGGCGGGGTACTTCGCCGCGCTGCCGCTCGACGAGCAGCTGCAGTTCAACGTCCTGCGCGGGACGCTGCCCGGCGGGCGTCCCGGCTGCCTGTTCCACTGGGTGCGCGCGTGGCCGGCGCCCAACGGCGAGTCCTCGGGCGGGACGTTCTACGGCTGGGTGTGGAACCCGCCGCTGCCGAAGGGCTGGTGGAAGCCCGACAAGAGCGACCTGCCCTACGTCGGCTGGCTCTTCAACGGCCGCGAGGTCGACTACGAGGAGGCGGTCGGCATCCCGCACACCGTCGCCGCGACGCTCGTCCCGGAGGCGTCGCTGCTCGGGCCCGGGCCCATCTCGTTCGACAACAAGAGCAAGCCCTGGCTGGTCGGCGGCCACCGCGAGAAGCTCGGCGCCCGGGGGCTGCGCGGCTTCGACCTCACGGCGGCGACCGAGCCGCCCGCCGCGGTCGTCGACGCGCTGATGTCCTCGCGCTTCCGCGACGTCCTGGCCAACGGCGGCGTGCGCCACAAGCTCTTCGAGCTGTTCGTCTCCCACGGGACGCTGTGCGCCCGGCGCAACGGGTTCGCGAAGACCGAGGCGGAGCTCGACGAGCTGGCAGAGGCGGTCTGCGTCGCGGGCGACGCGCTGCGCGATGCGTGCCTGGCCCTGGCCGACCCGCAGCCCTTCGGGCGCTCCCTCCCGACGGCCCCGTGGCCGCCGCAGGGCGTGTCGCTCAGCGGCCGCTTCCCGCCCAGCCCGTGGCTCGAGGCCTTCCACGGGCTGGCCGCGCGGACCGGGATGGTCCTCGAGGAGCCGGCGCTGCTGCACCGCGCCTTCCCCTCGCTGCCGGTGCCGGGGACCGCCTTTGCGGTGCTGCGCGGCGCGCTGCCCGAGAGCGGCCTGCCGGGCCGGCTGTCCTTCCACGCCGAGCGGCCGGTCAGCCGCGACAACCAGGGCCGCACGGCGGTCCTGCTCATGGCGCGGCCGGATGCGGCGACGACTCCGGCCGGCGGCGTACGGCTCGCCGACCGCGGCCTGACCTACGCGGTGCAGGACGGCGTCTTCAGCGCGTGGACGCTGCGCAGCAGCGCGCAGCTGGGCGACCTCGGCGACCTGTCCGGGCTCGTGCGGGGCGCGGTCGAGCTGGGGCGGGAGCTCGGCGTGCTGGTGGAGCCGAGCCCCGCGCCCGCGGCCGCCTAGGCGGCCGCCTGCTCCTTCGCCTCCTCGACCGCCAGCGCGAGGTAGCCCTGGCGCACGGTCTCGACGTGGCCGCGCTGGACCTGGAGGACCTCGGTGGCCAGCCGCTGGACGTCCTGCTCGGCGAGCTTGCCGGCCATCGTCTCGACGATCTCCCAGTGGCAGAGCTCGCCCGCCTCGGTCATGCTCAGGAACTCCAGACCGTCGAGCGCCTCGACCTCGTCCCCGAGGTAGGCCTCCTCCATCTCGCCGGCCTCCTGCTTGGTCTCGCGCGCCTTGTCGCGGATGGCGGTCTTGCGGCCCTCGAGGCCGTCCACCAGCGCGTCGGTCTTGCGCTCGGTCTCGGCGGCCTCCTCGGTCATGCGGCGCAGGTCGTCCTGGACGTCCTCGGCGCCCTTCATCCGCGCGACGCGCTTCGTGGCGTGCTGCGCGGCCTGCGCGAGGCCCAGCACCTCGGCGAGCTTCTCGTCCAGCGGGGTCAGGTCGGCCATGTCGTCGTCCTCCTCGTGTCGGAAACCGGTGGTCGCGACCGGCCTACCCCGTGAAGGGTGCCAGGCACCCGTTCAAGTTCGATCGAGGTTGAGGTAGGGTGCGCGCGATGGCGGAGTCCCTGACCATCGGCGAGCTGTCGGCGCGCACGGGCGTGGCGACCAGCGCGCTGCGCTTCTACGAGGACAAGGGGCTGCTGACGCCCGAGCGGACGTTCGCCGGCCACCGGCGCTACCCACGGCCGGTGATCCGGCGGGTGGCCTTCATCGTCTTCGCGCAGCGGATCGGGCTCTCGCTCCAGGAGATCCGTGCGGAGCTCGACAAGCTGCCGGCCGACCGCGCACCGAAGCGCGGGGACTGGGCCAAGCTCTCGGCCTCGTGGTCGGCGCGGATCGACGCGCGCATCGCCGAGCTCGAGCGGCTGCGCGAGGGCCTGGGGGAGTGCATCGGCTGCGGCTGCCTGTCCCTGGACCGCTGCAAGCTCGCCAACCCGAACGACCGCGCGGCGCGGGGCGGTCCGGGTCCGCGCTACTGGCTCGGCGACGCCAAGCCCGCGGCCTAGGTGCAGTCGCCGTCGGGGTCGGGGCGGCGCAGCCACGCACGCACCTCGCCGGCGACGACGACCGGCTCGCCGCTCGTGCGGAAGCCCATGACGGGCAGGTCCTCGCGCGCGATCGCGCGGGCCACCCACTCCTCGTCGACCTGCAGCCACTCGGCCACCTGGTGCGGGTCGAGGAGCGCGTCGTCCTCCGGCGCCGGCATCGCCATGGGGCGCAGTCTGCCCGGCGGCGGGGCTCAGCGCAGCTCGGCCAGCGGTCCGCCCCAGTCGGGCGGGGGCGGCGGGACGCGGTAGCCGAGGTCGACGCCCACCCCGATGTCGCCGGCGGCCCACTTGGCGAAGCTCTCGGCGAAGCGCTCCTCGCGCGCGGCGCAGCCGCCGGACACGCCGCCGTCGTCGCAGCCCCAGCCTGCGGGGATCGCGGCGTCCAGCCGGCGCTCGAGGGCCGTGGTGACGAGCGCGTAGTCGACGACGTGGCCCAGCTCGTGGAGGGTGAGGCGGATCGTCCCGCGCTCGCCGTAGCGGGCGGCGGCCGCGAGGTCGAGCGTCACGCGGTAGCGGCCGTCGTCCGTGCGGGCCTCGCCCGCGACGCCGGGGCGCAGCGTCCCGACGGAGACGGTGGTGAGGCCCGCGACCGCGTCGACGAGGCGGCGGGCCTCCGGCCGTGCGGCAGCCACCGCGCGCAGGACGGCCCGGCGGTCGCCGTCGAGCGTTCCCGGGGCGAACGTCAGCGGCCCCGGCGCGGGGACCTTGCGGACGTGCGCCGCGTCGGCCGCGGCGTCGGTGAGGCGGTACTGGGCGCCGTCGGCCTCGGGCCGCACCAGCGCCTGCGCGCTGCGCTGGGCCGTCGACCAGAGGACGGCGACGATGGCGGCGAGCAGCAGGGCCGGGACGAGGACGAGGCGGACGTCTCCCACGCCCGGGTCATCGGCCGCCCGGCGCGGATGCTGGAGCTACGTGCGCAGCTTGTAGCCGCGGTTGAAGAGCTTGAGGTTGAGCGCGAAGAGCGCGGCGGTCGCGACCGTGAGCAGGACGAGCGACAGCGCGACGTCGACCTCGGAGTAGCCCAGGAACCCGTAGCGCACCAGGGCGATCATGTAGTAGACGGGGTCGAAGTGGGTCAGGGTCTGGAAGGGCTCGGGCAGCAGCGACGCCGAGTAGAAGACCCCGCCCAGGAAGATCAGCGGCTGCAGGATGAACGTCTGCGCGAAGGAGACGTCGTCGAACTGCTCGGCGCGGACGCCGACGAGGACGCCGAGCTGGGAGAAGAAGAAGCCGACGAGGAAGAGCGCGGGCACCAGGACCAGCGGGTGCTCGACCGGGATGTCGATGAGCAGCGACGCGGCGGTGAAGGTCAGGACCGCGACGAGCATCCCGCGCAGGAAGCCGCCGAAGGTGAAGGCGACGAGCAGCTCGAGGGGCGAAGCGGGGGAGGAGAGCTGATCGTCGATGGAGCGCTGGAACTTCTGCTGCAGCAGCGAGGACGAGTTGTTGGCGAACGCGTTGATCGCCCAGGCCATCATGATCAGGCCGGGGACGACGAAGACGACGTAGTCGACGCCGTGGAGCTGGTCGATGCGCGAGCCGAGCGCGGCGCCGAAGACGCTGATGTAGAGGAACGTCTCCAGCAGCGGCGCGCCGACGGTCTGGCGCTTGATCTTCAGGAAGCGGTTGACCTCGCGGCGCAGGAGCGCGAGGAAGCGGATCTGCTGGGCGGTCACAGCGCCTGGGCCTCCGCCTGGGCGCGCGAGAGCTCCTTGCGGCCGACGAGCTCGAGGTACGCGTCCTCGAGGCTGTGCACGCCGTATTGCTCGGCGAGCTGCGCGTGGGTGCCCTCGGCGACGATCTCGCCGCCGTTGATGAAGGCGATGCGCCGGCACAGCTGCTCGGCCTCCTCGAGGTAGTGCGTGGTGAGGAGGATCGTCGTGCCCTCGGCGTTGATGCGCTGGACGTAGTGCCACAGCTCGAGGCGCAGCTCGACGTCCACGCCGGCCGTCGGCTCGTCGAGGATGAGCAGGCGGGGGCGGTGCATCAGCGCGCGGGCGAGGATGAGCCGGCGCTTCATCCCGCCCGACAGCGTGCGCGTGCGCTCGTGGCGCTTGTCGGTGAGGCTGAACGCCTCGAGCAGCTCCTTGGTCCGGTCGCGCCGGTCGCGCTTGGGCATCCCGAAGTAGCCGCCGTGGTAGTCCAGCGACTCCTCGATGGTGAGGAACCAGTCGAGGTTGAGGTCCTGCGGCGCGAGGCCGACCGCCATGCGCGCCTCCTGGTAGCCGTGGACCGCGTCGTGCCCGAACACCCGGATCTCGCCGCCGGTGGGCTGGGCGAGGCCGGTGGTGCAGTGGATGAGCGTCGACTTGCCGGCGCCGTTGGGCCCGAGCAGGCCGAAGAACTCCCCGTCGGGGATCTGCAGCGAGACGCCCTTGAGCGCCTCGACGCCCGTGGGGTAGCGCTTGACGAGGTCGCGCAGCTCGAGCGCCGGCGGCGCGTCCGGGGGCGGGGGCGGGGCGGCTTCGAGGTGCATGCACGTGCATGATGGCGCTTCGAGTGCGGTTGAGGTCAAGCCGCCGGGGCGAGGAGTGCGCGGAGCTGGCGCTCGAGGCGGTCAGGGTCGCGCTTGAGGCGACGGTCGGTGATGCGGATCGTGCGCAGGCCCGCGACGAGGACGTCGGCGTCGCGCTCGCGGTCCTGCTCGAAGCGGGTCGGCGTCGCGTGGAACTGGCGGCTGTCGAGCTCGGCGGTCAGGCCGGAGGCCGGCCAGTGCGCGTCGGGGTGGATCGTGCGGCCGTCGGTCAGCGTGAGCGGCGCGTTGAGGAGGGGGAGGGGCAGGCCGCGCCGGCGCAGGAAGGCGAGGAAGCGGTCCTCGAGCGGGCTGAGGGTGGTGGTGCTGCCGGGCGCGTGGACGTCGAGCAGGGCGCCGAGGGCGCGGGCGCCGCGGCGCTTGGGGTGGCGCGCGATGGTGTCCCTGACGGCCTCGAGGTCGAGGACGCGCTGGACCTCGGCCTGGTCGATGAGCCGTTCGAGCCGGCGCGTGGCGACCATCCCGGCCATGTCGAGGAGCGTCAGCGGCACGGCGGTGCAGCGAAGGCCGTGCAGCGTGGTGACGTCCTGCTCGCTCAACGCCCGGACCGCCGCGGTCCGGACGCCGTCGTGGTCACGCCTGCGACCGGCGATGAGCACGTCCACGGGACCCCCGCTCCCACCTTCGACCAGGCCGAGGAGACGCGCCGCCGTCCAGCGCGCGAGGACGGCGTGCGGTCCGCACGCGAGGAGGGCGGCGCGGAGCCGGCCGCGCGGGGTCCGCACACCGTGGCGGTAGACCCCTCGGTGCTCGTCGCGCAGCACGCCGTCGCGGCGAAGGCGCCGGATGACGTCGGGCGAGACCCCGAGGGCCAGGAGCTCTTGCCGGCTGGCCACGCCGTCGCGCGCGAGCATCGCCGAGGTGATCGTGCGGACTTGATGGTCGCCACGCCCATCAACTCCGCGCGGTCGGCTCACCCCGCCGACGATGTCACCGCCCGCGCTACGGCATGCGCGCGGTCTCGCGCGCCTCTGCGCCGCCCGGGACGGCGGCAGCGCGCGGCGCGGAGGGGTGCGCCGCGCGCCTGCCGATGCGGAACATCTGGTCGTTCATGAGGCGCATGACCAGCTCGTACAGCGGCGGGCAGAGCCGCTGGAGCAGGAACGCCGCCTGGATGTCCCGGGACGTGTAGACGAGGTACTGGCCGCGCTCGACGCCCCGCAGGATCCGCTCGGCGACCTGCTCGGGCGTCTTGGCGTGGCGCTGGAAGTGGCGCGTCATGCGCCGGAGGTCGGGGTGGTCGCGGTCGACGCCGGCGATCTCGACGGTCCCCACCAGCGGGGTGTCCACGCCGCCGGGACAGACCAGCGAGACGCCGATGCGGTAGCGGGCGAGGTCGAAGCGCAGGACCTCGGAGACGCCGCGCAGCCCGAACTTCGCCGCGCTGTAGGCCGCGTGCCACGGCAGGCCGAGCAGGCCCGCGGCGGAGGAGACGTTGACGAGGTGGCCGCCGCGACGCGCGTCCATCATCGCCGGGACGAAGGACTCGATGACGTGGATGGGGCCCATGAGGTCGACCTCGACCATCGTGCGCCAGTGGCGGTGCTCGAGCGCCCGGACCGAGCCCCACGCCGACGTGCCGGCGACGTTCATGACGACGTCCATCGACCCGAAGGCGGCGTGGACGTCGTCGGCCAGGGCGCGGACCGCGTCGAGGTCGGTGATGTCGAGCGACCGGGCGAGCAGCACCGTCCCGCCGGCGCGCTCCACCTCGGCCACCGCGCCGTCCAGCGGCTGGAGGTCGGTGAGGACCAGGCGCGCGCCCCGGCGCGCCGCCGCGACCGCCGTCGCCTTGCCGATCCCGCTCGCCGCGCCCGTCACGAGCACGGCCTTGCCCTGGACGCTCATCCCCCGCCGTCGGCCCACGAACAGCGATGTTCGCAGCACGGGACGCCGGGGCGCAAGCCGCCCGCGTCAGCGCCGGTGGGCGACGACCAGCGCGCTGCGGTGCGGGACCAGGACCGTGCCGCGCACGACCATCCGCTCCGGGCGGGCGGTCACCGCCGAGAACCGCAGGTGGCGCAGGACCACGGGCAGCGCCGCGCGGAACAGCGCCCACGACAGCGGCTCGCCGATGCACCGCCGCGCGCCGCCGCCGAACGGCAGGTACGGCACGCCGTCCGGCACCCCGCGGGCGAAGCGCTCCCAGCGCAGCTCGTCCGGCGCGTCCCAGACCTCGGGCGCGCGGTGCAGCAGCAGCGAGTGCAGCGCCACGTGCGTGCCGGCGTCCAGCGCGACGCCCGCCACCGTGGCCGGCTCGACCAGCCGCCGCAGGACCGCCTGCGCGGGCGGGCGCAGCCGCATGACCTCCCGCACCACCGCGTCGCGCAGCGGTTCGGCGGGCGACGCCTCGACGAACGCGTCGGCGAGCTCCGGCGCCCGCGCGAGCTCGAGGACGACGTTGGTCAGCGCGATCGACGGCGGCTCCTGCGCCGCCGCCAGGACGACGAGCAGCTCGTCGGCGACCTCGCGGACCGCCAGCGGGGGCGTCGCCGCGAGCATCCCGCCGAGCACGTCGTCGCCCAGTTCCCCCGACGCCCGCCGCTCCTGCACCTCCGCGCCGAGGAGCCGCTCGACGGCCGCCATCCGCCGCTCGAACTCCGCCACGACGGCCGCGCCCAGCGGCCCGTCGCCCGCGCCCGGGACGCCCGTCGGCGGGTTGCCCGGCGTCCACAGCAGCCGGCGCATGGCCGCGACGAGCGCCGTCGCCCGCCCGTCGTCGCGCACCGCCAGGACCTCCCGCACGAAGACCTCGGTCGCCAGCGTGCGCATCCGCGCCAGCAGCCGGAACGGCCGCCCGACCGGCCAGCCGCTGACCCGCCGCTCCGCGAGCTCGGCGATCGCCGGCTCGACGCGGGCGATCGCCGCCTCCGAGAAGCCCGCCGCCATCCGCCCCCGGGAGGCCCGGTGCTGCGCGCCGTCGGCGCCGAAGGGCGAGCGCTCCGAAGCCAGCGGGAGCACGGCCCGGCGCGTCTCGCCCGCGTGGGCGCGGGCCGGGTCCGCGTCGAGCAGCTGCGCCACCGCGGCCGGCGCGCCCGCGACCACGAGCGGGTCCTTGAGCACCATCCGCAGCGTGAACAGCGGCCCGTGCCGCGCCCGCGCGCGGCGGACCACCCCGAGCGGGTCGCGGTGGTAGAGGACCGTCTGGGCCAGGGGGCTCGCGCGCGGGCCGTCGGGGAGCGTCGCCATCAGAGAGCCGCCGTACCCGTCGCGCGCGGACCCACTGCTAGCGTCGGGGACGTGGCGGGGGCCGCGTGAGCACCAAGCAGGGCGCGCTCGTCGCGGCGATCCTCGGCTCGGCGGTGGTCGCCGTCGACTCGACGGTGGTCAACGTCGCGCTGCCGGCGATCGAGGACGACCTCGGCGGCGGCCTGGCCGGCCAGCAGTGGGTCGCCAACGCGTACCTGCTCACCCTCGCCGCCCTCATCCTCGTCTCGGGCTCGCTGGCCGACCTCTTCGGCGAGCGGCGGCTGTTCGTGCTCGGCGTCAGCGCGTTCGGCGTGACGTCGGTGCTCTGCGCCGTCGCGCCGTCCATCGAGGTGCTCGTCGCCGCCCGCGCGCTGCAGGGCGTCTCGGGCGCCCTGCTGACCCCGGCGTCGCTGGCGATCCTCATCGCGGTCTTCCCGCCCGACGAGCGCGGCAAGGCGATCGGCACGTGGACCGCGTGGGGCGGCATCGGCATCCTCCTCGGCCCGCTGCTCGGCGGCCAGATCGTCGACAGCGCGGACTGGCGCGTCGTCTTCGCGATCAACATCCCGCTCGTGCTCGGGACGCTCGCGCTCGCCTCGACCTACGTCCCCGCCGGCGAGCCGCGGACCGCGGGCCAGGACCGCCCGCACGTCGACGTCACCGGCGCCGCGCTCTGCGCGGTGGGCCTCGCCGGCGCCACCTTCGCGCTCATCGAGCAGCCGATGCTGGGCTGGTCGAGCCCCGCCGTCTGGGGTCCCGGTCTCGGCGGCCTGGCCGTCTTCGCCGCCTTCCTGCGCTTCGAGGCGCGCACGCCCCACCCGATGCTGCCGCTCGGCCTCTTCGGGCGCAGCAACTTCCGCTGGGGCAACCTCGAGACGCTGTTCATGTACGGCGGCATCGCCGTCATGGGCTTCTTCCTCGGCCTGTTCCTCCAGCAGGCGGCCGGCTGGTCGGCGCTCGAGGCCGGGACGACGATGCTCGTCCCGACGACGGTGATGTTCGTCCTCTCGCGGCGCTTCGGCGCGCTGGCCGACCGCCTCGGCCCGCGGGCGTTCATGGCGGCCGGCCCGCTGCTCAGCGCGGGCGGCCTGCTGCTGCTCCTGCGCCTGGACGCGACCGTCGCCTTCGCCACCGACGTCCTGCCCGCGCTCCTGCTCTTCGCGATCGGCCTGGCGGTCTCCGTCGCGCCGCTCACCGCGACGGTCCTCGCCGACGCCGACGAGCACAACGCGGGCATCGCCTCCGCGGTCAACAACGCGGTCGCCCGGACGGCCGGCCTGCTCGCGACCGCCGCCGTCGGGGCCGCGCTGTCGGCGTCCTTCGCGGCGGAGGTCGACGACCGCCTGGGCGACCGTCCCCTGAGCCCGCCGGCCGCCGCCCGGGTCGACGCCGCCAAGGACCGCGCGCTGGGCGTCGCCGACGGCGCGGGCGTCCCGCCCGCGGTCACGGAGGCCACCCGCGACGCCGCCGTCTCGACCTTCCACCTCGCGATGGGCATCGGCGCGGCGCTCATGGCCGCCGGCGGCCTCCTCGGGCTGGCCGGCATCCGCAACCCGCGGCCCGAGGACGGCTGCCGCGACGTCCACGCCGAGGACTGCGCGGGCGGCCAGCTCGCCGGCCAGCCGCAGGACGTCGCGCAGGGCGGTCCGCAGCCCGCCGCGGTCCCGGCCTGACGTCGGCCCGTCCTCGTAGCCTGCGCGGGCCCATGACCGAGCCGGGTCCCGCAGAGCGCATCGCCGAGCTGGCGGAGCTCCTCCGCCACCACCGCGACCTCTACTACCGCGGCGTCCCCGAGCTGCCCGACGCCGACTACGACGCGCTGGAGGACGAGCTGCGCGCGCTCGTCGCCAAGCACCCGGACCTCGCGCCGCCCGACAGCCCGCTGGCGACGCCGGGAGCGCCGGCCAAGCTCGAGGGCCAGACCATCCGCCACCAGCAGCGGATGCTCTCGCTCGACAAGGCCAACCAGCCCGAGCAGGTCGCGACGTTCATGGGCCGCTTCCCCGGCCAGCGCTTCCGCGTGACGCCCAAGCTCGACGGGCTCTCGCTCTCCCTCGTCTACGAGGACGGGGCGCTCGCCTACGCCGCCACCCGCGGCGACGGCACGATCGGCGAGCTCGTCACCCACGCGATCAAGCACGTGGTGCCCGAGCTGCCGCTCGAGGTCCCCGCCCAGGGACGGGTGGAGGTGCGCGGCGAGGCGGTCATGCTGCGCTCGACCTTCGCCGCCTACAACGAGGCCCACCCGGACCGGCCGCTGGTGAACCCGCGCAACGGCGCCGCCGGGACGCTGCGCCACAAGGACCCCGAGGCGTGCGCGCGCGACGGGCGCGTCCTGACCTTCATCGGCTTCGACCTCCTCGGCGGCCTCGAGGACCGGCCGTTCGACGAGGCGCTGCGCGAGCTGGGCTTCACCGCGCCCGAGGCCGATGACGTCGACGACGCCGACGGCGCCATCGCGGCGGTCACCCGCATCGGCGAGCAGCGCCCGCAGCTGGACTTCGACATCGACGGCGCCGTCATCCGCCTGGCCAGTCGCGCGGCGTTCGAGGCCGCCGGCGCGACGAGCAGCGCGCCCCGCGGCGCCCTGGCGTTCAAGTTCCCCGCCGAGGAGCGCTCCACCACCCTCAAGGCCGTCACCTGGCAGGTCGGCAAGATCGGTCGCGTCGCGCCCGTCGCCGAGCTCGAGCCGGTCTTCGTCGGCGGCACGACGATCAGCCGCGCGACGCTGCACAACCCGGCCATGATCGCCGCGCGCGACATCCGCGTCGGCGACCGCGTCGTCGTGCGCCGCGCCGGCGACGTCATCCCGTTCATCGCCGCCTCGATCGAGAGCGAGCGCACAGGCGACGAGACGGAGATCGCGGTCCCCGAGCACTGCCCGTCCTGCGGGACGCCGCTCGTGGTCAAGGGCGAGGGCCAGGAGCGCTGGTGCGAGAACCTCACGTGCCCGGCCCAGGGCGTCCGGCGGCTCATCCACGCGACGTCGCGCCCCGCGTTCGACATGGAGGCGGTCGGCCCGACGTGGACCGAGCGCCTGGCCGAGGACGGCCTGCTCACCCGCATCTCGGACTTCTTCCGCCTCACGAAGGACCAGCTGCTGGCCTACGACGGCATGGGCGAGGTGAGCGCGACGCGGATGCTCGAGTCGATCGCCTCCTCCAAGGGCGTCGGCCTGCGGCGGGCGTTCATCGCCCTCGCCGTGCCGATGGCCGCCGGCGGCGTCGCCCAGCGCCTGTGCCAGCACGGCTTCGCCCGCCTCGAGGACGTCGCCGAGGCCAGCGAGGAGGAGCTCCAGCAGGTGGATGACGTCGGGCCGAAGGTCGCCGCGTCGGTCCACGCGTTCTTCGCCCGCGAGGAGGTCCGCCGGGAGCTCGCCGACCTGCGCGAGCTCGGCGTCGACCTCGACGTCGCCGAGGAGGACAGGCCCGTCGACGTCGCGGAGGCCGCCGAGACGCCGCTCAAGGGCGCGACGGTCGTCGTCACGGGGGCGATCAGCCACCACGCCAACGGCGCGACGGTCACCCGGCCGGACTTCACGAAGCTCCTGGAACGCGCGGGCGCCACCGCCGCCAGCTCGGTCAGCGGCAACACCGACATGCTCATCACCGGCGCGAACGTCGGGGCGAGCAAGACGGCCAAGGCCGAGAAGCTCGGCGTGCAGGTCGTCGACCAGGAGCAGGCCTGGCGCTGGCTGGTGGACGCCGGGCTGGCCTAGCCGGTTCGGACCCGGCGCGTTCTCGACCCGTTCACGGCACCGTCACCGCCCGGTCACGCGGGCCGGCCCCCGCGGCGGTGAGCTGCGCCCATGGAGGTCATCGCCCACCGCGGCGCCTCCGCGCACCGCGCCGAGCACACCGCCGAGGCCTTCGACCTGGCGGTCGCCCAGGGCGCGGACGTGGTCGAGCTCGACCTGCGCGCGACGGCCTGCGGCGAGCCGGTCTGCCTGCACGACCCGACGCTCGCGCGCACCCACGGCGACCCGCGGGCGATCGCCGCGACACGCCTCGACGAGCTCGACGCCGCGACCCGCCCGCTCACCCTCGCCCAGGTCCTGTGGCGCTACGGGCAGCGCACCCGGCTGCTGCTGGAGCTCAAGGCGCCCGGGGCCCCGGTGGTGGCGACCGTCGAGCGCGTCCGTGCCGCCGGGGTCGCCGACCGCGTCGTCCTGCAGTCCTTCGACGCGGACGCCCTGCGCCGCGCCCGCCGCCTCGCACCGGAGCTGCCGGCCGCCCTCCTCACCGCCCGCCGTCCGACGGGCGCCGACCTGGACCGCGCCGCCGCCGAGGGGCTGCAGGGCGTCGGCGTCCCGCAGGAGACGGTGGACGCCGACCTCGTCGCCGCGGTCCACCGGCGGGGCCTGGTGCTGCGGGCGTACACCGCCAACACGCCGCGGCGCCTGCGCGAGCTGGCCGACCTCGGCGTCGACGGCCTGATCACCGACGCCCCCGACCGCGCCCGCGCCGTCGTCGACGCGCGCCGCCGCGCCGCCGCCTAGCGCGCGCCGCGCTCGCGGGCCAGCGCGAGCGCCCGGTCGAGGACCCGGCGCGTGGCGCCGCCGTCCTCGAGGCCGCAGAAGCGCTCGTGGAAGGCACGCCGGCGCTCGGCGTAACGCGCGTGCAGCCCGTCGAGGTCGCCCAGCGCCCGCACCAGCTCGCCGGTCGTGCGCACGAGCGGCCCGGGGGCGATCGGCTCGAGCTCGAAGTAGAAGCCGCGCAGCCGGTCGGCGTAGTCCTCGAGGTCGTAGACGAAGAACGCCTGCGGCTTGCCGGTCACCCCGAAGTCGAACATCGTCGAGGAGTAGTCCGTCACGAGGACGTCGGCGGCGAGGTAGAGCTCGGCGACCTCCGGGTGCAGCGAGACGTCGAGGACCCGGTCGCCCGACAGGTCGCCCAGGGCGCCGGTGAGCATGTAGTGCAGGCGCAGCAGCAGGACGACGTCGGCGCCCAGGCCGGCCCGGAACCGGTCCACGTCGAGCTCGAGCGACGGGGCGCGCCCGCCCGCCTCGAACACGGCGTCGTCGCGCCACGTCGGGGTGTAGAGGACGGCCGTCGTGCCGTCGGCCAGGCCCAGCTCGCGCCGCACCCGCGCCCGCACCGCGCCGGCCTCGCGGCCGACGAGGACGTCGTTGCGCGGGTAGCCCGTCTCGAGGACCTCGCCCTCGAAGTGGAAGGCCCCGCGCAGGAGCGGCGTGGCGGCGGGGGAGGGGGAGACCAGGAGGTCCCACCGGTCGACGTCGCCCTGCAGGCGCTCGAGCCGGCCCTCGGGCGCCCACAGGACGTCCCAGTGGATGCGCTTGAGCGGCGTCCCGTGCCACGTCTGCAGGTACACCGCCTCCGGGCGCTTGTCCCAGACGCAGTCGGTGTGCGTGTTGGCGACCAGCAGGTCCGCCGCCTCGAGCGCCGCCCGGCCCTCCGGGGTGCCCCACGGCACCGTGGCGACGTCCTCCGGGAACCCCGTCCCGTGGCGGGGGTCGGCGAGCCAGACGACCTCGTGCTCGGCCGCCGCGCCGTCCCGGACGAGCGCCTCGTACAGGGCGCGGGGGTTGTCGCTGTAGCGGCCCTCGAAGCTGTGGAACGCGATGCGCATCGGGCGGCGCACCGTACCCGTCCCGACGCCGGTTCAACGGCGGCGTGCCGGGCAAGTGAAGAACCCGTGAACTTCGCCCCGTCTCCCCGCCCCGTCCACGTCGTCGTCCTGGCCGCCGGCCGGGGCAGTCGCCTGGGGGCCCTGGGAGACGCCACGCCCAAGTGGCTGCTCGAGGTCGGAGGCCGCACCCTGGCCGACCGCCACCTCGAGGCGTTCGCCGCCGCCGGCGGCGCGGTCGCGTCGGTCCGCGTCGTCACGGGACATGCGGCGACGGCGATCATCCACGAGCTGGCCGACTCGCCGCAGGTCGACGAGGTCGTCCACAACCCGCAGTACGCCACCCGCAACAACTGGTGGTCGCTGCTCCTCGCGCTGCGCCGGCTCCCGGCCGGCGAGCCCGTCGCCGTGGTCAACGCCGACCTGCTCGCCGACCCTGACGCGGTGGCGTCGTTCCTCGTCGCCGCGGCCAACGGCCCGGCCGAGGGCCTGCTCGCCGTCGACCTCCAGCGCCTGCTGACCGACGAGTCCATGAAGGTCCAGCTCGACGACGGCGGCGCGCTGTCGCGCATCGGCAAGGTCGGCATCGCCGCGCCGGTGGGGGAGTACGTCGGCCTGCTCATGGCGCGCGGCCGGGTGCTCACCGCCCTGCGCGCCGCGCTCGAGCGCTTCGCCGACTGCCCCGCGTCGTTCGACGAGTGGTACGAGGGCGCCGTCGGCGCCACCGCCGCCACGGGGCACCGCTGGGAGGTCTGGCCCATGCCGAGCTCCGGCTGGGTCGAGATCGACGACGACGCCGACCTCGACCTGGCCAGGACGGTCGCCGCGGGAGCACCCGCATGACCGGGCGCGGGCCTCGCGCCGTCGAGATCCCGCGGCTCCTGCACGTCGGCACCGGCTCGCTGCGCCAGGTCGCGGCGCTCCTGGACGAGCACCGCTTCGACCTCGGCCTCGTGCTGGTCGGCAGCGGACGTGGGCCCTCACGCGCGCTGGCGGAGGCCGTGGTGCAGGAGCTCGAGGCGGCCGGCGTCAGCGTCGTGCACCGCGCCGGCCTCGCCGGACGGCTCGACCAGGCGGCCGCCCTGGCCGGCGAGGTCATCGAGCGGGGCGTCACCTGCGCGGTGGCCGTCGGCGGGGGGCGGGTGATCGACACCGTCAAGCTCGCCGCCGCGCGCACCGGCGTGGACTTCGTCTCGGTCCCGACGGCCATCTCCAACGACGGCATCTCGTCGCCGGTCGCCTCGCTGGTGGGCCGGGACGGCGCCCGCGCCAGCCACGCGGCCCGGATGCCGTGCGGCATCGTCATGGACGTCGGCGCCATCGCCAGCGCGCCCGCGCGCTCGCTGCGCGCCGGCCTCGGCGACCTCGTCAGCAACCTCACGGCCTGCCTGGACTGGCGGCTGGCCGACCGTGCCGGCCACGACCGCTACGACGCGTTCGCCGCGATGATCGCCGAGTCGGCGGCCCGGCCCGCGCTGGACCTGGCCGACCTCGGGTCCGCCGGCGCGAAGGAGGTCCTCGCGCACGGCCTGCTCCTCAGCGGCCTGGCGATGGCCGCCGCCGGGACGAGCCGTCCCTGCTCGGGCGCCGAGCACCTCATCTCCCACGCACTCGACGCCCAGCTCGGCGGCGGCGCCGCGCTGCACGGCGAGCAGGTGGCGCTCGGGACGCTCGTGGCGGCGGCGGCACACCGGGCTCCGCCGCTCGAGCAGCTCCACGCGCTCTTCCGGCGCGTCGGCCTGCCCACCTGCCCGGAGGACCTCGGCCTCACGCGCCACCAGCTCGCCAGCGCGATGCTCGCGGCGCCGGCCGTCAAGCCCGAGCGCTGGACGATCCTCTCCGACCGCTGCACGGACCCGGGCGCGGCCGCCGAGCTCGTGGCCGAGGCGTTCCCGCCGGTGTCGGCGTCCGTCCGCCAGCTCGCCTCGTGACCCGCGCCGCCCTGCCCCTCAGCGAGGCGACGCTCGGCCACCACGCGCAGCGCGTCGCCGTCCCCGGCTACGACCGCGCCCGGCTGGCCCCCGGCGTCCTGCACATCAGCGTCGGCTCGTTCCACCGCGCCCACCAGGCCGTCTACCTCGACGACCTGGCCGCGCTCGGCCACCGCGAGTGGGGCCTGGTCGGCGTCGGCCTGCACCGCCCGCAGATGCGCGAGGCCCTCGAACCCCAGGACGGGCTGTTCACCGTCGTCGAACGGGGAGCCGGGGGCGACCACGCCCGGGTGGTGCGCGTCGTCACCCGCTACCTGTTCGCCCCGCAGCAACGCGCGGAGCTCCTGCACGCCTTGCGGGACCCGCGGCTGCGGCTCGTGACCCTGACGATCACCGGTGCCGGCTACACCGCCCACCCCTCGGCGGAGGGCTCGGCGATCGACCTCCTGGTGGCCGGCCTGGCCCGCCGCCGCGCCGACGGCCTGCCGCCGTTCACGGTGCTCTCGTGCGACAACCTCCCCGGCAACGGCGACCTCGCGCGCGGAGCGGTCGTCGGGCTCGCCGCGGCCCGCGACCCCGAGCTCGCGCGGTGGATCGACGCCCAGGGCGCCTTCCCCAGCAGCATGGTCGACCGGATCACGCCGAGGACCTCCGACGCCGACCGCGCGTGGGTCGCCGAGGCGTTCGGGGTGCGGGATCGCTGGCCCGTCATCACCGAGCCGTTCTCGCAGTGGGTCGTCGAGGACCGCTTCAGCGCCGGGCGCCCGCCGCTGGAGGAGGTCGGCGTCCAGCTCGTCGACGACGTCGCGCCCTATGCCCTGCTCAAGACGCGGATGCTCAACGCGAGCCACTGCGTCCTCGGCCACCTCGGCGGACTGCTGGGCCATGGCCGGACCGACGAGGCGGTGGGCGACCCGCTCCTGCGCGCCGCCCTCGACGCGCTCATGGAGCGCGAGGTCCAGCCGCTGCTGCACCCGGTGCCCGGCGTGGACGTCGACGCCTACCGCGCGACGGTCCTCGAGCGCCTCGCCAACCCGGTGCTCGGCGACCGCCTCGCGCGGCTGCGGCGCAACGGGTCCGACAAGGTGCCCGTCCACGTCGTCTCGTCCCTGGCCCGCGCCCGCGCGAGCGGGCGGCCGCACGGCCTCCTGGCCCTCGGCGTCGCGGCGTGGCTGCGCTGCCTGCGCGGCACGGACGAGGCCGGCCGACCGCTCGAGCTGGAGGACCCGCGCGCGGCACGCCTCGGGGAGCTCGCGCGGCGGGGCGGCCCCGACCCGCGGCCGCTGCTGCACGAGCGCGGGCTGTTCGGGGCGCTGGCGGGCGACGAGGCGCTCGCGGCACAGCTCGCTGCGACGCTCGAGGCGTTCGAGCGCGACGGCGTGCGGACGACCGTGCGCGCGGCGCTCGCCGCGCAGGACACGCCCGCGGTCGCCTAGCGCGCCACGCGGACCGTCTTGCGCTGCAGCCGCGTCCAGCGGCCGTTGCGGAAGGCCTCGACCGTCGCGGTCCAGCGGCCCTTGCCCGGCCGCACGGTGATCGTCGCGACGCGCTGCGGGGCGACCTCGACGGTGCGGCCGCGCCGCGCGCCCTTGCGGCGCAGCAGCAGGCGGACCTTGAGGCGCTGCGTCGCCGGGTTGGTGACCGTGGCGATGACCGACCGGCCCGCCTTGCGCAGCTTGGCGGTCGGCGGCCGCGCGGCCGGCGCGGTCGTCGTCCCGGTCGTGGTGCCACCGCCGGAGCCGCTGCCGTCCAGGGGCTTGCCGTCCAGCCCCAGCGGGCACTCGCCCTGGGCGGCGCCCGAGCCGGCGGGGCCGGCGCCGGCGGGCTGGGCCACGACGAGCGTCCAGAACGTGCCGGCGATGGAGACGCCGGTGCCGATGTCGCGGAAGGCGGGGGACATGATGTTGCGGCAGTGGGGCCCGCTGCCCATCCAGGTCGCGACGACCTGCCGGGCGGTGCGCTGGCCGCGGGCGATGTTCTCGCCGGAGGTCGCGGCGGCGTAGCCCGTCGCCTGGACCCGCTGCTCCGGCGTCCGGCCGCTCGGGTCCTCGTGGGCGAAGTAGCCGCGGGTCAGCATGTCCGCCGAGTGCTCCCGCGCGGCGCGGGCGAGGCGGGACTCCACCTCGAGTGCGCGCAGCCCGCGGGTGGCGCGCACCTCGTTGACCGCGCAGACCAGGGCGCCCTCGGCCGTCGCCGGCTCGAGCGTCGCCAGCGGCGACTCGGCGCCCTCGCACGCCGCCTGCGCCGTCGCCGGCGCCGCGCACGCCACGGCCATCGCCGCGATCACGGCCCCCAGTCCCCACCTCATGTCGCCCGAGGGTAGCTCGCGCCGACCGGCGATCACCCCGCATCGCGCCGAGCGGCCTGCCAAGCTGGCCGGGTGGCCGACCGCAACGTCCTCGGTGATCCGCTCGTGCCCTGCGGCACCGACCCGGTCACCGGCTTCTACCGCGACGGCTGCTGCGCCACGGGCCCGCAGGACCGGGGGAGCCACACGATCTGCGCGGTCGTGACCGCCGAGTTCCTCGAGCACCAGCGCGAGATCGGCAACGACCTCTCGACCCCGCGGCCCGACCTGCGCTTCCCGGGACTCCAGCCGGGCGACCGCTGGTGCGTCACCGCCGTGAACTGGATGCGCGCCTACCGCGACGGCGCGGCGGCCTACGTCGTGCTCGCGTCGACGCACGAGCGCGCCCTCGACCACGTCCCCCTCGCTGCGCTGCAGGAGCTGGCCGTCGACGTCCCCAGCGACCTCGGCGGGCTCGAGGGCGCGGCCTAGCCGACGCCCGCGTAGCCCAGCCCGAACGCGATCGCGAGCACCCCGAGCACGGGGACCACGACCCGCTCGGTCGCGGTCGCCAGCGCCGGGCGGCTCAGCGCCCACCCGGCCACGCCGGAGCAGAGCGCCATCGACAGCGCGGTCGCCGGGGCGAAGACGGCGAGGGCCAGAGCCGCCTGCTGGGGCTCGAGCTGCGCGAGCAGGAGCACCACTACCGCCCCGGTGCCGCCCAGCCCGTGCAGGACGCCGACCCCGGCCGCCTGCAGCGGCGAGCGCGGCGCGCGCGTGCGCCGGGCGAGCGCGCCGAGCAGGGCCTGGACGCCGAGGAGCACGATCGCGACCCCCACGAGCTGCTCGAGGCGGTGCTGGAGGCCGTCGGGGAGCTCGCGCTGGAGGACCACGAGCGGCAGGCCGACGGCGAGGAGCGTCGCGGCGTGGCCCGCGCCCCACCATGCGCCCAGCCGCGCCGCCGCGCGCGGCTCGCGCCCGGACGCGGCGACGAGCGTCCCCATGGCGGCGAGGTGGTCGGGGTCGGTCGCGTGGCGCAGCCCGAGCAGGAGCGCCAGCGCCAGGACGACGAGCAGGCCGGCGCCGCCGAGGCCGACGGCGAGCGCGGCGTCCGCGGACTCGATCAGGTCGTGGAACCAGTCAGGGACCATGGTGGGTGAGACGCTCCGAGGTCGGCGAGGTCATCGGTCTGGGTGAAGAGCGTGCGGCGCCAGGCGCGCGCGGCGGGACCCGTGCGCCGGTGGGCGGCCGCCAGCGAGGGCGCCGGGACGGGCAGGACGCTGCCGGGGCCGGCGAGCTGCAGCGCGTCCCGGTCGGCGGCCCGCCGCCCGAACAGCGCGACCGCGTCGAGGACCCGCGCGTCGCCGAGGACGACGGCGGACCGCAGCAGCGGGAGGTCGGCGGTGTCGAGCTGCTCGGCGTGCAGCGGCCGCCCCTCGAGCGCCACGTGCAGCGCGCTGTGCGCGCGTCCGGGCTCCTGGCCCGTGCGGCCGAGCACGACCGTGTCGCGCAGGAGCGCGGCGGCACCGGCGGCCAGCTCGACCGAGGTCGTGCGCCGCAGGTCGCAGCCGGCGGCGAGCACGAGGGGCTGGGCGTCCCACGAGAGGCAGGCGCCCGGGCCGAGGACCACCTCGACGTCGAGGCGTGCCGGGGTCCCGCCGCGCACGTCGTGGGCCACGAGGCCCGCCACCTCGACGAGCTCCAGCCGCGCGCCCGGGCCGAGGCGCACGTCGAGCGCGACCTCGTCGCCGGCCAGCAGCGAGGCGGTCGTCTGCACGAGCGCGACCCGTGCCACGCCGTCCACCGCCGGCAGCGCCCGGGCCCGCAGGAGCCCGGCCGACCGCAGGACCGCCAGCCGCGTCGTCGCGCCGTCGCGCCGGGCGACGACCTCAGTGCGCGTGCTGGTGCGCGTGGCCGTGCTCGTGGTCGTGGGCGTGGACGTGCGGGGCCATCGGCCCCGGGTCGGCGGGCACGAGGGTCCCGGCCAGGTGCGCGGCGAGCCGGTCGCGCACCCAGTCGGCGACGCGCTCGACGTCCGGGGCGCGGCGCAGCGAGACGGCCAGCACGGGCCGGTCACCGCGACGGTCGGCCGCGTCGCGCAGCATGAGCTCGACGTCGGAGCCCACCAGCGGCGCCAGGTCGACCTTGTTGATGACGAGCAGGTCGGCGCGCTCGACGCCCGGGCCGCCCTTGCGCGGGACGTCGTCGCCGCCCGCGCAGTCCAGGACGAAGACCTGGGCGTCCACGAGCGCGGGCGAGAACGTCGCCGTCAGGTTGTCACCGCCGGACTCGACGAGGACGACGTCGAGCGGGCCCTGCGCGGCCTCGAGCGCCTCGACGGCCAGGAGGTTCTCGGAGACGTCGTCGCGGATCGCGGTGTGCGGGCAGCAGCCGGTCTGCACCGCGACGATCCGCTCGGGCGGCAGGACGCCCTGGCGGCGCAGGAAGCGCGCGTCCTCGTCGGTGTAGATGTCGTTGGTGACGACGCCGAGCCGCAGCTCGCGCGCCAGACGGGCGCACAGGGCGGCGGCCAGGGACGACTTGCCGGTCCCGACAGGTCCGGCGATCCCGATCCGCAGGGCACGGTCAGCTGGCAAAGAGCCTCCTCGAGTCGTGGTGGTGGGCCTGCGCGCGCAGGTCGAGCAGGGGGGTGGCGGGCGCCGGCAGCGGCGCACGCGGGTCGGCGGCCTGCGCCGCCAGCGCCTCGACCAGCGGCCCGAGCGCGTGCAGCCAGCCCGTGGCCTCCAGCGCGTCGATGGCGTGGAGCTTGGGCGCGGCGCCGCAGACCGAGGCCGCGTCGTCGTAGAGGGCGAGCCGCGCGACGGTGACGGGTGCCAGGCACCCGGCACGCCCGAGCAGGCCGAGGACGACCGGGCGCGGCGTGGTGGCCGACGTCGCGGCGTAGGTCTCCAGCGCGTCGGGCCACAGGGCGCGGCCGAGGCGCAGCAACGCCCGGCCCTGGCGGCGGGCGACCTCCCGGACCGCCGGGGCGGGCGTGCGGGCGGCCCACGCCGCGTCGAGCGCGAGCGGGTCCTCGCCGTCCGCCGCGCGGGCGGCGGTCGCGGCGTCCAGGCGCCCGACCGTCCGCAGCCGCGCGGCGGCGAACGCCGGCACGTCGCCGGGCGTCGCGCGTGCCGCCTCCAGCCCGCCCGAGTGGGCGAAGCCGCCGGTCGGCGTGCGCGCGTCGGCGAGGAGGAGCTCGAGCATCAGAAGAGGCTGTAGCGCTGGGCCATGGGCAGCTCGGCGACGGGCCGGGGCTCGATCGCCTCGCCGTCGACCGTCACCACGAACGTCTCGGGATCCACGTCGATGGCCGGCAGCGCGTCGTTGTGGACCATGTCGGACTTCGTCAGCGCCCGGGTGCCGCCGACCGCCTCCAGGCGCCGGCGCAGGGCCAGCCGCCCGGCCACGCCGTCCTCCAGCGCCCCCGGAGCGACCCAGCTGACCGCGTGCTCGGGCGCCGCGCCGCTCAGGGCCGCGAACATCCGCCGCCCGAGCACCGGCTGGGGGGTGGGGATCGACGCGTTCGCGTCGCCGATCGGCGCCCAGGCCACCGCGCCGCCCTTGAGCACCAGCCGCGGCCGGACGCCGAAGAACGCCGGGTCCCACAGGACGAGGTCCGCGAGCTTGCCGACCTCGACCGAGCCGACCGTCGCGTCGATCCCGTGCGCCACCGCCGGGCAGATCGTGTACTTGGCGACGTACCGGCGCGCCCGGGCGTTGTCGGCGCGCCCGTCGCCGGCCAGCGCGCCGCGCCGCGCCTTCATCGCGTGGGCGGTCTGCCAGGTGCGGATGACCGTCTCGCCGATGCGGCCCATCGCCTGGCTGTCGGACCCGATCATCGAGATCGCGCCGAGGTCGTGCAGCACGTCCTCGGCGGCGATCGTCGAGGCGCGGATGCGCGACTCGGCGAAGGCCAGGTCCTCGGGCACGCGCGGGTTCAGGTGGTGGCAGACGATGAGCATGTCCTGGTGCTCGGCCACCGTGTTGACCGTGTGCGGGCGCGTCGGGTTCGTCGAGGACGGCAGGACGTTCGGGTGCGCGGCGATGGCGATGATGTCCGGCGCGTGGCCGCCGCCCGCCCCCTCCGTGTGGTAGGCGTGGATCCCGCGGCCGGCGATCGCCCCGAGGGTCGACTCCAGGAAGCCCGCCTCGTTGAGCGTGTCGGTGTGGATCGCCGCCTGGACGTCCCAGCGCTCGCAGGCGCGCAGCGTCGCGTCGATCGCCGCGGGCGTGGAGCCCCAGTCCTCGTGGAGCTTGAAGCCCGCCGCGCCGGCCAGGACCTGCTCGTCCAGCGACGCGTCCGAGACGGTGTTGCCGCGGCCCAGCAGCAGCACGTTGACCGGCGCGTCGTCCAGCGCGCGGTGCACGAGCGCCAGGCCGGCGGGCGTGGTGCACGTCGTCGCCCGCGTGCCCTCGGTCGGCCCGGCGCCGCCGCCGACGAGCGTCGTGACGCCGGAGGCCAGCGCCTCGTCGACCAGCGACGGGGTGATGAAGTGCACGTGGCAGTCGATGGCGCCGGCGGTGAGGATCCGCCCCTCCCCGGCGACGACGTCGGTCCCCGGCCCGATGACCAGCGCGGGGTCCACGCCGTCCATCACATCCGGGTTGCCGGCCTTGCCCAGCGCGCAGATGCGCCCGTCGCGGACGCCCACGTCGCACTTCACGACGCCCCAGTGGTCGAGGACCACGACGTTGGTGACGACGAGGTCCGGCGCGCCGTCGGCGCGCGTCGCCAGCCCCTGGAGCATCGACTCCCGCACGGTCTTGCCGCCGCCGAAGACGGCCTCGTCGCCCCCGGCGCAGCGGTCCTCCTCGACCTCGACGAGCAGGTCGGTGTCGGCGAGGCGGATGCGGTCGCCGACCGTCGGGCCCAGCAGCTCGGCGTAGCGCCGGCGGTCGACGCTCACCGGCGCACCTGCAGCCCCGGCACCCGCCGGGCGCCCGCCAGGGCGACGAGCGCGACCTCGCGTGAGGCGCCGGGCTCGAAGCGCACCGACGTCCCGGCCAGGACGTCGAGGCGGAAGCCCCGGGCGGCCTCGCGGTCGAAGGCCAGGCCGGCGTTGACGTCGGCGAAGTGGAAGTGCGAGCCCACCTGCACCGGCCGGTCGCCCGTGTTGAGCACCTCGAGGGTGCGCCGCTCGCGGCCGGCGTTGAGCTCGAGCTCGCCGGGCTCGGCCAGGACCTCGCCCGGGATCACGGGACGGGGTGGTGGAGGGTCACGAGCTTGCGCCCGTCGCGGAAGGTCGCCTCGACCTGGACCTCGTCGAGCAGCTCGGGCACACCGTCCATGACCTCGTCGCGCGTGAGCACCGCGCGCCCGTCGGCCATCAGCTGCTCGACCGTCGCGTCGCCGTCGCGGGCGCGCTCGAGCACCCAGCACGACAGCAGCGCCACGCACTCGGGGTGGTTGAGCTTGACCCCGCGCGCCCGTCGCTCGCGGGCCACCATGCCCGCCACCGACAGCAGCAGCTTCTCCTGGTCGGACGGCGTCAGCCGCAACGGCGCTCCCTCCTGGTCGGTCGTCTCGCCGGAGCGGCGCACCCTAGGCCCGCTGCGAGACACCGCCAAGCGGTTTCACCCGGGGTGAGTCAGCGGGGTGAGCCGGGGTGACCCGCCCTCGCCCACCCGGGCGAGACCGCCTGCCGCAACGACCACCCCGCCACCTGGACCAGCGGTCGGACGTGCGCCGCCCGGCGCGCCGTCAGGTTGGTCGAGGCGTGCCGCGACAGCGCGGCACGACGGACGACTGACGACCCTGGGGAGGGCGTATGCAGGCAGGTTCCTGGCGACGCGGCCGCATGTGGCTGCTCGCCTCGATGGTGGGCCTCGTCGCGGCGGGTGCCGCTGGCTGTGGCTCAGACGACGACGGCGGCTCCGCGGCGACCAGCAGCGGCTCCAGCGCGAGCTCGGGCAGCGAGATCAAGGTCGGGATCCTCCACTCGCTGAGCGGGACGATGGCCATCAGCGAGGTCTCGGTGAAGGACGCCGAGCTCCTGGCGATCGAGGAGATCAACAAGGCCGGCGGCGTCCTGGGCAAGCAGGTCAAGCCGGTCATCGAGGACGGCGCGTCGGACTGGCCGACCTTCGCCGAGAAGGCCCAGAAGCTCATCTCGCAGGACAAGGTCGCGGCGACCTTCGGCGGGTGGACCTCGGCCAGCCGCAAGGCCATGCTGCCGGTCTTCGAGCGCAACAAGGCGCTGCTCTACTACCCCGTGCAGTACGAGGGGCTGGAGTCCTCGCCCTACATCTTCTACTCGGGCGCGACGACCAACCAGCAGATCCTGCCGGCGCTCGAGTACCTCAAGGGCGAGAAGCAGATCAAGACGCTGTTCCTGGTGGGCAGCGACTACGTCTTCCCGCGCACCGCCAACAAGGAGATCAAGGCGTGGGCGAAGGCCAACGGCGTCCAGGTCGTCGGTGAGGAGTACACGCCGCTGGGACACACCGAGTACTCCACGATCATCACGAAGCTCAAGGGGGCCAAGCCCGACGCGGTGTTCAACACCCTCAACGGGGACTCGAACGTCGCGTTCTTCAAGCAGCTCAAGGGCGCCGGCATCTCCGCCGACGCGATGCCGACCGTCTCGGTCTCCGTGGCCGAGGAGGAGGTCAAGGGCATCGGCGCCGACAACGTCGCGGGCCACCTCGTCGCCTGGAACTACTTCCAGACCACGCCCGGCGCCGACAACAAGAAGTTCGTCGACGCCTACAAGGCCAAGTACGGCCAGGACCGCGTGACCGCCGACCCGATCGAGGCCGGCTACGTCCAGGTCAAGCTCTGGGCCGCCGCGGTGGAGAAGGCAGGCTCGACCGACCCCGAGAAGGTCAAGGCGGCCTCCAAGGGGCTCGAGCTCGAGATGCCGGAGGGCACCGTCACCGTCGACGGGTCCAACCAGCACATCTCGAAGACCGCGCGCATCGGGCTCGTCGAGCCCAGCGGCCAGATCAAGCAGGTGTGGGAGTCCGACGGGCCGATCAAGCCCGACCCCTACCTCAAGGGCTACGCCTGGGCGAAGGGGCTCTAGGCCGACCAGGGGACCGCACGGCAGGGGCGGCGCCGCACGGCGCCGCCCCGTCGTGACCCGCGACCGCCAGCGAGGACCGCGAGCGACCATGGACCAGCTCCTCCAGCAGCTCTTCACGGGGACGAGCATCGGCTCGATCCTGCTCCTGATCGCCCTGGGCCTGACCTTCACGTTCGGCCAGATGGGCGTCATCAACATGGCCCACGGCGAGTTCATCATGGCCGGGGCCTACACGACCTACGTGCTCCAGAACGCGCTGGGCGACAGCGCCATCACGATGGCCTTCCTGCTGTCGCTGCCGGTCGCCTTCTGCGTCGCCGGCCTCATGGGGCTCCTGCTCGAGGTGGTCCTCATCCGCCACCTCTACGGCCGGCCGCTCGACACGCTGTTGGTCACCTGGGGCGTCGCGCTGATGCTCCAGCAGCTCGCGCGGGACATCTTCGGCGCGCCCAACGTCGACGTCCGCTCGCCGAGCTGGCTGGGCGGGTCGATCGAGGTCCTCGGCATCACGATGCCCTGGACGCGCCTGTTCATCATCGGCCTGGCGCTCGCGGCCGCGGTCGGGGCGTGGGTCGTCGTGGGGCGGATGAAGCAGGGCCGGCGGATGCGGGCGGTCATGCAGAACCGCCAGCTCGCGGCGGCCAGCGGCATCGGGACCACCGGCGTGGACCGCCGCACGTTCTTCCTCGGCTCGGGCCTGGCCGGCCTGGCCGGCGTCGCGATCACGCTGCTGGGCTCCGTCGGCCCCACGCTCGGCACGAACTACATCATCGACGCGTTCCTGGTGGTCGTCGTCGGCGGCCTGGGCCAGCTGCGCGGGGCGGTCATCGCCGCCTTCGCGCTGGGCACCATCAACGCGATCGCGGAGTGGGGGACCGAGGCGAGCCTCGCCAAGGTCATCGCGTTCGTCTGCATCGTCGCGTTCCTGCAGTGGCGCCCGCAGGGCATCGTCGCCCAGCAGAGCCGGGGGCTGGCATGAGCGCCCTCGCGAAGCGCTTCGCCCCCGGCGGCGAGCGCTCCTGGCTGCTGGGCTTCGCCGTCTGCGCGCTGCTGCTGCTCGTCGTCGCGCCGGCGCTGCTGTCGGACTTCCGCCTCGGCCTGCTGGCGAAGTACCTGTGCTTCGCCATGATCGCCCTGGGCATCGCGGTGGCCTGGGGCAACGGTGGGATGCTCGTGCTCGGGCAGGGGCTGTTCTTCGGCCTCGGGGGCTACGCGATGGCCATGTACCTCAAGCTCGACGAGGCGGGGGCGACCGGCGGCCTGCCGGACTTCATGACCTGGAGCGGGGTGGAGGAGCTCCCGCTCATCTGGGAGCCGTTCAAGCACGCGTGGTTCGCCGTCCTGGCGGTGGTCGTCGTGCCGGTGGTGGTCGCCGGGCTGCTGGGGCTGCTGGTCTTCCGCAGCCGGGTGCGCGGGCCGTACTTCGCCATCCTCACCCAGGCGCTCGCCGCCGCGTTCGTGATCCTGCTGGTCGGCCAGCAGGCCTCGACGGGCGGCACGAACGGCCTGACGAACATCCAGACGTTCTTCGGGCTGACGCTCGCCGACCCGGCCGACCAGCGCACGCTGTACCTCCTCGTGGCGATCGTGCTCGGGGCGCTGTACCTCCTGGCCCGCCAGCTGCTGGCCAGCCGCTACGGCCGGCTGCTCGTCGCGGTCCGCGACAGCGAGGACCGCGCGCGGTTCCTCGGCTACAGCCCGACGCGGGTCAAGGTCCTGGCCTTCTGCACCTCGGCCGCCATGGCGGGGATCGCCGGCGCGCTGTTCGTGCCGGTCGTCGGGATCATCTCGCCGGCGCTGCTGGGCATCGTCCCGTCGATCGAGATGGTCCTCTGGGCCGCCGTCGGGGGGCGCATGTCGCTGGCGGGTGCGATCGCCGGCGCGCTCCTGGTCAACCTCGGCAAGACCGAGCTCAGCGAGCGCTTCCCCTCCCAGTGGACCTACGCGCTCGGAGCGCTGTTCGTCCTCGTGGTCATGGTCGCCCCGAACGGCATCGCCGGGCTCGTCGGCCAGGCCCGCACGGCCCTCGCCGCACGCCTGCCGCGACGCGGACCCGTCCCGGCGCTCGCGGTCGGCGAGCCCACCCTGAAGGAGGAGCGAGCGTGAGCGACGCCCCGCTGCTCGAGGTCCGCGGCCTCACCGTGGACTTCGACGGCTTCAAGGCGCTGGAGGACGTGCACCTCGACGCCCAGGAGGGCGAGGTCCACTTCCTCATCGGCCCCAACGGCGCGGGCAAGACGACCCTCGTCGACGTCATCACCGGCCTCACGAAGCCCACGGCCGGCTCGGCGCGCTTCGCGGGCGAGGAGCTCGTGGGCAAGCGCGAGCACGAGGTGGTGAAGCTCGGGATCGGCCGCACCTTCCAGACCGCCACCGTCTTCGAGACGCTCAGCGTGCTGGACAACCTCGACCTCGCCGCGAGCTTCCGCATGTCGATGCTGCGGCTGCTGCGCCGGCGGCGCGGGACGTCGGAGGCGGTCCGCGACGCGCTGGCCGCGACCGGGCTCGAGGACGTCGCCGATCGCCCCGCCGGCACCCTGTCGCACGGTCAGAAGCAGTGGCTGGAGATCGGGATGCTGCTCGTGCAGGAGCCGCGCATGCTGCTCTTCGACGAGCCGGTGGCCGGCATGAGCCCGGACGAGCGCACCCGGACGGGCGAGCTCATCCGCAGGACCGCCGAGCGCTGCACCGTGCTCGTCGTCGAGCACGACATGGAGTTCCTGCGCCGCTTCGCGACCCGCGTCACGGTGCTGCACGAGGGCAAGGTGCTGCGCCACGGGGCCACGGTCGCCGAGGTGCAGGCCGACCCCGTCGTGCAGGAGGTCTACATCGGGCGCGGTCGCGACGGCCGCTCCAAGGAGGAGGTGGTGGCGTGAAGCTCGTCGTCGAGGGCCTCGAGGCCGCGCACGGCCGCACCCAGGCGCTCTTCGGCGTCTCGCTCGAGCTCGAGGAGGGCGGGCGCTGCTGCGTGCTCGGGCGCAACGGCGTCGGCAAGACATCGTTGATGAACGCGATCATGGGCGTGCTGCCCACCCGTGGCGGGCGCGTGGAGCTCGACGGGCGCGACGTGACGAGGGCGCAGCCGTGGGAGCGGGTGCGGATGGGCCTGGGCTACATCCCCCAGGAGCGCACCGGCTTCGGGCACCTGACGGTGGCCGAGAACCTGCGGGTGGTCCTCGAGTCGCGCAAGGACGGCCGCCGGTCCGAGGTCGACGAGGTGCTCGACCTCTTCCCGGCCCTCAAGCCGCTGCTCAAGCGCCCGGCCGTCTTCCTCTCCGGCGGCCAGCGCCAGCAGCTGGCCATCGGCCGCGCGCTGCTGACCAAGCCGCGCATCCTCATGCTCGACGAGCCGACGGAGGGCATCCAGCCGTCGGTCGTCGCCGAGATCGAGGAGGCGATCCTCGCGCTGCACGCGCGCGAGGGCCTCGGGATCCTCCTGGCCGAGCAGTACGTCGAGATGGCGCTGCGGATGGCCGACAGCTACGTCGTGCTCGAGGCGGGCTCGGTGGTGGCGCGGGGCGCCACGGCCGAGCTCTCCGCGCACGACGCCGAACGCCTGCTCGCCATCTAGCGGAGAGGCGCGAGCAGGCCCCCAGGGGTGGGGCAGCGGATGGCGGCGGGTCACACCGAGTACGACGGGCCCGCCGCCAGCCGTCCCGCCACGCGGTCCTCGAGCTCCGCGGCGAGCGCCGCGAGCCGGTCGGGCTCGGCGTCGTCGTCGACGGCCCGCTCGAGCGCCGCCGCCGCGTCGGCGACCGCCCAGGCACCGACGGTGCGCGACGCGCCGGCGACGCGGTGGGCGCTGCGGCGCACGGCCTCCGGATCGGGGACGACGAGCGCCGCCCGGAGCTCGGCCAGGTCCTGCCGCACGGCCTCGGCGTAGTCGGCCAGCACCCGGCCGGCGAGGTCCTCGTCCCCCGCGGTCAGCTCGTGCAGGGCGCTGGCGTCGAGGTCCGGGGCGACGGGGGGCGCCACCGGGACGGGGCCGGGCTCGGACCACGGGACGTGAGGCAGCCAGCGCCGCAGCGTCGCGGCCAGCGCCGTCACGGTCGCCGGCTTGGTGACGACGTCGTCCATCCCGGCCTCGCGACAGCGCTCGCGCTCGCCCTGCAGCGCGCTGGCCGTCAGGGCCAGCACCGGCGTGCGCGGCCGCCCGTCCTGGCGCTCGGTGGCCCGCAGCAGGCGCGCGAGCTGGTAGCCGTCGACGTGGGGCAGCTGGATGTCGGTGAAGACCAGGCCGTAGCGCGTGGCGCCGAAGCGGGCCAGGGCCTCCTCGGCGTCGGCCGCGGCGTCCACGCGGAAGCCGATCGCCTCGAGCTGGCCGGCGAGGACCCGGCGGTTGACGGGGTGGTCCTCGACGAGCAGCAGCAGGCTGCCCTCGTCCAGGGCCGCCTCGCGAGCGGGCAGCGCCCGGCGACCCTCCGGCTCGCCGGCCCCCGGGGTGTCGCCGGCGTGGGCGGCCCGCGCGTCGCCGGCGGGCAGGGCCAGCGCCACCCGCACGGTCGTGCCGACGCCCGGCGTGCTGGAGAGGGCGACGCTGCCGCCCATCGCCTCCACGAGCTGCCGGCAGATCGCGAGGCCCAGCCCGGTGCCGTCGCTGGCGCGGGCGTGCTGCGTGCTGGCCTGCACGAACGGCACGAAGAGCCGCTGCTGGTCGGCGGGCGCGATGCCGATCCCCGAGTCCTGCACCTCGAAGACCAGGTCCTGGAGGCCGTCGTGGGTGCCGCGCACCACGACACGGACCGTCACGCCGCCCTCGCGGGTGAACTTGATCGCGTTGCCGACGAGGTTGCCCAGGACCTGGCGCAGGCGCGCGGCGTCGACGACGTGGGCGGGCGCCAGGCCGGCGTCGACCTCGGCCTCGATGGCCAGGCCGCGCGCGGCGGCGGCGTGGCGGTGCTGCGCCGCGACGTCGCGCACCAGGGCGCCGACGTCGGCGTCGCGGGGCAGGAGGTCGAGGGCCCCCGCCTCGATCTTCGAGAAGTCCAGGACGTCGCCGATCACCGCCAGCAGCGTCCGGGCCGAGCCCATCGCGGTGTCGACGAGGTCGCGCTGGCGCAGGTCGAGGTCGTCGAGCGCGAGGATCTCCAGCGTGCCGGTGACCGCCACGAGCGGCGTGCGCAGCTCGTGGCTCATCATCGCCAGGAACGCCGACTTGGCGCGGTCGGCGGACTCGGCCTCCTCGCGAGCGCGGCGCAGCTCGGTCTCGAGCGCCTTGCGCTCCGTGACGTCGGCGACGTAGCCGTAGAGCTCGGCGGAGCCGTCGGCGCCGCGGACGGCCACCGCGTGGCCCTCCATCCACGCGACGTCCCCGTCGGGGGTGCGGATCCGGTACTCGCGCTGCCAGGACCCACCCGACCGGGCCGCGGCGATCATCGAGTCCAGCCACGGCCCGCGGTCCTCGGGCAGCACCGCCCGCGACATCCCGGGGAAGTCGACGTCCTGGTTGCCGTCGAGGCGGTGGATCGAGCCGTGGCGGCTGGCGAAGCGCACGCTGAACGCCCCGACGGGGTCGACGTGGAACTGGAAGACGGCGCCCGGGACGCGGTCGGCGATCGTCTGCAGCCGGTGCTCGGCCTCGCGGGCCTCGCGCTCGGCGCGCCGGCGCCGGGCGAGGTCGCGCTCGACCGTGTCGGCCATCTCGTTGAAGTCCCCGGCGAGCTGGGCGAGCTCGCGCACGCCCTCGGGCCGTGCCCGGCCCGACCAGTCGCCGTGGGTGATGCGCCGGGTGACGTCGGCCAGGCGCGACAGCGGCCGCACGACGGCGCGCCCGACGACGGCGAGCGTCGCGATGAGGACCGCCAGCAGCACGACGAGGACCGCGGTCTGGGCCACGAGCAGCCGGTCGGTGCGGGCCTGCAGCTGCTCGGCGCGCCGCGCCGTCCGCGCATCGACCAGCTCGGTGAAGCGGTCGATCGCGGCCATGATCCGGCCCTTCTCCGCGTGGTAGTGGTCGTCGACCATCCGCTCGTAGGCGCGGGTGCGCAGCGGCGAGCCGCGGGGCGGGTCGCGACGGGCCAGCTCGTCCATGACCCGCACCTCGAGCTCGGCCAGCTCGTTGGAGGCGCGCAGCGACGCTGCCAGGGCGGAGAACTCCTCGGGCGCGAAGTGCGCGCGGCGCATGAGCTCGGTGAGCGACGCCGGGGCGCCGCGACGCACGCCCGCCTCGCCGTCGGCGAGCACGCGGTCCCAGAACGAGCTGTCGTAGTGCTGCGGGCGCGGGGCCGTGCCCGAGCGGATCTCGAGGATCTCGTCGTAGAAGCGCCGGTAGCGCTCCTCGCCCGTCGTGACGTAGAGGCGCACCATCCGCGTGAGGTCGTTGGAGCTCTGGCGCATCTGGTCGGCCAGGCGGAACGACGTGACCCGCTGGCGCTCGGCCGCCGTGCGGTCGGTCGCGACGCGCATCTGCAGGACCGTCACGCCGGACAGCGCGAGCGCCATCACCACGACCATCGCCAGCAGTCCCGCGAGCAGGCCGCGGATCGACGGGGCCCGCCTCACGTGGCGACCTCGGCCCACGGCAGCGCCTCCTCCACGACGCTGACGGGACCGACGGCGAGACCCTGCGCGCGGTCGCAGCCCAGCTGCGCCACGGCGTCCGTGCGGGCGGCGGTCCCGCAGCCCAGCGCGACCACCCGGACCCCACGGGCCTGGAACGCGGCGATGCCGGCCTCGAGGGCCTCGTCGCCCGAGTCGCAGGCGAGCCCGACCTCCGTGAGGGGCAGGTCCTCGCCCGCGGTCGGCGTCGCAGGCTCCTCGAGCCCCAGCCCGAACCCGCGCAGGCGCAGCCGGGTGAGGACGTCGAGCTGGCCGGGCGTCGCCGGGAGTGCGGGCCGGCCGGGGAGCGCGATGGTCACGCGCTGCGGCGCGACGCCGTGCGCGGCGGCGCGGGCGGCGAGCCGGTCGGCCAGCCCGAGGTCGGCGAGGGCCGCGGGCGGCAGGACGACCGTCGCGTCGAGGCCGGGCCCGACGCGGGGGTCCAGCAGCGCCCGGCAGGCGGCGGCGAGCAGCAGGTCGGCCACCGCGGCGGCGGGCTCGGGAGCCACGGCATCGCGCTCGGCGGCGTGGCGCTCCCCGTCGGCCTCGCGCACCGCGCCGACCCGCACGCCGGCGATGCGCCCCGAGCGCAGGTCGACGCGCGGCGCGGCCAGCGCGGTCACCGCACCGGCGGCCAGCGCCTCCTGCCACGCCGAGGGCGGCGCGGACGCCGCGGTCCGCGCCGGCCGGACCGGCTGGTGCAGTCCCACGACCTCGAGCAGCCGGCGGGCCGTGAGGGGCTTGCGCACGACGCCGAGCACCTCGACGCCGTAGGCCCGCGCGGTCGTCTCGGCCGCGCGGACGACCGCGTCGTCGAGCGCGCTGACGATGACGACCGACGCGGGGATCGCCCGCTCGGCCAGGTGGCGCAGGAACTCGACGCCGTCCATGCCGGGCATGTCGAGGTCGCAGACGACCACGTCGGCCGGGGCGCCACCGCCCAGGAGCTCCAGGGCGCCCTCGCCGTCGGCCGCCTCCTGCAGGGCGCCCGCGCCGAGGTTCGCGAGGATCTGCAGCATCGTGCGGCGCTGGAACTCGTGGTCCTCGACCACGAGCACCGTGCAGTCGGCGAGGCTCATCGGCGCCCTTCTGCCGGGTCCGGGGCGCCCGCGAGCGCCAGGTCGTCGTCGAGCAGGCCGAGCTCCCGGGCCCGGCGGATCGCGCCCTCGCGCGAGCCGACGCCGAGCTTGGCGTAGAGCGCCCGCGTGTGGGTCTTGATCGTGTTGCGCGAGATGAACAGGCGCTCGGCGACCTCGCGCAGGCTGCCGGTGGCGGCCAGCGCCCGCAGCACCTCCACCTCGCGGCCGGAGAGGTCGTCGGCGCTGGCGGGCCGCCGCGGGCGCCCCGCCCCCGCGGCGTCCTCCAGCGCCAGGACGAGCGCCCCGGGGTCGCGGGCACCGGCCAGCACGGCGCGGGCATCGGCGGCGGCCTCCCGCGCCCCGTCGGCGTCGCCGGCCGCCGCGCACGCGCGCGTGAGCTCGACGAGCAGCGTCGGCACCATGAGCGACGAGTCGCGCCATCCGCGCGCCAGGCGCAGCCCGCTGCGCGCCCGGGCGGCGGCCTCGGCGGGCCGGCCGAGCGCCGTCAGCAGGCGCGAGGTGGCACAGGCGACCGGCAGCGCGTGGGGCGACCCGCGCAGGGGCCCGCCGTCGCGGGCCGCCTGGGCCGCCGCGACCTGCGCCTCGGCCTCGACGACGTCGTCGCGCTCCAGGGCGCTCAGCGCCAGGACGGCCCGCGGCAGGTAGGCGACGAGCGGGAGCCCGGGGGAGGGGAGGTGCACCTGGGCGGCCAGCGCGTCGCGGGCGAGGGCGGCGGCCTCCTCGGGGCGGCCCAGCAGGTGCAGGTGCCACGCCGTCAGCGCCTCGACCGCCGCGCGCACCGGGGCGGCGGGGGGCAGCTCCGTCAGCGCCCGGCGGGCGGCGCCCACCGCGGCCGTCAGGTCGTCGAAGCACACCAGCGCCTCGAGGCACCTGGTGGCGAGCGCGAAGGACGCGGTGCCGTCGGGCATCGGCCCGTCCCAGCCGGCCGACCGGCCCAGGGCCAGCCACCGGTCGCGCAGGGCGCGGTCGCCGGAGAGCGCGGCGAGCAGCGCGCTGACGAAGCACACGCGCGCATCGCCCTGCGCGACCTCGGGCGGGAACGCCGAGAGCCAGCCTCGCGCCCGGCCTCCCAGGGCGCCGGACTGCACGAAGCCGATGCTGTGGCAGGCCAGCAGCTCGGCGGCCAGGTCCCACTCGCGCGCGGCGAGGTAGTGGCCCATCGCCTCCTGCAGCTCGGCCTCGCCGCCCTCGCTCTCCAGCCAGGCGCCGGCCGCCAGGTGCAGCTCGCGCGCGCGGTCGGGCTGGTCGGCGACCAGCCGGGCGCGCAGCGCGTCGCGCAGGAGCTGGTGGCAGGAGAACCAGGTCCGCGTGCGGTCCAGCGGTGTGACGAGCAGCGACGAGCGGGTGAGCGAGGCGAACGCGGCGCGTGTCGCCTCCTCGTCGCCCAGGAGCCGGACGCACAGGTCGGCCGTGAAGCGCTCGAGGACGCTGGTCTCGAGGACGAGGCGCCGCTCGTGCCGGCCGCAGGAGCGCAGGACCTCCTCGGCCAGGTCGCCCACCAGCGCCTCGTCGCCGGCCGCGAGGCGTCCGGCCACCTCGTCGAGGTCGTCGCCGGCGCGCAGGCGCAGGGCGGCGAGGTAGAGCGCCGCGGGCCATCCCGCCGCGCTCTGGGCGAGGCCGGCGGCCTGGGCGGCGTCGAGCCCGAGGCCGAGGCGCTCGGCGAGGAACCGCTGGGCGTCGTCGGCGTCGAAGCGCAGGTCGTCGGCGCGGACGTCCAGGACGTCACCCTGGCTGCGCAGCCGCGTGACCGCCGGCAGGGTGAGGTCCCGGCGGGTCGCGACCACGAGCCGGTGACCGGGCGGCAGCCGCCCGAGCAGCCAGTCGAGCGTCTGCTGCACGCCGGGGTCGTCGAGGACCACGTGCGCGTCGTCGAGCACCAGGGCGGTCGGCGGTGCCTGCGCGAGGACGTCGAGCAGCGTGACGAGGACCGTCCGCTGGTCGGTCGCGGGCGCTTCGGCGGCGTCGACGACGGGGTCCAGGAGCGGCCCGACCACGGGCTTGAGCGCGGTCAGGACGGCGAGCCACAACCGCCGGCCGGCGTCCTCGGCGTCGAGCGACACCCACGCCACCCGCCGGCTGCGCGCCGCCCACTGGGCGAGGAGCGTGCTCTTGCCGAAGCCCCCGGGAGCGCTGACCACCACCAGCCGCGGGCCGCCGTCGGCGAGCGCGGCCAGCAGGCCGGAGCGCTCGACGTGCTCGTCGCGGGGCGGCGGAGGGTGGAACTTCGTCTGGGGGAACACCGACCTCGGGATCCTCCGCCTCCGGAGGAGCCGCGACCTCCGCCCGCGGGAGGAAGTCCCGTCGCGGTCGTTGGACACGCGGTCGACCGGCGGGCTGGATCTGCGCCCCGAACCTGGGTCGCGACGGACGCCGCCATGCTCGGGCCGCCGGCGCGGGTGTGGGCGTCGGTGGCGCCGTCGGGCTAGCGGCCCGCGGCGTTGGCGGCGCGGGCGAGCCGCACCGCGACCACGAGCATGGTGATGCCGAGCGCGATGTCGGCGACGATGTGCGCCTGGCGCCACCAGGGCATGTCGAAGGCGCCCGAGACGGTGTAGTGGCCGAAGCCGACGAGGCCGCTGCCCGAGTACACCGCGAGGGCGATGGCGGCGCGCTTGAGGTCGCCGCGGCGCAGGAGGGCGAGGCCCGACAGCCCCGCGGCCGTGAACAGGAACCACGCGGCGCCGACGACCCCGCGGCTGGGATCCGGGATCGGCCCGTCCTGCGGGAAGTCGGCGTAGTTGGCGTAGTTGTCGACGTAGTGGACGACCGACACCGCGAACGCGACGGCGAAGAGCGCCAGCACGGTGCGCAACGCGGGCGCTCGCGGCGCCGTGGTCGTGCTGCTCGCCGGGACCCCGATCGCGCTCATGGCCGCACTCTAGAGCGATCGCTCTAGGACGTCCAGGGGCGCGTCAGGCGACGACGAGGACGAGATCGGGCGCGCCGCGCAGCTCGGCGATCCGCAGGGCTTCGGCCTCGAGCTCGGCGCGGGGCACGGGCGTGAGCGCCTCGACGGTGACCTCGGTCCTGGTGCGACCCTTCGCCCTCGCCCTCCACGTGCCGGCCAGCCGCCCGTCGTGGAGCACGGCGCCGGGGCTGGCGACGGGCCGGAAGAGGCGCTTGCGCAGCGCGTCGTCGGGGGCGAGGAGCGGGCGGTTGGGCGCCTGGAGGTGCGGGTCGCCCGGCGGCAGGAGCCGACACCCGCCGATCGGTGGCGGGGAGGCGAGGTCCTCGAGGTCCTCGCGCAGCGCCCAGGCGCGCGCGCCGACGAGCTCCACCTCCGCGAGCTGGTCCTGCACGCCGGCCCACACGCGCTTGGCCTGCGGGCGGGCCATGCCCGTCCAGGCGGCGGCGTCGGCGGGCCTGGCGGGGCCGTACGCGCGCAGGAAGCCGCGCAGGGCGTCGGCGGCGGGTGGTGCGGGCGGGGGCGCCGCGCGCAGGACGTAGCGCCGGTCGCGGTCGAGCCGCGCGCCGGCGGCCACGGTCGCCCAGCGCCAGAGCATGGGGGCGACGTGGTGGCTCGCGCACGAGCGACACCACGGCATGAGCTCCTCGCGCACGCGGGAGCGCAGCGCGGCGTGGAGCTCGTCCTTGGTGAGGGCGCCGGCGCGGCGCAGCGCGTCCGCCGTCGCGCTCGTGACCTCCGCGAGCGCGTCCGTCGCCCGCAGGCCGTGCTCGGCGACCAGGCGCTGGACCTGCTGGCCGAGCTGGGCGCCGAGCTCCGCGTCGTCGCTGGCGAGCACGGCACGGCCGAAGCGCGGGTGGTCCACGGGGCGCAGCGCGTGGATGGCCCCGCGCACGACGTGGGCGAGGACGAGCTCGCCGGCGTCGACGGCCTCGAGGTAGCGCTCGCGCGTGACGTCCTTCGCGCGCGCGGCGAGGGCCAGGAGGGCGCCGTCGCGGGCGAAGTCCGACATGGGGCAGGCCGCCGCGGCGGCGAGGTCGTCGACGCGCTCGGCCAGGCCGGTGCGCGCCGCGCGGAAGGCCAGCGCCTGCTCGGCGTCGACGCGCAGCATGGGCGGACCGTACGGGCTCAGGGTGCCGGATCCGGGTGCGGCAGGCGCGAGGCGCGCTCGCTGGCTGGCTCGCCGGACGCGCCGGTCGGCCTCGCGCAGGATGCTGCCCATGCTCCACCGCGAGACCGTCAACGAGTTCGCCACCGCCCTCGCGAAGGCCGCCGCCTTCCTCGTCGTCATGGGCATCGCCTACGTCGCGATCGCCGGCGGTCCGAGCAAGGCCCTCTCGCGCGTCACCGACCCGCCCAAGCTCCGCCTGCACCACGCCGACGAGCTGCGCGAGAGCTTCGCGGCCTTCCGCGACCGCCTCGGCGACGACGCCCAGCTCCTCGAGGTGACGCTGCGCACCGGCCGCGCCGACGTCACCGCCCGCGACGCCGACGGCGGCACCACCCAGCTCGTCGCCACGACCGCCCTCCCGGGCACCGCGACCCGCAACCGCTGGCCCTCGCCCTCGGTCGCCCGCACGACCTTCCCGATCCGCGCCCTGCGCGCCGAGGTCCCCATGCGCGCCATCGCCGGCATCGAGCAGCGCGAGGGCGGCGCGTTCACCGCCAGCGTCGTCACCCTCCGCGCCGACGCCCTCGGCGGCCCGCTGCGCTGGCGGCTCATGGGGATGGTCGCCGGCCGCCCGGTCTCGTACGAGGTCGGGGCCGACGGGGCGGGGCTGCGATCGACGGTCGGCTAGGGAGCGACCGGTCGGACCCCGCCACTGGGTAGGCCCACGGGCGTGCCGCGATCGCTGTGGAACGGGACGGTCTCCTTCGGCCTCGTCAACGTGCCGGTCAAGCTGTTCAGCGCCGTCGAGGACAAGACGGTGCACTTCCACGAGGTGCACCTCGCCGACGGCTCGAAGGTGGAGCACCGGCGCTTCTGCTCCAAGGAGGACGAGGAGGTCGACTACGACGAGGTCGTCAAGGGCTACGAGGTCAAGGACGGCGAGTACGTCGTGGTCGACAAGGAGGAGCTCAAGGCCGCGGCGGGCTCGCGGGCGCACGTCCTCGACGTCGAGCACTTCGTCTGCGCCACCGACATCGACCCGGTCTTCTTCGAGAAGCCCTACGTGCTGGGCGCCGGCAAGGACGGCGAGGACGCCTACCGCCTGCTGCACGACGCGCTGGTCAGGACGGGCCGCGCGGCGGTCGGGCGCTTCACGTTCCACGACCGCGAGCGGGTCGCGGTGCTCGTCCCGCGCGACGACGTCATCGCGCTGCACACGCTGCGCTTCGCCGACGAGCTCGTCGACGCCGACGACCTCGACCACGAGGGGCCCGGGCGCGGCCCCGGCAAGAAGGAGGTCGACATGGCGGGCCAGCTCGTCGAGACGCTGCACACGTCGTTCGACCCCAGCGACTACGAGGACGAGCATCGCAAGGCGGTGCTCGCGCTCATCGCGCGCAAGGCGCGGGGCGAGGCGGTGAGCCTCGACGAGGACGAGGAGCCCGAGGACGACTCGGGCGACCTCATGGCGGCGCTGCAGGCCAGCGTCGGCAAGGGCAGCGGCGGCGCGAAGGGCAAGGGCCGCGGGCGCAAGGCGAAGGCGGGGAGCCGCTGATGGCCCGCGCGCTGTGGACCGGCTCGCTGAGCTTCGGCCTGGTCAACGTCCCGGTGCAGCTCTTCAGCGCGGTGCGCGACCTCGACGTGCACTTCCGCCAGCTGCACGAGAAGGACGGCGCGCCGATCGACACCCGGCGCTTCTGCGCGAAGGAGGACGTCGAGATCTCCTACGACGAGCTCGGCCGCGGCTTCGAGCTCGACGACGGCACGCAGGTCGTCCTGACCGACGCGGAGCTCGAGACCGCCGACCCGCGCAAGACCCGCACGATCGACATCGAGGCGTTCGTCGACCTCGACGAGGTCGACCCGGTCCTCTACGACCACCCGTACTTCCTCCTGCCGTCCGGCGAGGGGGAGGGGGCCAAGCGTGCGTACGAGCTGCTCATCCGCGTCATGGAGAGCACCGACCGCGCGGCGCTCGGGCGGTTCGTGATGCGCACGAAGGAGTACCTCGTCGCCGTGCGCGTCCGCGACGGCCTGCTGTCGCTGACGACCATGCGCTTCCACGACGAGGTCCGGCCCGTCGACGAGATCCCGACCGGCGGCAGGAAGCCCTCCAAGGCCCAGCTCGACCAGGCGGTCGCGCTCATCGAGTCCCTCTCGGCCGACTGGGATCCCACCGAGTACACCGATCGCCACCGCGAGCGCCTGCTGGCCGTCATCCGCGACAAGAAGAAGGGCAAGAAGGTCAAGGTCCCCGAGAAGGAGGACCAGCCCGAGCCCGTCGCCGACCTCATGGCGGCGCTCAGGAAGTCCCTCGCGCAGGTGCGCGGGGAGGACGTCGCGGACGACGACGAGGAGGACGGTGGGGAGGACCTCGGCTCCCTCACCAAGGACGAGCTGCTCGAGAAGGCCGCCGACGCCGACGTCTCCGGGCGGTCGTCGATGACCAAGAAGCAGCTCGTCCAGGCGCTGAGCGACTGACCGACGAGGACCGGAGCAGGTCGCCGGCGGCGAGCGCTGCGCCTCAGCCCCGCGTGTAGTGCCCGGCGTCCAGGTCCTCGAGCAGCGTCGGGTGCGTCGGCGTCCAGCCCAGCAGCTGACGCGTGCGCGCGCTCGAGGCCGGGACGTCACGGGCGAGGAACGCGCCCAGGAACGGGCCGAAGTGCGCGGCGGCGTCGTCCGGCGCCAGGCCGCGCGCGGGGACGTCGAGCTGGCGCCCGATCGCGGCGGCGACGTCGCCGAGCGCCACGCCCTCCTCGCCGACGCCGTGCAGGACCGTCGCGGCCGGCGCGTCCTCGACGGCGAGGCGGAAGAGCTGGGCGACGTCGAGGCGGTGGACCGCGGGCCAGCGCTGGGTGCCGTCGCCCACGTAGGCGGACACGCCGCGGTCGCGCGCCACGCCGACGACCATCGCGATGAACCCGTTGTCGCCCTCGCCGTGGACGGTCGGGGGCAGGCGCAGCGACACCGAGCGCACGCCCTCGTCCGCGAGGGCGAGGACGGCCTGCTCGGAGCGCACGCGCTCACCGGCGCCGTCGCCGGCGTCGGGGCGATCCTCCTCCGTGCGCACGGCGCCCGGCGTCAGCGTCGCCGTCCCGGAGGCGATGACCAGCGGGCGCCCGGTGCCGCGCAGCGCGCGCCCGAAGGCGCCGATCGCCTCACGGTCGGCCGCGGCAGCCGCCGGGAAGTCGCCCGTGAACGCCTGCTCGTGCTTGAAGGCGAGGTGGACCACGCCATCGGCCTCGCGCGCCGTGGCCTCGAGGACGTCCAGGTCGTCGAGCGAGCCCCGGACGACTGCCGCGCCGGCCCCCTCGAGCGCGGTGGCGGAGGCGTCGGAGCGCGCGAGGCCGGTGACGGCGTGCCCCGCGGCGAGGAGCTCGGGGACGACGGCCGAGCCGATCCAGCCGCTGGCGCCGGTGACGAGGAGGTGCATGGGAGAGGTCCTTCCGCGAGTCGATGACACTTGATGACATCACCGTAGCAGCACCCATGTCACTCGGTGCCATGACTAGGCTGTGCCTCCTCGTGACGCGCTGGAAGCCCGACGCCGCCGGTCGCCTGGGGGAGGCCGCCCTGGAGCTCTTCGCCGAGCGGGGCTTCGAGCAGACGACCGTCGAGGACATCGCCACGCGCGCCGGCCTCACCAAGCGCACGTTCTTCCGCCACTTCGCCGACAAGCGCGAGGTGCTGTTCGCGCCGGGGCTGGCGTTCCACCGGGCGTTCCTCGACGGGCTCGCCGCCGCGCCGGCGTCGGCGTCGGCGCTGGAGGCGGCGATCGCCGCCGTGCAGGCCGCTGCCGCCGTGGTGGAGGAGCAGCGCGGCCACGCCCACGCCCGCCGGCGCCAGGCCGTCATCGCGGCCAGCCCGGAGCTCCAGGAGCGCGAGCTGGTGAAGCTCGCAGGCGTCGTCGGCGCGGTCGCCGCGGGCCTGGTCGAGCGCCGGGTGGACGAGGCGACCGCGGCGCTCGTCGCCGAGACGGCGGTCGGCGTCTTCAAGGTCGCCTTCGAGCGGTGGGTCGGCGAGGAGGACCCTCGGCCGCTGCCCGAGGTCGTGGACGAGGCCTTCGCGGCGCTGCGCGCCGTGGCGACCGGCCGCTAGCGCGGCGCCAGCGTCATCGCCTCGGCCAGCAGCTCGACCGACCGCAGGCGCCCGGCGACCGAGTCGGCCTGGTGGGCGACGATGAGCTCGTCGGCGTCCGCGTAGGTGCGGAACTCCTCGAGGTACGCGCGCACCGCGTCGGGCTCGCCGATGGCGGTGTGCTTGAGCATCTCGTCGACGTGGCCGGCCTGCGGCGAGCGCAGCAGCGCGTCGACCTGCTCGTCGCTGAGGCGCTGGCCGGGCCGGCTGAAGATCCCGCGGGCGAACGTGCGCCGCCGCCAGGCGAACTGGCGCTGGGCGGTCTCGGCGTCGTCGGCGGCGATGACGTTCACACCGGCGATCACGTAGGGCTCGTCGAGCTGCGCGGAGGGCTGGAAGCGCTCGCGGTAGACGCGCACGGCGTCCTGGAGCGCGGCGGGCGCGAAGTGCGAGGCGAACGCGTACGGGAGCCCGAGCTGCGCGGCGAGCTGGGCGCCGAAGAGCGACGAGCCGAGGATGTACAGCGGCACGTTGGTGCCGTGGCCCGGCGTCGCGTGGACATGGGGGATCTGCGTCTCGCCGGTCAGGTAGCCCTGGAGCTCCAGGACGTCCTGGGGGAAGGACTCGGCCGACATCGGGTCCCGGCGCAGCGCGCGCAGGGTGTTGCCGTCGGTGCCGGGGGCGCGGCCCAGCCCGAGGTCGATGCGGCCGGGATGGAGCTCGGCGAGCGTGCCGAACTGCTCGGCGATCGTCAGCGGCGCGTGGTTGGGGAGCATCACGCCGCCCGAGCCGAGGCGGATGCGCTCGGTGTTGGCGGCGACGTGCGCGATGAGGACGGCGGTCGCCGAGGAGGCGATCGTCTTCATGTTGTGGTGCTCGGCGTACCAGACGCGCTCGTAGCCGAGCTCCTCGGCCTTGCGGGCCAGCGCGACGCTCGCGTGCAGCGCGTCCGCCGTCGACTCGCCCTCGCCGATCAGCGCGAGGTCGAGGATCGAGAGCGGGATCGGCGAGGACATGGGACCCACGCTAGCCACCGGGTCGCCGTGCCCCACGGAGACGTTCTTCGGCGAGGATGTCGAGGACGGCCGGCCGGCTCCGCTCACCACGCGAGAGGCCGCGAACGGCGCGGCCCGCGACACCAGGAGGCCACGATGCCCAAGTACCTGATCCTCAAGCGCTACCGCGGCGGCCCGGAGCCCTACAAGCCCTACCCGCCGATGGACCAGTGGGCGCCCGAGGACGTCGAGGCGCACATCGCGTTCCAGCGCCAGGTCCGGGAGATGTTGCAGGAGCGCGGCGAGTACGTCGGCGCCGAGGCGCTGACGCCGGAGCGCGTCTTCGTGCGCTGGGGCGGCCCGGACGCCGCGCCGGTCACGACCGACGGGCCGATGCCGGAGACGAGCGACCTCATCGCCGGCTGGTTCATGGTCGACGTCGAGTCGCGCGACCGGGCGCTCGAGATCGCGGCCTACGTCTCGTCGGAGCCGGGGCCGGGCGGCGAGCCGATGTACGAGTGGCTCGACGTCCGGGAGGTCATGTCCGGCCTGCACGGCTGACGCCGTCGACCGCCGTGCTCGACCAGCCGACCGCGCAGCTGGACGAGGGCGCCCTGCGCGCCCTCGTCCCGCGGGTCCTCGCCGGGCTCGTCCGGCGCGGCGAGGACTTCGACGCCGCCGAGGACGCCCTGCAGGACGCGCTGCTCGAGGCGCTGCGCGTCTGGCCCGAGCACCCGCCCGAGGACCCGCGCGCATGGCTGACCACCGTCGCGATGCGGCGGCTCGTCGACGCGCGGCGCAGCGAGGCCGCCCGCCGGCGGCGGGAGGAGACGACACACGCCGCCGAGCCGCCGCCCGGCGAGCCGGTCGCGGCGGGCGACGACACGCTGTTCGTGCTCGTCTGCTGCTGTCACCCGGAGCTGACGCCCGCCTCGCAGGTCGCGCTGGCGCTGCGGGCGGTCGGGGGCCTGACGACGCGCGAGATCGCCGACGCGTTCTTCGTCCCTGAGGCCACCATGGCCCAGCGCATCAGCCGCGCCAAGCGCACGCTGCGCGGGCGCCGGCTCGACGAGCCCGGCGACCTCGCGGTCGTGCTGCGCGTGCTCTACCTGGTCTACACCGCCGGCCACGGCGGCCGCGTCGACCTCGCCGCCGAGGCCATCCGGCTCACCCGCCAGCTCACCCTGGCCACCGACGAGCCCGAGGCCCGCGGCCTGCTCGCGCTCATGCTCCTCAACCACGCGCGCCGCCGCGCGCGCTTCGACGCCGAGGGCCGGCTCGTCACGCTCGACCGCCAGGACCGCAGCCTGTGGGTCACGCGCGAGATCGCCGAGGGCGTGCGCGTCCTGCAGTCGGCGCTGGCGCTCGAGCGCCGCGGCCGCTACCAGGTCGAGGCGGCGATCGCCGCGCTGCACGACGACGCCGCGAGCGCCGAGGAGACCGACTGGCCGCAGGTCCTCGAGTGGTACGACGAGCTCGTCGCGCTCAGCGACGACCCTGCGGCCGTCCTGGCGCGCGCCGTCGCCGTCGCCGAGGTCCACGGCACCGCGGCGGCGCTGCGCGAGACCGAGCGCCTGCGCGGCGTCCTGGGCGAGCGCCACCGCTGGCACGCGGTCCGCGGCCACCTGCTCGAGCGCGCCGGCGACCTCACCGCGGCGAGCGCCGCGTACGCCGAGGCGTCCCGGCTGGCGACGGACGTCGCCGAGCGCGACCACCTGGTCCGGCAGGCGGCGCGGACGCGGGCGGGCGCCACGGCTTCCCGCTGACAGGGCCGAAGGTCGCGCAGCTGGCCACGGCAGCCACGGCCACCCTCCTCTGCTCGATAAGGCCGATTACGTCAACCACCAACGGAGAGGTGCCCAGGGGTCAGGCGACGGCCACCCCGAGGTCGGGCAGCACCGGGTCGAGCACGACGGCCGGGCACTGCTCACCGTGGAGCGCCGGATCCAGCGGATCGCGCCCGGTGCGGCGGGCGATCGCGGCGAGCGGTCCGAAGACCGCGCGCTGGACGACGGCCGGCGGCCGCGTGAACACGACGACGTCGGAGAACTCGTGCGCGATCGCCGCGAGCCACAGCGGGTCCGGCATGCCCTTGGCGTTGACCTGGCCGAGCGCCGCCAGGCCGAACAGCGTCTCGATCATCCCCATGAACCGCAGGCCCGGTGTCACGGTGACGATGACCTGGGCGACGCCGTCGCCGGCGTTCCACCAGTCGTGGCGGCGCCCCGGCTCGACGGTCAGCGCGTCGCCCGGGCCGGCGACCTGCGTGACGCCGTCCAGGCTGAACCCGACCTCGCCGTGGCGGACCTCGAAGGTCTCGGTGATCGACGGGTGCACGTGCTCGCCGACCACGGCGGCGCCCGGCTGGAGCCACAGCTCGGCGACGAGGCGGCCCTGCGGGTCGTCGTCGGGATGCACGAGCGCGCGGCCCAGCTCGCCGGTCACGGGGTTCTCGAGCCACTCGGGACGATCGGCCATGGCGCCGATCCTCCGTCGCCGGCCGTGTCCCCGGCGCCCGAGCCAGCCCGCGTCTGCGGGTGCGGCTAGCGCCCGACGGTGCTCAGCAGCGGCTGCGGCGGGCCGGCGTAGCCGTCCTGGTCGGGGAAGCGGCCGGCCTCGTCGGGCACGAGGACCTGCAGCGCGTCGAACGGCTCGCCCTCGGCGGCCCAGGCGCTGAGCTGCAGCAGCTCGTGGCGGCGCATCGCCGACACCGCACCGAGCCGGACGCCGTCGACCTCCCGGCCCGCGGACAGCGTCTCGCCGCCGGCGATGCGCTCGACGAGCCCGGCCAGCGTGCGGTGCGCGTGCTCGAAGCGCCCGACGAGGACGAGCTCGGCGTGGCCGTAGGTCTGCGGCAGGCCCACCGTGGCGCCGAAGGACGCGTCGAAGACGGGATGCGACGGCGGCTGGTCGGGCGGGCTGCCGACGAAGACGCAGTGCCACCCGTAGGCGGCGATGTCCGCGGCGGCCTTCTCCTCGGCGGGGTTCCTGGGCTGCGGCACGCCCCGGACCCTACGCCCGGCGGGCGACTGACACCGGCTGCCCCGGAGGGTGGCAGACGCTCGCCGGATAGCGGACAGCAACTGGCCTAGACGTCCCATAGGGTCGCGGCCATGGACTTCAAGCTCGAGCTGGTGGCCGTCCCTGTGTCCGACGTCGACGTCGCCAAGGCGTTCTACGTGGAGCAGGTCGGCTTCAACGCCGACCACGACCACCAGGTCAACGACGACCTGCGCTTCGTGCAGCTCACGCCGCCCGGCTCGGCGTGCTCGATCTCGATCGGCCAGGGCATAACCGAGGCCACGCCGGGCTCGGTCGAGGGCCTGCAGCTCGTCGTCGCCGATGCGCACGCGGCCCGCGAGGAGCTGGCGGGCCGGGGCGTCGAGGTCAGCGACGTCCAGGAGTTCCCGTGGGGCAGCTTCGTGTTCTTCGCCGACCCCGACGGCAACAAGTGGGCCGTCCAGGGGCTCCCCCGCCCGTCGTAGTCACGCGGCGACCGCCCGCACGCGCAGCCGGTCCCCGAGCCGGCGGATCGCCTCGCTGCCGACGATCGCGTGGCCGCGGGCGTTGAGGTGGATCCGGTCGCCGGCCCAGATCGACGGGTCGGCGGCCATCGGGTGGTCGCGCAGGTCGACGTGCAGCCCGCCGTGGCGCCGCGACACCCGGCGAGCGACGTCGTCCACGGCCCGCAGCCCCGCATGGAACCGCGCCTTGCGCTCGGCCGGGACGAAGGGCGCCCGGCTGATGTCGACGAGGTCGGTGGTCACCACCTCGGCACCGGCGCGCCGCAGGGCGCGCACGACGACGTCGACCTCGCGCTCGACCGCCCCCGCGTCGAACTGCCCGCGGAAGAGGTCGTTGGCACCCGCGACGACGACCGCGAGGTCCGGCGCCCAGGCGAGCGCCTGGGCGAGCTGTCCCGCCCGGACCTCCCGCGCGGTGGCCCCCACCACGCCGAGGCCCACGTACGACACGTCACCGCCGCGGACCACCCGCAGCCCGTCGACGACCCGGTCGATCCACGACACGTCGCGGAAGCCGTCGACCGGCTCGCGCGTGCCCGCGGCGACGCTGTCACCCACCGCCACGACCCGCCGCCACGGCGCCCCGCGCAGCAGCTCGGCGACCGTCCGGTCGTCGAGGACCCGCGGGTCCGCGGCCTCCGCCGCCCACCCGCGGCTCACGACCGCGCCGCCTTCGGCGCGCCGGCCAGACCGAGGCCGGCGAGCCCCGCCGCCAGCGCCAGCAGCGCGCACATGACGTACACGTCGGTGTAGGCGCCGAGCCCCTCCCCGGTCTCGAGCAGCGTCGCCATCCCGGCCACGCCGAGCGCGCCGCCGACCTGCCGGCCGGTCTGCGTCAGTCCCACGCCGGCCGCGAACCGCGCCGGCTCCACGGCGAGCGCCGCGGCCGAGGAGATCCCGGTCGTCAGGGCCCCCATCCCGACGCCCATCACCAGCCCGACGGGCAGCCAGAACGCCAGGTACGCCGGGTCCTCGGGCAGCGTGAGGACGGTCACGGCGAACGCGGTGCCCAGGACCGCCGCTCCGCCCGCGACGACCCGCCGCGGACCGAAGCGCACGACGAGCGGCGCGGCGCGCAGCGCGACGATCGCCGCCGCCACCGCCCCCGGCGTCACCGCCAGGCCGGCCTCGAGCTCCGAGTAGCCCCACACCTGCACGAGCACGAGGACGCCGACGAGCAGCGACGAGAACAGCGCCGCGCCGTAGAGCAGCGACGCCAGGTTCGCCACGGCGAAGCTGCGCGAGCGCCACAGCGACGTCTCGATGGCCGGGGCGGGATGGCCGAGGGAGCGCCGCAGCGACCACGCCACCGCGAGGGCGGCGCCGGCCAGGCAGGCCAGCGTCCGCCCGTCGCCCCAGCCCCACCCCGACGCCTGCGTGATCCCCAGCGCCGCCAGGCCCACGCCCGCCCCGAGCACCGCGCTGCCCAGGACGTCGGCCAGCCGGCCGCCCTGCCCCTCCCCACCGCGCATCCGCAGCGCGGCCGCGAGCACCGCGAGGCCCACCGGCACGGTGATCGCGAAGACCGCGCGCCAGCCGAAGCCGTCGACGAGGACGCCGCCGAGCGCCGGGCCGGCCGCGGCCGCCAGGGCGCCCGCCGCGCTCCAGGCGCCGATCGCCGCGGTCCGCCGCTCCGGCGGCGTGTCGTGCAGGACGACCGCCAGCGACGCCGGGATCATCAGCGCCGCCGCCGCGCCCTGCAGCCCGCGGGCGGCGAGCAGCACGCCGAGCGACGGTGCGGCGGCGCACGCGAGCGAGAAGACCGTGAAGCCGCCCACGCCCGCGACGAGCAGCGTGCGACGGCCGAGCACGTCGGCGATCCGCCCCGCCGGGGCGAGCAGCGCCGCGAACGCGATCGCGTAGATCGTCACGACCCACGTCGCGTCGCCCACCGACGCGCCGGCGAAGTCGCCGCGCAGGTCGGCCACGGCGAGGTTGGCCACCGTCGCGTCGAGGAACGCGAGGAACGCCGCGCCGGAGGCCACGGCGAACGACCGCGCACCCACGGACGCCCGCGGCGCCGCGAGTGAGGGCGGGGCGAGACCTGCTGCAGCTTGCTGGCTCATGACGGCGGCAACCTCCGCGGAAGAGAAGAAGGACGAACGATCGTGCTTCTTACCAGACAACGAACGATCGTGCTACTTTCTGTGCAACCATGGCTCCCACCGCCGACCCGCACACCGACGGGCGCGTCCTGCGCGGTCGCCGCACCCGCGAGCAGGTGCTCGACACCGCCGCCCAGGTCGCGTCGGTCGAGGGGCTCGAGGGCCTCACCATCGGCCGGCTGGCCGCCGAGCTCGGCATGAGCAAGAGCGGGCTCTTCGCCCACTTCGGCTCGAAGGAGGAGCTCCAGCTCGCCACCACGCAGGCCGCGACGGACCGCTTCGTCGACCAGGTCATCAAGCCGGGCCTCGCGCGGCCCCGCGGCCGTCAGCGCCTGGAGGGCCTCTTCGACGGCTGGCTGGACTACATGCGCGACGGCACCTTCCAGGGCGGCTGCTTCTTCACCGCCGTGCGCGTCGAGTACGACAGCCGCCCCGCCGGCCCGGTGCGCGACGCCGTCGCCGCCGACCACGGGCGCTGGCTCGACGTCCTCGAGCGCACGGTGCGTGGCGCGCAGGACACGGGCGAGCTGCGCGACGACGTCGACGCCGGCCTGCTGGCCTTCGAGCTCGACGCCCTCGGCTCCGCGGCCAACCTCCACTTCCAGCTGCACCGCGACGACGTGGCGTTCACCCGCGCCCGCGCGGCCCTCGCCGCGCGCCTCGACGCGCTCGCCGCCGCCTAGGCGGATCCCTGACGCAGCCCGGGCGACGGCGCGTAGGCTCGCCGCCATGGCCGGCCCCGTCCTGCGCCGTCGCGGCAAGCTCTACGAGCTGCGGGTCGCCGCCCGCGCCTTCGCGGCCGGCCGCGCCCGCCGGCGGGCGGCTGCCACGGCCGCCCCGGAGCCCGACCTCGCGGCCCTGGAGCGCCTCCGCGAGCTCCTCGCGACCGACGATCGCGTCCGCGACGCCCGCCTCGTCGAGCTCCCCGCCCACCGGCCGCCGTGGACCGCCACCGGCATCGCCCTCGACGCCGGCGACCAGGTCTCGACCTTCGCGACCGGCCGGACGTTCCTCTCCCAGGCGCTCGACATCTGGGTCGGCCCGCACTTCCAGCTCTGGTTCCGCGTCGGCGCCCGGGCGCCGGTCTTCCGCGGCACCCGCGCGACGCACACCTTCACGGCCGCCACCGGCGGCCCCCTCGAGCTCGCCTCCTACTTCCCCGGCGAGTGGTCGACGAAGGACGGCGGCCTGGCCACCGACCCCGCCGTCTACCGCAGGGCCAAGGGCGCGCTGCACGTCGTCGTCGTGCGCTGGGTCGCCGGCACGGACGTCGTCGCCGCCGTCCAGGACCTCGCCGCCGCCGACACGACCGACCTCCTGGCCGCCGAGGCCCAGCGCCCCGCCGCCCTCGTGCCGCCGCCCCCGAGCTGGCGCCACACCTGGATCCTCGGTGACAGCGAGGTCTTCACCCCCGCGCCGCACGACGGCCCCGACGCGATCGGCTGCCACACCCACGCCGACGTCGCGATCGTCCAGCACGACGTCGATGTCCCGCTCACCGACACGACCCTCCTGCGCTGGCGCTGGCGCATCGACGAGCTGCCGTCGCAGTTGCCCGAGGACACGCTCGCCACCCACGACTACCTCTCGATCGCCCTCGAGTTCGACGACGGCCAGGACCTCACCTGGCACTGGAGCTCCTCGCTGCCCGTCGAGCACGCCTACCGCTGCCCGATCCCGACGTGGCACGACCGCGAGACGCACGTCGTCGTGCGCTCCGGGACCGATCGCCTCGGCGAGTGGCTCGACGAGGAGCGTCCCGTGCGCCGTGACTACGCCAACGCGATCGGCGAGCCCCCGCAGCGCATCGTCCGCGTCTGGCTCATCGCCGTCTCGCTCTTCCAGCGCGGCACCGGCAAGGGCGCCTTCGCAGGGATCGAGCTGGTGGACGGCGAAGACCACACCGCAGTCGGGCCGTGACGGCGGTGTGACCGTCTTGAGAAGGGGGCTTCAGTCGCGGCGGCCTGCTGCCGATCATCAAGACAGCGGGTGCCGCGCCCAGGTCGGAAGGGCGAGCCCCAGGGCAGGGAGGGTCGACGTCTCCCCGCAGGCCCCGCACCGACTCACGACCGGAAGGCATGAGCATGCGCGTCCTCTGCGCCAAGTGCCTGCGCTGGTGGCCCTCCGCGAGGGTCGCCGACCGGGCCAGCTGCCCGCACTGCGGCGGCTACCTCCGCAAGTAGCGACAGGCTCGCCGCCCCAGCGGCGAGCGTTCGTCGTCCTCCCGGGCGGCCTACGATGGCGCCGATGCCGGCGTTCCACGAGCTCGCCGCCCTCCCCGACCCGCCGCTCGACGAGCTCGCCCTCGCGCTCGCGGCCGAGTTCCGCGACGTCGACGACGCCGCCGCCCGGGCGACCCTCGACGCGCTCGCGCAGGACCTCGCCGCCGCGCTCGCTCGCACCGACGGCAGCCCGCAGGAGGAGGCGCGCGTCGCCGGGGACGTCCTGGGCACGGCGCACGGCTTCGCGGGCGACGAGCGCCAGTACGACGACCCGCGCAACTCCATGCTCGACGTCGTCCTCGAGCGCCGCCGGGGCCTGCCCATCCTGCTCTCGGTCGTCTACGTCGCCGTGGGCCGCCGCACCGGCGTGGCCCTCGAGGGCGTGGGCCTGCCGGGCCACTACGTCGTCGGCCACTTCGGGTGCGACCCGCCGCTGCTGCTCGACCCCTTCGGCGGCGGCAGCCTCGTCGAGACCCACGACGCGGCCGCCGTCCGGCCGTGGTCGGCGCACGACACCGCCATGCGGATGCTCAACAACCTCGTCGGCTCGTTCCGCCGCCGCGCGCACCTCGCGCACGCCATCAAGGCGGCGCAGCTGCGCCTCGTCCTCCCGAGCGACCCCGACGGCCGCGAGGTCCTCGAGCGCGAGCTGCGCGCGCTGCAGGCCCGCCTGAACTAGCCGCCCGTGTCGCGGCGCGGACGCCGGGCACCTCGGCGTCCATGGCCCTGCACCGCGACGTCGCGCCCGGTGTCCACCGCATCGAGGACGCCTACACGAACTGGTACCTCGTCGAGGACGGCGACCGGCTGACGGTCGTCGACACCGGCGTCCCGACGTCGTGGGGCTCGTTCGAGGCGGCACTGCGCGAGCTGGGGCGGCGCAAGGACCAGGTCGAGGCGGTCGTGCTCACCCACGCGCACTTCGACCACGTCGGCTTCGCCGAGCGCGCCCGCAAGGAGCTCGGCGTGCCGGTGCTCGTCCATCGCGAGGACGTCGAGCTGACCAAGCACCCCTCCCGCTACGAGCACGAGCGCTCGCGCATCCCGTACTTCGCCACGCAGGTCCGCGCCTTCCCGATCGTGGCCTCGCTCCTGGCCCACCGCGCGTTCTTCCCGTCGCCGGTCGGCGACGTCGTCCCGTACGACAGCGGCACGCTCGACGTCCCGGGCTCCCCCACCGTCGTGCCCTGCCCGGGCCACACCTTCGGCCACTGCGCGCTGCACCTCGCCGACCGCGACGTGCTCCTGGCCGGCGATGCGATCGTGACGCTCGACCCGTACACCGGGATGCGCGGTCCCCGCATGGTCGCGCGTGCCGCCACCGCGGACGTGGCGCGCAACGACGCGTCGCTCGACGCCCTCGCCGCGACGGGCGCCACGACGGTCCTCACGGGCCACGGCGAGCCGTTCACCGGCGGCGTCCAGAGCGCGGTCGAGCAGGCGCGCGTGGCCGGCGCCGCCTGACGCGACGGCGACACGACGCGGGCTAGCGTCCCGCCGCGTGCCCCGGGTGCTCGACGCGCAAGGGCTGGCCGTCGTCCGCGGCCGGCGCGAGGTCCTGCGCGACGTGGACGTCGAGCTGGCCGCCGGCGACGCGGTGCACCTGGCGGGCGCCAACGGCAGCGGCAAGACGAGCCTGCTGCGCGTGCTCGCCGGCCTGGCCGACGCGCGTCGCGGACGCGTCCAGCGCCACGGCACCTGGGCCTTCGTCCCCGAGAAGGTCGCCCTGGCCCCCGCGATCCGCGGGGGCGAGTGGCTCGCCGCGATGCGGCGCCTGCGCGGCCTCGAGCCCGTCGACTGGGCCACGGCCGCCGCGGCCAGTGGGCTGGACCCCCGGGTCCTCGACCGCCCGAGCGCGACCTGCAGCAAGGGCATGGTGCAGCGCCTCGCCCTGCTCGAGGCGCTCGACGCCGGCTGCCCACTGCTCTTCCTCGACGAGCCGTTCGCCGGCCTGGACGCCGACGGGCGCGACTGGCTGGCCGCCGAGCTGACGGCCCGCGTGGCCGAGGGCGCCGCCGCCCTGCTCACCGACCACTCCGGCGCCGCCGGGGGCCGGCTCGAGCTCCAGCGCGGCCTCGTGCTGCGCGACGGGGGCTGCGCCGTGGTCGAGGCCGGGACCGCCGCCGCCCCCGCCCGGCGCACGACCGTCGTCGCCGTCCACCCGACGCAGGGCACGCTGCGCCGTGCCGTGGCGCCCGACGCGGTCGACGGGCTCCTGCGCTCGCTGCTCGACGACGGCTGGCACGTGCACGAGGTCCGGCCGTGAGCGCCGCGGGCGCCCTGCGCTACCTCGTGCTCGTGGCCGCCCGCACCCGGACGCCGCTGCCCGCCGTCGCGGCGACGCTCTTCGCGCTGCTCGGCGTCTACGCCTACCGCCACAACGAGCCGGGCGCCACGTGGGGCCTGACGGCGCTCGTCGCGTGCGCCCTGGCGGCGTGGCTCGTCGGCGCCGTGCTCGACGGCGAGCCGGCCGCGCAGGCCGACATGGCCACCGCCGCCCTCGGCGGCCGCCCCGCCCGCACCGCGCTCGACGCCGTCCTCGTCGGCGGGGTCGCCGTCGCCCTCAGCGCGCTCTTCCTGGCCTACCCGCCAGCCCTGGGCCTGCTGGACCCCGAGCCGACCGCCGGCCTCGCCGTCGCCGCCCTGCTGGCCCACCTCGCCGCCGCGCTCGTCGGTGGAGCGCTCGCGGTCCTCTGCGCGCCGCCGCGCGTCACGCGCCGCGCCAGCGCCGTCGCCGCGGTGCTCGGCGGCCTCCTGCTGCTGGTCGTCCTCGCCGAGGCGCTCGGCCCCGCCGGGGGCCCGGTCGCCCTGGCCCGGACGCTCACCGACGCCGACGACGCGGGCGTCGACTGGGCGGCCACGGCGGCCGGGCTCGCGGGCTGTGCGGTCCTCGCCCTCGCGCTCCTCGTCGCCGCCACCCGGTGGGCGCGGCGCGCGGGCTGACGCTCAGGGCCGGGTCAGGCTCGCGACGACGCGCACCGCGAGGGTCTGCAGCGCCGAGACGTGGTCGTCGGACCACGCCCGCGGCTGGCCGTCGAACGCGCACAGCGCGCCGAGCACCTGCCCGTCGGCGTCGACGAGCGGGACGCCGGCGTAGGCCAGCACGCCGTCGGCCACCGCCGGGTGGTCGACGAGCAGGGGGTGCTCCCGGCAGTCGGCCACGACGAAGGGCCGTCCGGAGGCCACGGTGTGGCGGCAGATCGCGCCCGACAGCGCGGTCCCGCCCTCCTCGACGGCAGGACCGCTCAACCCGCACGACGCGACGATGTGCTGGCGCTGGTCGTCCAGCAGCGTGACCGCGGCCGACGGCGCCTCGGCCAGCCACGCGGCGACCTCGGCGAGGCGGTCGAGCTCCGCGCTGCCGGCCAGCGCCAGGGCCGCGAGGGCCGCGAGCCGGGCCGGATCCTCCAGACGCGCCTCGCGCGCCGTCGCCTTGTCGGCGTACAGCGCCTGGTCGGCGCGCCGGACGAGCTCGTCGCCGGTCTCCACGCGGTCCCACACCGCGACGCCGACGGACACGCCGGCGCCGTGGGGCACGGCGTCCTGCAGGCGCAGCGCGGTGGCCTCGGCCCCGTCCTGCCCGCAGTCGGGCAGCAGGAGGGCGAACTCGTCGCCGCCGAGGCGCACGAGCACGTCGGTCCCGCGCAGGACGTCCTGCCAGGCGCGCGCGGCCTCGCGCAGGAGCGTGTCGCCCGCGTCGTGGCCGTGGACGTCGTTGTGCTGCTTGAAGGCGTTGAGGTCGAGCATCGCGACGGCGACGTCGGTCTGGCTGCGCCGCGCGCGGGCCAGCGCGATCGGCAGCTCGCGGTCCCACAGGCGCCGGTTGGGCAGCTCGGTCAGGGCGTCGGTCAGCGCGAGGGCCTCGAGGCGGCGCACGGTCGCGCGGCGCTCGAGCGCCACGGAGGCCTCATGGCCGGCAACCGCCACGAGCGCCGCCTCGCGCACGCTGACCGACGCGACCGGCCGGTGCCAGCCGACGGTCAGCACGCCCAGCGGCGAGCGCGAGGCCATGACGGGCCGGCAGTAGATGCTGCGCGTGTCGGGTGCCACCTCGAGCAGCCGCGGCGAGATGCGCTCGTCGGTCGCCGCCTCGGCCGCGAACACCGCGCGGCCGCTCGCCATGACCTTGGCCTGCAGCGAACGGTCCTCGACGTTCACGCGCACGCCGCGCAGCGGCACCTCGCCGGCGACCGCGGTGACGACGATCTCGTCGCCCTCGCGCTCGGACAGCGCGACCCACGCCGCGCCGGTCAGCGACCGCACGTGCTCGACGACCGCCGGCCGGGCGTCCTCGAGGGCGCCGACGTCCTGGGCGAGGCGGTGCAGCGCCCCGAGCTCGCGCTGCTCGGCCTGCAGCTGCTCCTCCATGCGCCGGCGGTCCGTGACGTCGGTGCCGGCGCAGAGCATCCCGGTGACCCGTCCGTGCTCGTCGTGCAGGAGCTCGCTGTGCCACTGTACGTGGCGCACCTCGCCGCAGCTCGCGACGAGCTCGAGGTCGACGTGCTCGCGGCGCAGCTCGCCGCGCCCGATGACCTCGGCGTAGGCGGCTCGGCCCTGCGGCTCGTACTCGGACGTCAGGGCGATGGCGAACCAGTCCGCGCCCACGAGCTCCTCGGCGGAGCGACCCACGACGGCACACCCGGCCTCGTTGATGGCCCGCACCCGGCCCTCGCGGTCCAGGTCCAGCAGCATGGTCCCCGCCTTCTGGAAGTAGCGCTCGGCCTGCCGCCGGCTCGCGCGGTCCGAACGGCGGACCGCGGCGTTGGCCGACACGCGCGCGACGGCCGAGAGCACGACCAGCGGCAGGACGAGCCAGGCGGCGTGGCCCATCACCACCGTGAGGGCGGCGACGAGCAGGGTGAGGGCGTCGAGCAGCCAGGTCAGCAGACGCCGGTGACGGGCGTCGCTGAGGGCGGGGGCAAGGCCCGTCGGGCGGAGGGGGAACTGCAGCATGGGCGCGCACCTGCGTCATCGGCAGGAGCGCGTACGCGCCTGAGCGCCAGTCACGCGCTAGGGGTGCAGGAGGACCTTGATCGCCCCGTCCGCCTTCTCCTGGAACGTCTTGTAGAGGTCGGGCGCCTCGTCGAGCGAGGCGTGGTGCGTCGCGAAGCCCTCGACGCCGAGCGGGTCGTCGTCGCTCAGCAGCGGGAGGATGTCCGGCGCCCAGCGCTTGACGTTGGCCTGGCCCATCCGCAGCTGGATCTGCTTGTCGAACAGCGTGAGCATGGGCAGCGGGTCGGCCATGCCGCCGTAGACGCCGATGAGCGAGATCGTCCCGCCGCGGCGGACGATGTCGATCGACAGCAGGAAGGCGTGGAGGCGGTCGATGCCGCCGGTCTGCATCACCTTGGCGGCGATCGCGTCGGGCAGCAGGCCGGTGGCGGTCTGCGCGATCTTCGCCCCGGGCGAGCCGTGGGCCTCCATGCCGACCGCCTCGATGACCGCGTCGGGCCCGCGGCCGTCGGTCATGCCCCGGATCACCTCGGCCAGGTCGTCCTGGTGCTCGGAGAGGTCCAGCACCTCGACGCCGCGGCTCGCCGAGCGCTCCAGGCGCTCCTTGACCAGGTCGACGCCGATGACGCGCCGGCCCTTGTGCAGCGCGATGCGGGCCGCCATCTCGCCGATCGGGCCCAGGCCCATCACCACGACCGACCCGCCCTCGGGGACGCCGGCGTACTCGAAGGCCTGCCACGCCGTGGGCAGGACGTCGGAGAGGTAGACGAAGCGCTCGTCCGGCGGGCCGTCCGGGACCTTGATGTGCGTGTAGTTCGCCTGCGGGACGCGCAGGAACTCGGCCTGGCCGCCGTCCTTGTTGCCGTACAGGTCGGTGTAGCCGAAGAGCATCGCCCCCATCCCCTGGTCGCGGACCTGCGTGGTCTCGCACTGGGTCTGCAGCCCCTGGTCGCACATCCAGCAGTGCCCGCAGGAGATCTGGAACGGGATGACGACGCGGTCGCCCGGCTGGAGCTCGGTGACCCCGGCGCCGACCTCCTCCACCACGCCCATGGGCTCGTGCCCGAGGACCATCCCCTCGGTGATCATCGGCCCGAGCACCTCGTAGAGGTGGAGGTCCGAGCCGCAGATGCCGCTCGACGTCACGCGGATGATCGCGTCCGTCGGCTCCTCGATCGACGGGTCGGGGACCGTGTCGACGCGGACGTCGCGCTTGCCGTGCCAGGTCACAGCCTTCATGGCCCTGGCCGTGCCCGGTGCGCCTCCGGCTCACGCACGACCCGCCGACCCGGTCGGTGGTTCGGCCCCCCTCCTTTCATCCGATCGGACCCTCCGATCGAGGGATGTCGGCGCGCTGCCAGGGCGCCGATGCAGTCTGCGTGTCCCGCACCGCCTCGTCTCTCTCCCCCGCCGCCCGCCGCATCGCCCCCGGCAAGGACGGCCGCCTCTCCTCCGACTCGCTCCTGGCCCTGTGGATGGAGCTCCGCGCCACCGGCGACCCCCAGGTCCGCGACCGCCTCGTCCTGACCTTCGCCCCGCTGGTCAAGTACATCGTCTACCGCAAGGTGCGCGAGGTCCCGGCCCACCTCGAGGTCGAGGACTTCCTGAGCTGCGGCCTCGAGGCCGTGATGAGCTCGCTGGACCGCTACGACCCGCTCAAGGGCGCCACCCTCGAGCAGTTCCTCTACACCCGCATCCACGGCGCCGTCCTCGACGAGCTTCGCCGCCAGGACTGGGCCCCGCGCTCCGTGCGCCGCCTCCAGCGCGACGTCACCAAGGTCGAGTCGGACTTCCGCGCGCTGCACCGCCGGGAGCCCACCGAGGAGGAGACGGCCGAGGCCGCCGGCCTCTCGGTCCGCGAGCTGCGCGACCTGCGCCACGACCTCGTCCGCGCCGAGCCGTCCTCGCTGGACGAGACGGTCGACGCCGGCGAGCCGGGCGGCTCGATCATGCGCGTGGACACCGTCGAGGCCGACGACCTCGAGGCCGAGCCCGAGCACCAGGCGATGAAGGCGGCCGCCAAGGAGCGCTTCCGGGAGGCCTTCGCCACCCTCTCCGAGCGCGAGCGCGAGATCGCCGTCCTCCTGTACGTCGAGCACCTCACGGGTGCCGAGGTGGGCGAGGTCGTCGGCGTGACCGAGAGCCGCGTCTCCCAGATCCACACCGGCATCAAGAAGAAGCTGCGCCTGGCGCTCACCGAGCACCGCGGGCTGTTCGCCGCCTAGGCCGCCTAGGCCGCCGCGCCGCGGGCCTGGATGGCCGCGGTCTCGGCACGCGGGACGAGCACGCAGGTCAGGGCGCCGCAGTCCACCCGGACGGTGGCGCCCGTCAGGAAGGCCCCGGACGCCGACGTGCGGTCCGGGTTGAGCGGGTGCACGCCGAGCATCGCGTGCCCCGCACGCGAGGCGGCGGTGCGCAGGGCGCGCTCGGCGTGCTCGCGCGACAGGCGCCAGCCGGCGGCGATGAGCCGTGCGCCGTGCCAGAGCTCGAAGCGCCAGCGACGGAACCCCCAGCCGCCGGGTGGCAGCAGCTCGAGGGCGTAGGCGAACTCGGTGTCCGTCGGCTCCTGGTGCACCTTGCCCGCCTAGGCTAGCGCCCGGTCCGGAGCGCTAGCCGACCTCCACCCTCGCGCGCCCGCGCGGGATGCGCAGCCGCTCGAGCGTGCGGACGTCGCGCGAGCCCGCGTGCGTGAGCACGTCGCGGGAGCCCAGCACGTCGGCCCGGACCTCCTTCTCGCGCACCTCGAGCACCATGCAGCCGTGGCTGCGCGTCTCGGCGTAGCGCATCCACGGGTTCAGCGCGGGCACCGCCGTGTCGGTGATGCCCTTGAGCACGTCCGCGCTCAGCAGCCCCTGGGAGACCTGGTTCTGCAGGAGCTCCGCGGTGCCCGGCGAGGTCGTCGAGCCGCCGACGAGCTCCGTCGCCACCGCCGGGCCGGTGCGCCCGTCGCGCCGGACCTCGCCGCCGAAGAACGTGTGGATGTCGCCGGTGAGGAAGACGACGTCGTCGACCCGGCGCTGCTCGATCGAGCGCAGCAGCTCGCCGCGCTCGGCGGCGTAGCCCTCCCAGGAGTCGACGGTCACCGGGAGCGTCGGCAGCACGTCGAACGGCATGACCATGAGCTGGTTGAGCACGACCTGCCAGGCCGCGGGGCTCGACGCGAGGCCGTCCTGGAGCCAGGTGAGCTGCTCGCGCCCGAGGTAGCTGCGCTTGGCCCCCGTCTCGCCGCAGGGCGCGAGCGAGCTGTCCTCGCAGGGCTGCGGGTCGCGGTAGGAGCGCGAGTCGAGGACGTGCAGGTGGGCCAGGGCGCCGAGCTGGAGGTCGCGGAACTGGCGCAGCGACCTGCCGAAGCGCAGGGCAGGCATGTGCTCGTGCCACGCGCGCCAGCCCGCGAGCATCCGGTCACGGTCCCACGTGTCGAACGGCTCCTCCGCGTACGGGTTGCGCTCGGCCCCGCCCGCGTAGTTGTCGGAGACCTCGTGGTCGTCCCACTGGGCCACGAGCGGCGTGAGCCGCTGGAGCTCCTGCAGGTCCGGGTCGGTGCGGTAGAGGCGGTACTTCGCGCGGTAGTCGGCGAGCGTCCGCGCGGTGCCGTCGCCGTCCTTGCCGATCGTGTCCTTGCGCGCGTTGCCGTAGCCGGACTCGCGGAAGACGCGCTCGTAGATGTAGTCGCCGCCACAGACGACGACGTCGGGGTCGCGGGCCAGCATCGCCTGGTAGGCGCCGTAGAAGCCCGAGGCGTAGTCCTGGCAGGCGAAGTAGCCGATCGTCAGCGGCCGCTTGGAGTCCTTGGCCGGCGCGGTCTGTGTGCGCCCGACCGGCGAGCTCGAGCTCCTCGTGGCGAAGCGGAACCAGTAGCGCTCGTCGGGGTCCAGCCCGCTGACGCGGACCTTCGCGGTCCAGTCGCGCAGCGCGGTGACGGGGACGTCGCGGCGCAGCACGACCTTCGAGAAGCCCTCGTCGCGCGCGATCTCCAGGCGCAGGCGGGCGCGCCCCGCCTCCTGGACGTCGTCGAGGCGCGTCCACAGCGTCACGGCGTCGGGCGCCGGGTCGCCGGACATCACGCCGCTCGAGAAGCCGCCGCCGCGCGCGAGCGGCACCTTCTTGCGCGAGGCGGCGTCGGCCACGCGGACGCCGTCGGGGAGGAGGATCGCGACACCCGCGGCGCCGGACACGGCGAGCAGGCGCCGCCGGGTGAAGGCGGAGGCGGAGGCGGACACGGCCGCGCCAGCCTACCCCCCGATCAGGGGGATGGGAGCCGCTTCGCGCGGGCCCGCCGCACGGCGACGTCGGCCGCCGCGGCGCCCGTGGCCACGAAGAGCGCGGCGAAGTCGTCGACGAGCTGGTCGCGGTCCTGGCGCAGCCCGCCGTCCAGCCACGAGATCAGGACCTCCGCGAGGCCGCCCACGAGGACGGTCGCGGTGAGGTCGACGAGCGGCTCGGCGTCCGGAGGCGGGCGGAACTCGGCCCGGGCGTGCTCGGCCACGAGCTGGGTCATGGACCGCACGACGGCGAGCCGGCGGCGCATGAGCGGCTCGCTGCCCAGCGCCTCGAGGCAGACCACGCGCGCCACGCGCGGGTCCTCGGTGAGGGCGTCGACGAACGCGCCGATGGCGGCGCGCGCGCGGGCGTCCTGGTCGGCGCCCGCGACGCCGAGGGCCTCGAGCATCCGCGCCGTCGCGGCCTGCACCACCTCGTCGAAGACGGCGACGAGCAGCGCGTCGAGGTCCTCGAAGCTCTCGTAGAAGAAGCGCGGCGTGAGCTGCGCGCGGCGGCAGACGGCACGGACCGTCGTGGCCTGGGCGCCCTCGGTGCCGAGCAGGTCGAGCGCGGCGTCGAGCAGCCGGCGCCGGCGCGCGGCCTGGCGCTCGGCGGCGGGGACGCCGCGGTAGACCCCGGAGGCGGGCACGGCGACCACCCTACCGCGATCGGGAAACACCCGTTGTCGACAACGCGCGTTTCCGCTACGTTCTGCCGCGTGTCCCGGGTGCACGACGTGGAGGGCGCGCGCGCCACGCACGGCGCGGAGCTCGTCGACCGCATCATCGCCGCGGCCGACGTCGTCGACGACGACGCCGACCGCCTCGTCGCGGCCTTCCGGGCGATGCCGGGCGGCCGCGGCTGGCAGCTGCTCGACGCGGCGCTCGCCGGCCAGGACGTCGCGGGGGCGCCGCCCGAGCTCGAGGCCGTCGTCCGCCCGGCGCTCGACCCGCCCTCGTGGGTCGACCTCGACCTCGTCGACGCGGGCGCCGTGGCGCGCTGGCGGATCAGCTCCGCGACCCAGGCGATCGCGCTGACCTGCGGGTCCCTGGCCTTCGGCTACCGCAGCGCCGCCCTGTCGCGGCCGCTGGCCGCCACCGGCCGGCTGACGCAGATGGCCCCGCGCCGGCTCGGGGAGACCGCGCGCTGGGTCGTCGCCGCGACGCAGCCCGGGGCGTTGCGCCCGGGCGCGGAGGGCCTGCGCCTCACCGTCCGCCTGCGCCTCGTCCACGCGCTCGTGCGCACCCACCTGCTGGCCAAGCCCGACTGGGACCGGGAGGCGTGGGGCCCGCCGATCAGCGTGGCGGACACGATCGCCACCGGGCTCGGCGGCTTCCTGCTGGTGCCGAAGCGCGCGCTGGAGGACCTCGGCGTCCGCTACACGCCCGCCGAGCTCGAGGCGCAGTTCCACCTGTGGCGGTGGATCACGCACCTGCTCGGCGCGCCCGAGGAGCACCTCCCCGCCAGCCTCGAGGACGCCCAGGCCTGGATCGGCTGCGCGCTGGACCTCGACGGCGAGCCCCACGAGCAGTCGCCCGAGCTCATGCGCGCGCTCCTGCACCACGGCTTCGCCTTCACGCGCTTCCTCCCCGGCCCGGTCGGGGTCCTCAGCCGCCACGTGAGCGCCCAGGTCCTCGGCGGCTTCACCCGTCGCTGGATGGGCGAGGCGATGGCCGACCGCCTGGGGGTCCCCGACACGCCGCTCAAGCACGCCGCGCCGCTGCTGCGCCCGGCGACGATCGCCCGCGAGGTGCTGCTCGCCACGGGCGCGCTGGGCGACGCGCACCGCATCGCCGAGCGCGAGATCGCACTCGTCTCGCGGATGATGGACCTCACCCGGGCGCCCGCCCAGCTCGAGCCCGAGCGGGTGCAGGACGAGCCGGTGCTGCGCGCCGCCTAGGCGGCTAGGCCTGCGCGACGACCGGCGGCGCGGCGTCCACCGCGTCCAGCCCGAACTCCCGTGCGATCAGCTCGTAGGAGCGCAGGCGCGCGGCGTGGCTGTGGGTGATCGTCACGACGACGACCTCGCGCGCCCCGTACTCCTGCGCCGCGGCCTCGATGCCCGCGCGCACCTGCGCCGGGTCGCCGACGATGGTCCGCCGCCCCTCGCGCGGCTTGCGCGGGTCCTCCCCGCGCGAGCGTGCCCACGCCATGGCCTTGTCCGGCGTCGGGACGGCGATGAGCCGGCCCTGGCGCAGGAGGGAGAACATCATCCGGCTCGAGGTCGCGAGCTCGAGCGCCTCGTCCTCGGTGTCGGCGGCCAGCGCCCACACCGCCACGACCGCCTCGGGGTCGTCGAGGCCACGGCCGGCCACGAACCGCTGCCGGTAGTCGGCGGCGATCCTCGCGCCCTGCGGGTTGATGAAGTCCGCGAAGGCGTAGGGCAGGCTCAGCTCCGCCGCCCACAGCGCCGACTGCGGCGAGGAGCCCAGCAGCCAGACGCGTGGGCGCTGGGGCCGGCCGGGCAGGGTCCTGGGCAGCCGCGCGAACGGGTGGTCGGCCGGCAGGTCGTCCTCGAGGTGCGCGAGGAGCTCGGCGAGCTGGTCGGGGAAGTCGTCGGGCGAGGCCTGGCGGCGGTCGCGCTGCAGGGCGAAGGTCGTGAGCGGGTCGGTCCCCGACGCGCGGCCGATGCCGAGGTCGATCCGGTCGCCGCACAGCCCCGCCAGCACGCTGAACTGCTCGGCGACGTGCAGCGGGCTGTAGTGCGGGAGCATCACGCCGCCGCTGCCGACGCGCAGGCGCTGGGTGGCGGCGGCGATCGGCCCGATGAGGACCTCGGGCGCCGGACCGGCCAGGGACGGGCCGCCGTGGTGCTCGGCCACCCAGTAGCGGTGGAAGCCGAGGCGGTCGGCGAGCCGCGCGAGCTCGAGCGTGTTCTGCAGCGCCTGCGCCCCGGTCGCGCCCTCGGCGATCGGCGACTGGTCCAGGACGCTCAGGCGGAGCATCCGTTCGACGCTAGCAGCGGCGAGTCGGGCCTCGGCGGCGGCAAGGGGGTACGCCGTCGAGGCCCGCCAACTCTCGCCATCAGGGCGGGCTCGCAGGGGGTGTGAGCCCTTCCCTCACCCGGCTCCTCGGCAGCCAGGGCGCGGGACTTGAGCGATTGACGAGCGGCTACGCGCCAACTACTCGGGCGTGAACCACACGACGACCATGGGCTCGCCGTCGGTCAGCCGCCAGCCCGGCTCGCCGAGCAGCACCGCGAGCTCGTCGCGGCAGCCGTCGTAGAAGTTGCGCTGGCGCACCAGCCAGGCGTCGACGTCCGGGTGGCCGAGCTCCTCGGGCGTGAGGACGCCGTCGAGCTCGCCGTAGGTCACGAGGCCCACGCGCTGGACGACGACGGCGCCGTGGTCGATCCCGCGGTGGTCGCGGATGGGCAGCCGCGTCCCGATCCGCGGCGGGCCGCCCTCGAGGTCCCACTCGCGCGCGAGGCCGACCGAGACGGTGCGCCGGCCGGCCAGGATCTCGGCGATCGAGCGCTGGCCGTGTCCGCCGTCGTCGGCGCTGCCGAACTCGAGGAACGGCTCGGCCGCGGTGCGCCACTGCGCCAGCGGGATCGTCGCGTGCAGGGTCGTCCCCTCGCCGGGCGGGCTGGTGACCTCGAGCGTCCCCGCCAGGACGGCGACGCGGTCGCGCAGGCCCTGGATGCCGGTGCCGCCCTCGAGGTCGGCGCCGCCGGCCCCGTCGTCGCTGATGCGGACCTCGACGTGCGGACCGCGGTCGGCGACGTCGACGCGGACCTTCGTGGCGCCGGCGTGGCGCGCGGCGTTCGTGATCGCCTCGCTGACCAGGTAGTAGGCGGTGACCTCGACGGGGTCGGGCAGCCGGCGGCCGGGCAGGGCGCCGAGCTCGACGGGGACCGGCGAGCGGCGCGCCAGCGCCTCGAGGGCCGGCACGACACCGCGCTCGGCCAGTCCCGCCGGATGCAGGCCGCGGGCGAGCTCGCGCAGCTCGTCGAGCGTCTCGGCGGCCTCCTCGCGGGCCCGCTGCAGCAGCGTCGCGGCCTGAGGATCGACCGCCTCCCCCGCCTTGCGCAGCCCGAGGTCGATGAGGTGGCCGAGGGCGACGAGGCGCTGCTGCGGGCCGTCGTGGAGGTTGCGGCCGATGCGGCGGCGCTCCTCGTCGCCGGCCTGGAGCACGCGCGTGCGCGCGCGGGCGACCTCGGACTCGCGGGCGCGCAGCGCGCGGGCCTGGCGCAGGCGGCCCAGCTCGGCCGCGGCGCGGGCCGCGAGGACGTCGAGCGCCTTGCGGCCGTCGTCGTCCAGGGTGGCGCCGCGGACGGCGAGGTGGCCGACGGGCGTCTTGCCGCCGTCGCGCAGCTGGAGGACCAGCGCGTCGTCGGCGGGGGTCGCGTCGTCGCCGCGCGCGGGCGGGCGCCCGTCGGCGCGCCAGGCCGTCCGGACGCGGCAGCGGCCGGGGACGTCCTCCTCGGCCAGGACGACCTCCTCGGCGCCCACGGCGGGCCCGAGGACCGTGGCGAGCGTCGAGAGGAACGCCTCGCCGACGACGTCCGCCGTGGCGGTGGCCAGGGCGGGCAGTAGGTCCTCGCCGGCGAGCGGCGAGCGCGCGGAGGGCGTGCTGGACGGCATGGGCTGGTCGGTCGCCGGCGGCGGAGCGGCCTGGGAAGGGTAGCGGTGGGGCATCAAGGTCCTGCCAAGGGAGACGGCAGGACACGGCGCTAGGTTGCGGGCGTGGGTGCGACGGGGTTCGCCGGATGGCCGCGGGAGGCGCTCGCCTTCCTGCGCGAGCTCGAGGAGCACAACGAGCGCGAGTGGTTCCACGCCAACCGCCCGCGCTACGACGCGCACGTCGCCGGACCGGCCAAGGCCCTGGGCGCCGCGCTGGCCGACCTGGGCGACCCGCACGTCTTCCGGCCCTTCAACGACACGCGCTTCCACCCCGGTCCGCCGATCAAGGAGCACGTCGGCCTGGTGGTCGGCCGCGGCGTCGGTGGCGGGATCTTCTACGTCGAGCTGTCGCTGGACGGCGTGCTCGTCGCGGCGGGCATCCACGCCCCCGCGCCTGACCAGGTCGACCGGCTGCGCCACGCGGTCGCCGACGGGCGGCGGGCCGCCGGACTGACCAGGGCGCTACGGCGCGCGGAGGGCGCCGGGCTCGAGCGCTCCGAGCCCGACCTCAAGCGCACGCCGCGCGGCTGGCCGGCCGACCACCCGCGCGCCGAGCTCCTGCGCCACCGCCGGCTCGTGGTCGCCCGTCGCCACGAGCTCGGGCCCTGGCTGCACGGCGACGAGGCGCTCGCCCGGGTGCGCGCCGACCTCGACGCGGCGGCGCCGCTCGTGCGCTGGCTGCGCGAGCACGTCGGGCCCTCGACGAAGCCCCGGCGCTGAGGCGCGTACTGTCCGGGCTCGATGCGCCACGACCTGCGCCCCCTCTTCGACCGCGTCGTCATCAAGGAGCTCGAGCCCGACCGGATCCGCCAGTCGGGCCTCCTGGTCCCCGCCGGCTCGCACGAGCCGCCGCCCCACCACGGGATCGTCCTCGCCGTCGGACCCGGCATCGACTGGTGGGAGTCGGCCGGCGTGCGGATGCCGGTCGGCCCCGGCGACCACGTCGTCTTCCCCGCCAGCGCGGGCGCGTGGGTCGAGGTCGACGAGGAGCGGCTGCTCGTCTGCCGCGTCACGGAGCTGCTCGGGGTCCTCGAGACGGCCGAGGGGCCGCGCGACATCGCGCCGCCCGTCGAGGAGGACTAGCCCGCGGCGCGCCGGTCGCGCAGGAGCTGCGCGACGCGCCCGACGGCCTCGTCGAGGTCCGCGTCGGGCAGGGCGAGCGAGAGGCGCACGTAGCCGGCGCCGCGTGCGCCGAAGCCCTCGCCGGGCGCGACGCCGACGCGCGCCTCCTGGGCGAGCACCTCGACCGTGACGCCCTCCGGCGGGCGCCACCAGGCGTAGAACGTCCCCTCGGGTGCGGCGACGTCGGCCCCGGCGGCCCGCAGCCCCGCGACGAGGCGGTCGCGACGAGCCGCGTAGACGGCGGCGCGCCCGGCGACGTCCTGCGCGTCGGTGAGCGCGACCTCGAGGCCGCGCTGCAGGGCGGTCCAGACGCCGGCGGTGAGGTGGTCGACGAGCGTCTTGACCCGGCCGACGACCTCGGCGTTGCCGACGAGGAAGCCGACGCGCCAGCCGGCCATGCCGTGGACCTTCGAGGGCGACCACAGCTCGACCGCGACGTCGCGCGCGCCGTCGACCTCGAGGACCGACCGGCCGCGGCGGCCGTCGAAGGCCAGGAAGCCGTAGGCGAGGTCGTGCAGGAGCCAGCCGCCGCGCTCGTGGGCCCGGGCGACGGCGTGCTCGAAGGTCCCGGGCGCCTCGCACGCCGCACACGGGTTGCTCGGGTAGTTCAGGACGCAGAGCGCCTCGCGGTCCCCGCGCACGGCGCCCCAGTCCGGCTGCCAGCCCGTGGCGGCGTCGAGCGGCAGCGCCCGTTCGCGCGCGCCCGCGAGCGCGACGCCCGAGCGGTAGTCGGGGTAGCCGGGGTCGGGCAGCAGGACCGTGTCGCCGGGCTGGGCGGTGGCGAGGCAGACGAGCTGGATCCCCGTCTTCGTGCCGGGGACGACGGCCACCTCGGTGTCGGGGTCGAGCGTCACCCCGTGGTCGCGGCCGTAGCGGTCGGCGATCGCCTGGCGTAGCTCGGGCCGGCCCTGGAAGGGCGGGTAGCCGTGGACCACCGGCGTCGCGGTCTGCGCGGCGGCCTCCTGGACGGCGGCGATGGCGGCGGGCGGCGGCGGGAGGTCCGGGTTGCCGCGCCCGAGGTCGAGGAAGCGCGGTCCCGGCCGGGCCTGGGCGGCGGCGGCCGCCGCGAGCATGCGGGTGAACACCTGCTCGGGCAGGCGCCGCACGAGGTCCGGGGCGGGGCGGCGGGTCACGTGATCGCGTGGCGGATGCGGGCCCGCGCCTCGGCGTAGCGCACGGCCTCGTAGGCGACCGTCGCCACCGCGATGGCGGCGACGACGCCCAGCGCGACGAGCGCGTCGACCTCGGTGGCCAGCGGGATCGTCGCGAGCAGCGCGACCGTCGCGGCCGACCGCGAGCGGCTCAGCGAGCGGACGTTGCGCAGGCGGAAGAGGATGTGGCCGACGTAGTAGAGCGCCGCGCCGCCGCACAGGCACACCGCGGGCATCGCCTTCAGCGGCTCGTCGTAGTCGCCGAGGGTCTTCTTGATCCCGAGGGCGAGCAGCACGATCCCCGCCACCATCAGGAAGTGCAGGTAGGAGTAGGAGTCGCGCGCGATCTCCCCGCGCTCGGCGCCCTCGGCGCGCGCCAGGCGCCGCTCGGCCACGAGCGCGACGACGTCGAAGTACGCCCACCACAGCGCCGCCACGAGGGCGATGCCCAGCACGCACGCCGTCACCACGCCCACCCCGATGTGCAGCTCCTCGGCGCCCACGCCCAGCGCGACGATCGACTCGCCCAGGGCGATGATCACGATGAGCGCGTGGCGCTCGGCGAAGTGCCCGGCGTGGATGCGCCAGACCCCGCGCTCCCCGCGTGTGGCGAGCCGGCCGCCCGCGAAGTCGATGAGGATCGCGACCGCCCACAGCGCGCCCTGCGTCGCGCCGTCGAAGCCCGTCGCCACGAGGACGAGCACCGGCCCGACGATCGACGTGACCGCGAGCCGCGCCACCGCGACGTGGACGTCCGGGTCGTCGTCGCCCAGCCGCCACAGCGCGACGGACTGCAGCTGGCGCACCACGAGGTAGGCGATGGCGAAGGCCACCGCCTCGTCGTCGAACGCCCCGGGGACCGCGAGCGCCATGACGAGCGTCGCGGCCATGGCGCAGAACAGCACCAGGCGCGCGGGGCCGTCGTCGGACGCGACGCGGTTGGTCAGCCACGCGTAGCCCGTCCAGGTCCACCACAGCGCGGCGAGGACCAGCACGCCGCGCGCCAGCCCCTCCCAGGTCGGGTTGGCGGCCAGCGCCGCCGTCACCTGCGTGAGGCCGAAGACGAAGACGAGGTCGAAGAACAGCTCGAGCGGCGTGACCTTCTGCTCGGGCTCGGCGTGCTGGTCGGCGTCCCACCCGATCGCTCGCGCGGCGGCCTCGGCGTTGCTCATGGCCGCATCCCAGCAGCGCCGGCGGCGGCTAGGCGGTGATCTCCGCCACGGTCCCGCCGAAGCCGACGGCGAACACCTTCCCGGCGCCGAACGGGCCGCTGCCGTGGCCGACCGCGACGGCGCTGGCGTTCGCGATCCCCTTGGCCAGGACGCACCCCTTGCCGCCCGCCACGCGCCAGACCTGGCCGTAGAGGTTGGCGGCGACGAAGAGCCGGCCGGCGCTGTCGGCGGCCATCCCGTCGAAGCCGGCGGCGAGGTCGAGCAGCCCGGCGCTGAAGGCCTTGTACGGGACGTTCGGGCGATGCAGCGGGATGCCCATGATCGCCGCGGGCAGGAACGTCTGGGCGGCGTAGAGCGTCCCGCCGTCCGGGCTCAGGGCCAGGCCGTTGGCGCTGACGATCGGCGACCAGCCGACCTGCACCTCGCCGTCCGGGCTGATGCGGTCGACGCCGCGCAGGAGCCCGAGGTCGTTGGAGGCGAAGACGGTGCCGTCCGGGTGGCGGACGATGCCGTTGGCCATCTGCAGCCCGGTGGCGTACACCGACGACGCGCCGGTGACGAGGTCGACGCGCAGCAGGCGCGCGGTGGGCTTGAGGTTGCCGGTGAGGCCGTCGACGAGGCCGTTGCCGTCGCCGACCAGGACGCCGCCTGCGCCGTCGAGCGCGAGGCCGCCGGGCTTGGCGAGGCCGCCGAGCAGGACGCGCGGCTGCTGGCCGGGCGCGTCGAGGACCATGAGCGCCTTGCGCGTCTGGTCGGTGTAGAGCAGGCGGCCGAGGTCGTCGACGATGACCGACTCGAGGCTGCCCTGGCCGCTGAGCAGCGTCCGGAACCCGGTCTGGCCGGCGCGGCAGTCCGGCGCCGCGGACGCCGGCGCGGCGCCCAGCAGCGCGACGGCGCACGCCGCGCTCAGCACCCCGGCGGCCCGGCGGCCGGCGCTCAGCGCACGTCGACGAAGAGCGTCTGGTGCGACGCCCCCAACTCCCCCTGTCCGTCCCACAGGGTCGAGCTTGCCAGCCCGCGCCCCTGACTGTCGAGCAACGTCCGCGCCTCGAGGCCGACCCACGGCCCGCGCGGCTCGCTGAGCAGGTGGACCGTGAGGTCGGTGTTCACGAACAGGTGGCGGTCCCAGCGCAGCTCGCTCGAGACGCCGTTGCCGAAGTCCGCCGCCGCGGCGACGCGCTGCAGCGGCGTGGGCTCCTCCTCGTCGACCAACGGCCGCCGCGGGCGGAACCACGCCAGCGCGGGTCCGGGCTCGCCGAACTGCCCGCGCGCGAAGCGGATCTCCATGCCGGTCAGGTGGAAGCCCTCGCCCGCCGAGCCCGGGAACGTCCCCGCCTCGGCCTCGTCGGGCCCGGGCGTCGGTGGCTGGGCGCGCTGCGCCCCGCGGCCCTCGAGGTCGACCTCCCCCACCCGCAGCCGCACGGCCCGCGCGCGCACCAGCACCCGTCCGTCGCTCCCGCTCACCGTCGCCTCGCAGAGCTGCAGCCGCGGTCCGCCGCGCAGCACCTCGGCCTCCACGCGCAGCGGCGCGAGCGGCACCGCGCCGAGGAACTCGAGCGTCAGCCGGGAGCAGCGCATCGGGGCCGCCGCCTCGAGGCGCTCCACCGCCCGGGCGACCAGCGCCGCCGGCGCGCCACCGTGCTGCTGGCTCGGGTCCCACGGCCCGCGCGCGTGCCCGGTCGGCACGAACAGCGGCCCCTCCTGTCGGAACACCGGCTCCGTCATCGGCGGCGGAGGCTAGTGGTGGGTGCCAGGCACCCGTCATCGCGTCAGTGGCGTTCCGCTCAGACGGTCCCGGCGTGAGCCTGTCGTTGTCCCGCTGGGAGCGGGGGAACGACAGGGTCACGGTCGTTCGGGCCCGGTCTACCGCGACCCTGGAGTCGAGGTCCCACGAGGACCCCAACCCCAGGCTCGTCGCACCCGAACCCGCAAGACGGCCTCGTGGAAGGTGCCTGGCACCTTCCACCCCTCACGACGCCTGCAGGTACGTGAGCACCGCCAGCACCCGCCGGTGGTCGTCCTCCCCCGCCGGCAGGCCGAGCTTGGAGAAGATCGACGTGACGTGCTTCTCGACGGCGCCCTGCGTGACGACGAGCGCGCGGGCGATGCCGTTGTTCGTGCGGCCTTCGGCCATGAGCTCGAGCACCTCGCGCTCGCGCGGGGTCAGCTCGGCCAGGGCGGCGGCGCCCGGCGCGGCGTCGCGGGTCTTGACGAGCTCGGCGACCACCTCGCGGTCCAGGGCGGTGCCGCCGTCGGCGACGCGGCGCACCGCGTCGAGGAAGGCGCGGACGTCGCCGACGCGCTCCTTGAGCAGGTAGCCGATCCCGCCGCCGTCGCCCGAGGCCAGCAGCTCGGCGGTGTACACCGGCTCGACGTACTGGGACAGGATCAGGACGTTGAGGCCGGGGTGGCGGCGGCGGGCCTCGATGGCGGCGCGCAGCCCCTCGTCGGTGAACGTCGGCGGGAGGCGGACGTCGACGATCGCGAGGTCGGGCTTGTGGCCCGCGACGATGCGCAGGAGCCCGTCGCCGTCCTCGGCCGCCGCGGCGACCTCGATGTCGTGCTCGCGCAGGAGCGCCACGAGCCCCTCGCGCAGCAGCGCGTTGTCCTCGACCGTCACGACCCGCATGGGAGCACCGCCCTGATCGTCGTCCCGCCGCCGGCGGGGCTGTGGACCTCGAGCGCTCCGTCGAGCGCCTCCACCCGGTGGCGCAGGCCGGTCAGGCCGCCGCCGTCGACCACGGCGCCGCCGGGGCCGTCGTCGGCCACCTCGACGACGACGCGCGCGACGTCGCCCACGACGCGCACCCGCGCGCCCGAGCCGCCCGCGTGCTTGGCGACGTTCGTCAGCGCCTCGGCGGTGACGAAGTACGCCGCGGTCTCGACCACCGGCGGCGGCCGGTGGGTCAGCCGCGCCACGACCTCGACCGGGATCGCCGCGCGCTGGGCGAGCGCATCGACCGCTGCCTCCAGGCCGCGGTCGGCCAGCACCGGCGGCGCAATCCCGCGGGCGAGGTCGCGCAGCTCGGCGATCGCGCTGCCCGCGTCCTCGCGCGCCTCGCGCAGGAGCTCGGCCACCTCGGGACGGTCCTCGAGGCGCGCCTCGGCCCGCCCGAGCTTCATCGTCAGCGCCACCAGCCGTGCCTGCGCGCCGTCGTGCAGGTCGCGCTCGATGCGCCGCAGCTCGGCGGCCTGCACGTCCAGCGCGCCGCGCCGCGTCCGCGTCAGCTCCGTCACGCGCTCCTCGAGCTGGCGCTCGCGGCCGTCGGGCAGCGCGTGGCGGTAGATGAGCAGCAGGTGGATGCCCGCCGCGGTCCCCAGGCCGATGAGCGGCCAGTAGACCTCGGCCGCCCCGGCCTCGGTGAAGACCGCCGTCCAGACGTTGGGGAACAGCGCCGCCGCCGACACCGCCAGCTGGACCGCGAACCGGCGCAGCGCGACGGCGCGGACCTGCAGCGCCCAGCGCACGCCCGCCCACAGCAGGGTCGCCTCCAGCCCACCGAACCAGACCCAGAGCGGCCAGAAGTAGCCGCCGCCCAGCGCGCCCCAGACCACGGTGCAGACGAACGCCGCGAACGCCATGACCGCGACGAACGTCGACAGCCGCCGCGTGACGACCGGCTCGGGCTGCCAGTCCGGGTCCTCCGCGGCTTCGCGGCCCGCGCTCGCGACGACGGTGCGCCCGATGCCCCCGGCGCGGTCGAGCAGCCGCCGCACCTCCGGGTCGTCGACGTGGCGCACGACGCGCACCGTCGCATGGACGCCGACCGTCGTCAGGCCGAGCATCCACACCCAGGCCGGCCAGAAGACGCCGGCGCCGCTGGCCAGCCACACGAGCGTGCAGAAGGCCGCGAAGAGCCCCATGCCGCCCGCGTGCAGGCGCAGCGCCGGGCTCAGGACGGCGCCGGCCGCCGCGTCGTGCGCGGCGGCCGGAGCCTGCGAGGTCGGCGTGGTCGGGGCCTCAGCGTCCATCGTCGGAGCCGGTCGTGGCGGCGACGGCGCGGCCATCATCCCAGCCGGCACCGACGCCGGCGGAGGCCGGACGCACCCGGCGGCGCGGGACCTTCCAGCCCTTCTCGCCCAGCAGCGTCACCGCCGCAGGGAGGGCCACGCCGCGCACGATGGTCGCGTCGATGAGGACCGCGGCCGCCAGGCCGACGCCCATCTGCTTCATGTCGATCAGCGTCAGCGTCGCGAACACCGAGAAGACGCCGACCATCACCAGCGCGGCGCTCGTCACGGTGCTGCCGGTCGCGGCCACGCCCTGCGCCGCCGCCTCGGCCGGCGACAGCCCGCTGCGCCGCAGCTCGCGGATGCGCTCGAGCACGAGGACCGTGTAGTCCATCGAGAGCCCGAAGAGGACGGTGAAGCCGAACAGCGGCAGCCAGGTGGCGATCGCGCCGGTGGACTCGAAGTCCAGCAGCCCCTCGGCCCACGTCTCCTGGAACACCGCGACGAGCACGCCGGCGGCCGCGCCCACGGACAGGAGGTTCAGGCCGATGACCGCCAGCGCGAGCTTCGGCGAGCGGAACGCGCCCAGCAGCAGGAGCAGCGCCAGGGCCAGGACGAACCCGACGACCAGCGGCGTCGCGCTCGCGAGCGCCTCGTCGCCGTCGAGGTCCTCGGCGGGCTGACCGCCGACGAGCGCCTCGGCCCCCGGGGCGACCGTCGCCGCCGTCGGCGTGACCGTGGAGCGCAGCTCCCGGACGACGTCGTCGCCCGCGTCGCGGCCCTCGTCGGGCATGGGCACCGACACGAGCGCCGTGCCGCCGTCGCGCGAGACCTGGACCTCGGGCTCGCCCGCGCCACCGGTGACGCGCAGCGCCCGCTCGCCCAGGGCGGCGAGCTTCGCCTGCGCGCCCGGCTGGTTGAGCCCCGCGGCGCTGACGACGAGCTCGACGTCCCCGGGCGCGCCGGGGAAGGTGCGCTCGATGGTGTGCAGCGCGGCGACGGCGGGCAGCTCGTCAGGCAGCGCGCCGTTGCCCGCGAAGGCGAGCTTCATCTGCGTCGCCGGGACGGCGAGCGCGCCGAGCACGCAGACGGCGGTGACCATCGACGCGACGGGGCGGGCGGTCACGCCACCGGCCAGGGCGCCCCAGAACCCGCGGTGCCCGGAGGCCTCGCGGCGGGCGCGGCGCGCCTCGCGACGGCGGGCGAACGGCAGCCGGCCGCGCTCGATGCGGTCGCCCATCAGCGCCAGGACGGCGGGTAGGACGGTGAGCGAGCCGATGACCGCGATGAGGACGACGAGGATCGTCGCCAGCGCGATCGAGGCGAACACGGGCTCGCCGCTGAGCAGCAGACCCGCGAGGGCGACCATGACCGTCAGGCCGGACACGAGGATCGCCCGGCCGACGCTTGCCGCCGCGGCGTCCAGCGCCGCCAGCGGGCCACGGCCGCGCCGGCGCTCCTCGCGCTCGCGCCGCACGTAGAACAGCGAGTAGTCGACGCCGACCGCGAGACCGATCAGGACCACGGTGGCCGCCGTGTTGTCGGTCGACGGCGCGAGCTGGGAGACGACGCCCATCGCGCCCATCGCGCCGGCCACGGCCGTCAGGCCGAGCAGGAGCGGCACGAACGCCGCCACGACGGCGCCGAACGCGAAGACCAGGACGATCAGCGTGATCGGCAGGGAGAACATCTCGGCCTGCGCGAGGTCGTCGGAGATGAGCTCGTCGAGGGCCTTCTCGACCGAGCCCGCGCCGGCCTGCTGGAGGGTCACCCCGGGGGCGCCGGCGTCGACCGACTCGACGGCGGCTTGGACGCCCTCGACGTGGTCGGCCGCGTCGTCGGGGTCCCCGCGCAGCGTCACGTTGACGAGGGCGATGCGCCCGCCGTCCTTGGTCTGGGCGGGCGCCTGGACGCGGGCGACCTCCGGGAGGCCGGCGACCCGCGCGCGCAGCTGCTGGACGGCGGCGGTGGTCTTCGCGGCGCTGTCGGAGCGCACGACGACGTTCTCGGTCGCCGCGTCGCGCAGGCCCGCGGCGTGGACGAGCTGGGTGGCGCGGCCCGAGTCGCCGGTGCCGGCGTCGACGTCGCTGAGCTCCTTGGTCCCGGTCAGGGAGCCGGCCATGATGCAGCCGGCGATCAGGACGAGCCAGAGGAGGACGACGCTCTTCGGGAACCGGGCGGCCGCGCCGGCGGCCCGGCGGACCCCGCCCGCGAGCCACCCGACGTCGTCGGGCGGCGCGCAACCGGGGTCGGGACGGTGGTGGAGACGGCGTGCAGGAGGCATGCGACGACGGTCCCAGCGGGGCGCCGGCACGTCGCTGGGGCGCGGCGGAGAGCGTGCGCCGCGCGCCCCCGTCCGCACCCGGGGGATGTCCCCACCCCCCGCCTCGGGATCAGCGCCCGCCGAGGAGGCGACCCACGCCGGTCAGCACGCCGGCGAGGACGTTGCGCGACGGCGCCGCGACGGGCTGCGCCGGCGGGCACGCCGTCGTGAACGACCAGCGGTGCGGCTCGGCCAGGGCGACGCCGCCGAGGTCGCGGACGCTCGTGCCGACCTGCGCCGTGTACGTCGTGCACGGCGCGAGGTCCTGCGCCGGCCAGGCCATCATCGTGTGCGTGCCGTCGCCGTCGCCGTAGGGGCCCGTGCGCGGGAAGCCCTCGAGCTGGGCGACCTCCACGCCGCCGGGCCCGAACAGCCGCAGCGCCCCGGCGGGCAGCGGCGAGGGCGCGAGCGCGCTGCCGAAGCTCGCGACGATCCGCAGGTCGGCTCCGCCGCCGCGCGGGCCGGGCGACGTGCGGGCGGGCGATGCGTCGGTCGCGACGCCCGTGGCCCCCGGCTCGGGGTTGACGCCGACGACCTGCAGCGGCGGGCGCTCGCCGGTCGTGATCATGCGCCACAGCGCCTCGTAGGAACCGGCGATCGAGCGGGCGACGTCCCGGACGCCGCCCTGGCCGTCGAGGTAGCGCGCCGCCGACGCCGGCATCGTCGCCCTGACCCGCGGGTGCTCCACGAGCGCCGCGACGCGCTCGGCCACCGCCACGGCGCTGATCGCCGCGTGGCCCGCCAGGACGCCCGCCGCCGTCACGTCGGGGCGGCCGATCGCGCGGTAGGTCGCGACGAGGTCGTCCACCGGCGGCAGCGTCAGCGGCAGCGCGAGCAGCCGGCCGCCCTCGACGATGCCGACCATGTCCATCGCGAACTCCGGCGAGCTGACCTGGTCGACCAAGGGGAGCTTCGCGATCTCGGCGAACCCCGGCAGCCCGGAGCGCACGAGCGGGTGCGTGGGGTCCTCGTGGTGGTCGGCCATCGACGGCTCGAACAGCCAGTCCCACAGCTCGTCGCCCATGCCGTGCGCGGCGGCACCGAGGAGCTGGGCGACCTGCGGCGCGCACGGCCCCCACGTGCGTGACAGGTCGCCGCACCCCGGCTTGGCGCGCAGCTGGCGCACGTAGGCCTCGACGAAGCGCCCCCAGTGGGTGACCTCGCCGAAGTCGCCGCCCGGCAGGGACGCGACGGCGTAGCCCCCGTCGGGGTACTGCGCGCCGCTGAGCAGCTGGGCCTTGTGGGCGTCGAGCAGCGCCCGCAGCGCGGGCGTGCGCACGTCGCGGACCGCCTGGTCCGCCATGAAGGCGTGCGTCGTGACCCCCGCCGCGCCTGCCCCCGCAGGCGCCACGAGCGCCACGACCGCGACCACCAGGGCGACGGTGCGGCGCATCGGGGCGCGAGCATGCCCGAACGGCGCCGTTCACCGCAACCGCTTCACCGCATCGTCACGCCTCGTCGAAGGCGCCCGGGACGTAGTGGCCCGGCTCCGCGCCGCTGGCGACCTGGATGCGGTTCCAGGTGTTGATCACCGCGATGGCGAACAGCACCTGGGCCAGCTCTCCCGGCTCGAAGACCGCCGCCGCTGCGTCCCACACCGCGTCCGAGACGCCGGCATCCGGCAGTCGGGTGACCTCCTCGCACAGCGCCAGGGCCGCGCGCTCGCGCTCGTCGTAGACCGTCGCCTCGCGCCAGGTGCTGAGGGAGTACAGGCGCTCCTCGGTCTCGCCCGCGGCGCGCGCGTCCTTCCAGTGCATGTCGAGGCAGAACGCGCAGCCGTTGAGCTGCGAGGCGCGCACGTCGATGAGGTGGCGCAGCGTGTGGTCGAGCTCGACCGAGCGCCCGAGGCGGACCAGGCCGCCGGCCTGGCGGGGGGCGGTGCCCAGGACGTCGAGGCGGTGGGAGACGAACGTGGTGCTCATGCCCCTTGGACGAGGCGGCGCCACACGGTGTGACCGCTCGCGCCTAGAGGACCTCGGACGCCAGGGCGGCGATCACCTTCGACAGCGACCCGCCGCGCCAGGCCAGCGGCGACTCCCCCTCGGCCTCGACCTCGAGCCGCGCGCCCGGGATCTGCGCCGCGTAGGCCTCGCCGACGGCCAGCGGGTGGCCCGGGTCGGCCTCGTCGCGGTCGGCGACGACGACTGTCGGCGCGTGCACCCGTGCGAGCTCCTCGAAGGCGAAGGGCTGGGAGCGCGGGACCTGCTGCAGCGCGTCGGCCACCGCGTCCTGGTGCTCGTGGGCGCCGAGGCGCTGGCGCAGGACCTTCTCCATCGTGGCGCGCCACGCGGGGTCGACGTGCTCGAGCCCGTAGGCCTCGACGAACCCCTCCACGCCGCCGGAGCGCAGCCCGGCGCTGAGCCGGTCCCAGCGCTCGAGGCCCGGCGGGAAGTCCGGGTGCGAGGCCGGCGTGATGACGACGAGGCCGGCGACGCGGTCGGGCTCGTCGAGCGCCAGGCGCAACGCGGTGTGCGCGCCCATCGACGCGCCCGCCAGGACGGCGCGGTCGATCCCCAGCAGGTCGAGCAGCCCGAGCAGGTCGGCGGCGAGCTCGGGGTAGGTGTAGCCCTCGCCGTCGGGCGCGGGCGCCGAGGCGCCGTGGCCGCGCGCGTCGTAGGCGACCGTGCGGAAGCCGCCGCGCTCGAGGGCGCGCGAACCGTGCACGACGTAGCGGTGCGTCGCCGTGAGGCCGTGCAGCAGGACGATCGGCGGCCCCTCCCCCGCCTCCACGACGTGCAGGTCGGGCAGCGGGCTCACGCTTCTACAGTAGCCCTCGCCATGACCGTGATCGACGTGACCGAGCAGACCTTCGAGGCCGAGGTCGTCGAGCGCTCGGCGCAGGTCCCCGTCGTCGTCGACTTCTGGGCCGCCTGGTGCGGTCCGTGCCGCCAGCTCACGCCGGTGCTCGAGGAGGCCGCGAACGCCCGCGAGGGCGACGTCGTCCTCGCGAAGGTCGACACGGACGCGAACCCGCGCATCTCCCAGGCGTTCGGCATCCAGGGCATCCCGGCCGTCAAGGCGTTCAAGGACAAGCGGGTCGTCTCGGAGTTCGTCGGCGCCCAGCCGCCCGCCCGCGTCAAGGAGTTCTTCGACGCGCTCGTCCCCAGCGAGGCGGACCGCCTGGTCGCCGGGGGCGACGAGGCGTCGCTGCGCCGCGCGCTCGAGCTCGACCCGGCGCGCATGGACGCGAAGGTCGCGCTCGCCCGCCTGCTGCACGACCGCGGTGAGTCCGCCGAGGCGCTCGAGCTGCTGTCCAACGTCGCGGGCGACTTCGCCGGCGAGGGCCTCGCCGCGCGCATCCGCCTCGAGCAGGACCCGGTCGACGGCACCGCCGAGGCGTTCGCCGCGCTGGACACGGGCGACCGCGAGCAGGCGGTCGACCTGCTCATCGCGGCGATGCCCGCCGCCGACGGCCGCAAGGACGACCTGCGCCAGGTGGTCGTCGGCGTCCTGGACGAGCTGGGCGTCGAGCACCCCTTCGCCCGCGACGCGCGCCGCCGGCTGGCGTCCGCGCTCTACTAGCTCAGGGGCGCCGTCGCTCCGACGGGCTGGCGGCGGCGCACCGACGCCAGGGCGCGGGCCAGGCGCTTGACGCCCTCGTCGAAGTCCGAGGGGTCCAGGTAGGAGAACGACAGCCGCAGGCTGGTCCGCGCGGTCGGCTCGGCCTGCGTGGCGCCGCCGGGAAGGAAGCTCACGCCCGCGCGCAGCGCCTCGGCGTACAGGGCGCGCTCGTCGACCGCGCGGCGCAGCGTCACCCACACGTGCTGGCCGCCCGTCGGCACCGCCCACGTCGCCTCGGCGCCGAGGTGGCGCTCCAGCGCCTCGAGCAGCTCGTCGCGCCGGCGGCGGTACTCCGGGATCACCGCCTCGAGATGGCGCTGGTGGCGGTCGCCCTCCAGCCACGCCGCCGCCAGGTGCTGGGGCAGCGCGGCCGAGTGCAGGTCGGCGTCCATCTTCAGCCGCACGAGGCGCGGCAGGACCGGACCGCTCGCGGCGATCCACCCGAGGCGCAGCCCGCCGCCGATGGACTTCGAGAGCGAGTCGACGTAGACGACGTGCGCCGGCGCCTGCGCGCGCAGCCGCGGGCGGTCGCGGCCGTCCAGCGCCATCGAGCCGTACACGCCGTCCTCCAGGACGAAGAAGCCACGCTCGCGCGCGAGGTGCACCAGCCGCGCGCGACGCGCCTCGGACAGGTCGACGCCCGTCGGGTTCTGGCATGCGGGCTGCACCGCGACGAGCTTGACCTCGTGCCGCGCGAGGATGCGCTCGAGCACCGCGACGTCCGCGCCCTCGTCGTCCACCGGCATGGCGAGCACCTGCGCGCCCGTGGCCTGCAGCGAGGTGAGCGTCCCCGCGAAGGTCGGCGACTCGACGACGGCGACGTCGCCGGGCCCGAGGACGGCGCGCGCGACGAGGTCGATCGCCTGGCGCCCGCCCGTCGTCACGACGACCTCCTCGGCCTCGCTGGCGAAGCCCAGCTCGCGGCCGAGCTCGGCGAGGCGCACGCGCAGCGACGGCAGGCCCTCGACGGGCAGGTACTCGAGGCCCGACCCGTCGCGCAGCCGGCCCTCGGCCAGCGCGGCGAGCTCCTGGGCGGGCAGCAGGGACGGCGCGGGGAAGCCGGCCGCGAACGGGATGACGTCGCGCCCGGTCCCCAGCGACTCCGCGAGCATCTGCTCGGCGTAGGTCGAGCGGCGAGGACGCAGGACGGAGGACTGCCACTCGGCGTCGTCACCGGCCTCCTGCGCGTCGACCGGCGGGTGCGAGCGCACGAACGTCCCGCGCCCGACCTGGCCGGCGACGTAGCCCTGGTCGGCCAGACGCCGGTAGATCCGCGCGGCGGTCAGGTGGTTGATGCCGGCGTGCTCGGCGAGCACGCGCGTGGTAGGGAGCTTCTCGCCGGGTCCGAGGACGCCGAGCTCGATGTCGGCCGCGATGCGGTCGGCGATCTGCGCCGTGAGCGAGGCCTTGCCGGCCCGATCGATGTCTGACAAATCGACTTTGTACGACATTGTATGTGTCCTACATCTCCCTATTCTGGGGCGCGACCCGACCACAGGATCGCACAATGCACCGCACATGGACAACCCTCACGCAGCTCTTGTACGACCACGGCCCGCTCAGCGAGCGTCACGACCCCTGGTCGCCCGACCCCGGCACGGGAGCCGACCGCGTCGTCGCCATCCGGCGCGCGACGGCCGACGACTGGCGCACGCTCGGCCGGCTGGCCGCGCTCGACAGCGCCAAGCCGCTCACGGGCGACGTCCTGCTGGCGGTCGTCGACGGCGAGACCTGGGCCGCCCTCTCCCTCGACGACGGCCGGGCGGTCGCGGACCCGTTCCGCCCCAGCGCCCACGCCGTCGAGCTCCTGCGCCTGCGCTCGCAGCACCTGCGGGCCGCCGCGCCGCAGCGTCCCGCGCCCCGGCGCCTTCCCCTCCTCCGCCGGGCCGCGGGCTAGCCAGCACCCAGGAGGTGGGCGCGCACCAGCGCGTCCACCTCCTCGGGGCGCTCGACCCAGAACATGTGGCCGGCGCCCTCGAGGACCTCGAGCTGCGCGCCCGGGATGCGCGAGGCGATGAGCCGGCCGTTGGCGACGGGCAGCATCCGGTCCTCGTCGCCGTGGACCACGAGCGTCGGCGCGGTGATCCGCTCCAGGCGCGCGCTCGTGTCGTGGCTCTGGATGGCCTGGGCCTGGAGCATGATCACCGGCGTCGCCGTCGGCTTCATGAGCGCGACGCGGCGGAACTCGTCGAAGTGCGCGGCGTCGGACGCGTAGGCGTCGGAGACGTTGGCCCAGAAGAACGCGTCCATCGCCTTGTCGCGGTCGCCGCTCATCATCCCCTCGGCCAGGCGCTGCCAGACGACCTCCTCGGTCAGCGCGCTGCCCTCGCCGCCGCTGTAGGTGCATCCCAGCACCAGGCGATCGACCCGGCCGGCGTGCTCGAGCGCGAGCTCCTGGGCGACCATCCCGCCCATCGAGATGCCCAGGACGTGGGCGCGGTCGAGGCCGACGGCGTCGAGCACGCGCGCCGCGTCGTCGGCGAGGTCGCGGATCGTGAACGGGTCCGTGACGCGCTCCGACCAGCCGGCGCCGCGGTGGTCGAAGGCGACGACGTCGAAGTGCTCCTGCAGCAGCTGGAGGAACGGCTCGGTCCAGTGCAGGACGTTGCCGCTCATCCCCATGACGAGCAGCAGCGGCGGGCCGGACCCCCGGCGCACGACGTTGAGCCGGCGACCGGCTTGCACCTCGACGAGCGGCATCGCCGCGGGACGCTACCCGGCGTGCAGGCGCGCGAGCCGGGCGAGCTGCGCGCGGGCGGCGGCGCCCGCGGGGTCGTCGGCCGGCACGAGGGCCGCGAGCTCGCGCGCGGCCGGCTCGTCGTCGTGGCCAGGGGCCGAGACGCACCAGCGGGCCAGCAGCGACGGGTCGCCCGACCGGCGCACCGCGGCCCGCACGAGGCCGTCGAGCCGGCCGCGCAGCTCCTCGACCAGCGGCACCTCCGAGGCGGGCAGCAGGACGTCGCGGTAGGCGCCGAGCGCCTCGGCCAGCCGGCCGGCGCCGACGAGCCGCTCGACGTGCAGGACGTCGGCGTCGACGCCCTCGAGGCGGTAGGGCCGCGCGCCCAACGCCGGCCCGAGCAGGCGCCGCAGCCGGCTGAGCTCCGCCCGCACCGTCACCGGCTTGCCCTCCTCCCCGTAGAGCTCGAGCGTCAGCCCCTCGGCCGTCATCCCCTCGGGACGGGCCAGCAGGAGCGCGAGCAGCTCGCCGTGGCGCTGGGACAGCGCGACCTCGCGGCCGCCGACGAAGGCGCGCGGCCGGCGGGTCAGCAGCTCGAGCTCCAGCTGCTGGGACACCACGGCGATCGGCCCCTGCCGGCGCAGCTCGGCCTCCGCCATCCCCGCCGCGGCGGTGACGAGCGCGAGCGTGTGCGGGTGGGCGGTGCGCAGATCGCCCGTGAGGTCGACGACGCCGAGCACCCGGCCCGTCAGCGGGTCGTGGATCGGGGCCCCCGAGCACTGCCACTGGTGCACGCGCCGGGCGAAGTGCTCCGCGGAGAAGATCTGGACCGGGTGGTCCTCGGCCAGCGCCGTGCCCAGCGCGTTGGTGCCGGCGCCGCGCTCGCTCCAGTCCGCGCCCGCCACGAAGTGCATGTCCTCCGTCGCGCTGAGCACGTGCTGGTGGCCCTCGATCCACAGCAGGACGCCGTCGGCGTCGCTGATGGCCAGGACGTGCCCGGAGGCGGCCGTCGCGTCGCTCAGGACCGAGCGCAGCACCGGCAGGACCCCGAACAGCGGGTGGGCGCGCCAGCGCTCGCCCGTCTCGTCCTCGTCGAAGCGCACCGGGGCCAGGTGGCCCTCGGGGTCGATGCCGGCGCGGCCGGAGCGCTCCCAGGACTGGGCGACGACGCGCCGCACGTCGTCGGGCGCCCGGCCGGCGGCGACCGCGGCCTCGTGGGCGCGGCGCAGCGCGCGCGCCTGGGCCACCCGGTCCGACGCCGGGTCGACGGCCACCCACGGGTTGGGCAGAGGGGCTGCCATCTGACGCGGTGTCGACGGTACTGCGCGCCGCGTCAGCGTGCCATCCGTAGTTCGTCCCTCTCCTGCAACGTCGTTGCAACCCTGCGGCGCGCACCATCGGCCTCCGAACCCCCGAGGAGAAGGAGCACCCAGCATGGCCATCGCCGTCCCCGGTCCCCACCAGACGTCCTTCGAGCGCGGAAGCAGCCGGCAGCTGCTCATCGACGGGCAGTGGCGCGACGCCGCCTCCGGGAAGTCCTTCGAGACGCTCGACCCCGCCACGGGCGAGGTGCTCGCCCGGGTCGCCGAGGGCGCCGCGCAGGACATCGACCTCGCCGTCCAGGCCGCCCGCCGCGCCCTCGAGGACGGGCCGTGGAGCCGCATGACCCCGTCCGAGCGGGGCCGCGTCATCCACCGCGTCGGCGACCTCGTCATGGAGCACGCCGACGAGCTCGCCGAGCTCGAGAGCCTCGACAACGGCAAGCCCAAGGCCGTCGCGCTGGCCGCCGACGTCCCGCTCGCCGCCGACCTCTTCTGGTACATGGCCGGCTGGGCGACGAAGCTCAAGGGCGGCACCGTCACGCCGTCGGTCCCGTACCTGCCGGGCGCCGAGTTCCACGCGTACACCCTCAAGGAGCCGGTCGGCGTGGTCGGCCAGGTCATCCCGTGGAACTTCCCGCTGCTCATGGCGGCGTGGAAGCTCGGCCCCGCGCTGGCGACGGGCTGCACGGTCGTCCTCAAGCCTGCCGAGCAGACGCCGCTGTCGGCGCTGCGCCTGGGTGAGCTGCTGCTGGAGGCCGGCGTGCCCGGGGGCGTCGTGAACGTCGTCCCGGGCTTCGGCGAGACCGCCGGCGCCGCGCTCGCCGCCCACCCGGACGTCGACAAGATCGCCTTCACGGGCTCGACCGAGGTCGGCAAGCTCATCGTCAACGCCGCCTCGGGCAACCTCAAGCGCGTCTCGCTCGAGCTGGGCGGCAAGTCCCCGAACATCATCTTCGAGGACGCCGACGTCGAGGCCGCGATCGCGGGCGCCGCCCAGGGGATCTTCTTCAACCAGGGCGAGGTGTGCTCGGCCGGCAGCCGGCTCTACGTCCACCAGGAGCACTTCGACCAGGTCGTCGAGGGCGTCTCCGCGGCGGCCAAGGCGATCAAGGTCGGCCACGGCCTCGACCCCGAGACCGAGATGGGCCCGCTGGTCTCCCAGGAGCAGTTCGACCGCGTGACGGGCTACCTGGGCATCGGCGAGTCCGAGGGCAGCCGCGCCGTCGCCGGCGGGCGCGCCATCGACGGGCCGGGCTACTTCGTGGAGCCGACGGTCATCGTCGACGCCCAGCCCGACCACCGGATCATCCGCGAGGAGGTCTTCGGGCCCGTGATCGCGGCGATGCCGTTCAGCGACGTCGACGACCTGGCCCGCCAGGCCAACGACTCGCACTACGGCCTGGCCGCCGGCGTGTGGACCAGCGACGTCTCCAAGGCGCACAAGCTCGCCAAGCGCATCAAGGCGGGCACGGTGCACGTCAACACCTACCACGTGTTCTCCGCCGAGCTGCCCTTCGGCGGCTACAAGCAGAGCGGCTGGGGGCGCGAGATGGGCGAGGAGGTCCTCAGCAACTACCTCGAGACCAAGTCGGTGATCGTCGGGCTCTAGCCCGCCGCTCCCTCACACCGGCAGCACGAGCTGGCCCGCGTCGTCGCGCCGCGTGTCCTCCGGGCGCGCGAACGAGGCGACGCGGACCCCCAGCAGCCGGACCGGCGCCGGCGGCGCGTACTCGCGCAGGAGCTCGACGGCGATCGACGCCACGAGCTCCGGGTCGGCCGTCGGCTCCCCGATCGTGCGGGCGCGCGTGATCGTCGTGAAGTCCGCGAGGCGGACCTTGATGGCGATCGTGCGCCCCGTGCGGTCGTGCTTGGCCAGGCCCGCGCAGAGCTCGGCGGCCAGGCGTCGCAGGACCTCCTCCTGCTTGGCGTGGTCGGCGATGTCCACGTCGAACGTCGTCTCCTTGGACTCGCTGACCGCCTCGCGGTGCGAGGTCACGGCCCCGTGGTCCTCGAAGCGCGCACGCGAGACCAGCCAGGGCCCCATGCGGTCGCCGAAGCGCTGGGCCAGGCGCTGCGGGTCGCATGCCGCGAGCTGGCCGAGCGTCGTGATGCCGAGCGCCTCGAGCTTCTCCGCGGTCTTCGCGCCGATGCCGGGGACGAGCTTGGGCGGGCGGTCGGCGAAGCGCGCGCACGCCTGCTCACGGGACAGCACGACGAAGCCGGCGGGCTTCTCGGCGTCGGAGGCGACCTTCGCCACGAGCTTGTTGGGGCCCATGCCGACCGACGCGCTCATCCCCGTCTGCTCGCGGATCTGCGTGACGAGGCGGCGCATGGCGGCCTTCGGGGCGACGAGGCCGGTCAGGTCGAGGTAGGCCTCGTCGAGGCCGACGACCTCGACGTGGTCGACGGTCGCGCGCACGAGCGCCATGACCTTCGCCGAGACCTCGCGGTAGGCCGTGAAGTCCGGCGCCACGAGCACGGCCTGCGGGCACAGCCGGCGAGCCTTGGCGGTCGGCATCGCGGAGCCGACGCCGAACTTGCGCGCCTCGTAGGACGCGGTGGTGACGACCGCCCGGGGGCCCGAGCCCGACACGATGACGGGCAGGCCGCGCAGCTCGGGGCGTCGCTGGAGCTCGACGGTCGCGTAGAACGCGTCGAGGTCGAGGTGGGCGACGCACCGCTGGTCCACGCCGCAGCACACGGTAGACGCTGCGCGGGACGGAACACGCGTTCGTGTCCCGCCCCACGCAGGTCGCGGGCTACCTGGTGCTGAGGACCATCCCGGTCGAGCCGAAGCCCAGGCGCTGCTTCGTCGCCGCGGTCAGGTCGAACTCGCGACCGCCGACGTACGGGCCGCGGTCGATGACCGACGCGCGGACCGTGCGCCCGCGGTAGCGCAGGCGCAGCTTCGTGCCGCACGGCAGCGTCTTGTGCGCGACGCCGATCGTGCCCGGCGTCAGCGTGCCACCGCAGCCCAGCGCGCCGCCGTAGAGGCCGGGGCCGTACCACGACGCCATCGCCCGGCGGTAGGCGTAGACGCGGCCCACGGTGCGCTTCGCGGCGCGGGCGTCCTTCGTCCCCGCGAAGGTCACGCGCAGGGTGCGCGCGCCGGGGCGCGAGGCCTTCCAGGTCAGGCGGTAGGCGCCGCCCTTGCGGGTGCGGGCCTTGTCGACGGTGGTCCAGCCGGAGCCGGTGCGCACCTGCAGGCCGACGGCGTTGCCGGCCTTCGCGGGCGCCAGGCGGCCCTTGACGACGACGGCGCGGCCGGTCGTCACGTGGCGGCGCACGGAGCGCACGGCGAAGGACGCCGAGGCCTTCGTGGCGGTCGGGCCCTGCGCGGCCTGGGCGGCCGGCGCGGGGGTGGTCGGGCTGGGGTCCTGCGAGCGGGCCGTGGTCGGGGCCACGACGCCGAGGGTGGTCACGGTCACGAGCGCGCCGAGGCCGGCATGGCCGGCACGGGCGCGCAGGGGCTGCGGCCTCACGGGTACGTCCTCCTGCTGTCGACCGCCTACGGGGTTAGCTGTCGGGCTCGCAGACGACCGGGTGCGCTCCTGGCGCTCCTCGGTGGCCCGCTACAGCCGCGGTGATGCGGCCGATTCGCCCCAGCGGCACGCCTGGGATCTGACCGGCGTGCCGCAAGTGGGTCCCCCGCTCGGCCCCGCAGTGGGCGAGGCTGACTCGGCGGTGCTACGAACTTGGGTTCGGCACGCTACCCGCCGGACTTGACGTCTCTGTGACCGCCGTCACAGGACCCGGCCCTGCAGGTCGTTGTGCAACGCAACTGCGTCGCTGGTTGCAGGTGGCAGAGCGTCAGCGCGCCACCTTGCGGCGCTTAGGCGCCGAACGACCCGTCTAGGCCGGCACGCCGGGCGTCCCCGCCACGGTCAGCGCGCCCATCGCGGCGGTCACGGCGTCCATCGCTCCGCGGGTCTCGAGGAGCTCCTGCGCACGCGCGACGAGCGCTTCGACCGCCTCCAGGTGGGCCGCGTGCGGGGCCTCGCCGTCGACCCGCTGGCAGGCCAGGCGCGCCAGCGCGTAGGCCTCGGTCGGGTCGCCGCCCCGGAAGGTGCCCTGGACCGCCGCCGTCAGGTAGGCGGCGGCGCGCTCGAAGCTCAGCACGCGCGGGCCGAGACCTTCGGGGCCGAGCGCCGGGCCGAGGTCGACGAGGTCCTCGCCCATGAGCGCCCGGCGCGCCTGCGGTCCCGCCGCCTCGCGCGCCTGCTCGGGCGTCCACCCCGCCTGGCGCACGCCGCGCAGGAAGATCGTCGACGCGAGCTTCGGCGGGCCGTAGGGCATGTCGCTGGCGTAGAGGATCCGCCCGGGCGGCACCGTCGTGAACAGCATCAGCATGTCGGCCGGCTGCCACCACGAGGTGTCGAACAGGAGGTTGGGGAGCGCCGCGGCGGCGTCGGCGAGGAGCCCGAGGTCGCTGATCCCTGCGTGCGCGAGGATGATCCGCGCGTCCGGGTGGTCGGCGGCCAGCCGGGCGGCGTGGGCGCCGAGCTCCGGGATGCCGCGGCCCGCATGGACGAGGACGACGCCGCGGCGCTCGGCCACCTGCGCCACCAGCCCCTCGATCGCCGGGTGGTCCATGGCGAAGCTGTCGCTGCGCGGGTGGAGCTTGAGCCCGCGCGCGCCGGCGTCCAGGCAGCGTGCGACCTCGGCGCCGGGGTCCTCCTGGTGGGGCGAGACGCGGCAGAGCCAGCTCAGCCGGTCCGGCCAGCGCGCGGCGGCGTCGCGGACCGTCGCGTTGGCCTGCGCGTACCCGTCGGGCTCGTGCATCGGGAAGACGCACGCGGCCTGCTGGCCGGCGAGGTCGAGCGCCTCGACGAGCTCCTCGGGGTCGGCCTCGAGCCCGTCCGGGTCGTGGTGGCCGATGTGCGTGTGGACGTCGAGCCACTGCGCATCCGCGCCGAGCCAGGCCACCCCGGCGGCGTGGAGCGCTGCGACGTCGTCCTCCTGCTCGAGCGCGCGGACCGGCATCGCGCGCAGAGCCTACGCGCCGGACTCCGGTGCCCTATGCGGCGGCGAGCGCGGGCGCCGGCGTCTCGGCCGCGGCGGGCATGTCGAGCGCGACCTCGTCGCGGAGCTTGGCGAGCCCGAGCCGGATGCGGCTCTTCGCCGTGCCGAGCGGCACACCGGCCTTGCGCGCGATCTCGTCCGCGGTCATCCCGCCCCAGTACGCGAGCACGACGGCCTCGCGCTGGGACTGCGGCAGCGCGCGCAGGGCCGCCCGGATCGCCTTGCGGTCGTCCTCGCGCTCCACGAGCGTGCCGGGCCGGTCGTCGGTCGTGCGCTCCTCCTGGGCGACCACGACCTTGAGCCGGTCGCCCGCCCGCCCGGCGGCCTGCCCCTCCCGCCACAGGTCCAGCGCGCGGCTGCGGGCCATGAGCCGCAGGTAGCTCCCCAGCTCCCCGCGCCGCGCGTCGAACTTCTGCGGCGCGCGCCAGACCTTGAGGAACACGTCCTGCGTGACGTCCTGCGCCTGCGCGGCGTTGCCGAGGATCCGGAACGCCGCGGCATAGACACCGCGCCCGTGCTCGTCGTAGGCGCGGCTGAACTGCTGGGGGTCGCTGAGGTCCATGGCTGCGGGCTCCGTTGGGGGGAAGAGGTGAGCGCCTTCTCGGCGGGTCGACCAGCGTCTACCCGCCGCGACGGCACGTTACACACGTTGTTGAAGGTTGTCCACAGACCTTCAACAGCTTCGCTCCACCCCGGACCGTGCGCGCGGCCCCCACCGCGACCCTGTCATCTCCGGCGCGGGACGCCGGAGATGACAGGGTCAGGCACGAAGCCGGCGGTCGAGGGCGCCGAGGAGGTCCCCCGTCGCGCGATGCACGTCCGACCATCGCACCCGCCACACCTCCCATCCGGCGGCTTCCAGATCGCGCTGCTTGCGAGCGTCGCGCTCCTGGGCGCTGCGGGTGCCGTGGAAGGCCCGGCTGTCGGCTTCCACGACGAGGCGCCGCGACCTCCAGACCGCGTCGACCTCCCACAACGTCCCCGACGCGCCGGCGGCGTGGCGGTTGAAGCGCGGCATCTCCCTCAGTGCAGAGCCCTCGAGCAGCTCCCGAAGCCGCTCCTCGAGGATCGAGCGCAGGATGTCCGGGTCGTCGGTGAGCTGGCTCACGGCGCGGCGCAGCCGTCGGGCGCCGCGGTGCCCGCGCGACCGATCGAGCAGCTCGGCGATCGCGGCTCCGTCGAACAGCTGCTCGCGGACCGTGGCCTCGCAGGCGGCGGTGAGGAGGGAAGGCCGGACGCGCTCGGCGAGGTCCAGCAGCGTGCGAGCGACGGAGGTGCACGGGATCCCGTCGCGCTCCGTGCGGTCCTGGGGCGGGAGCTCGCGCACGCACACGCGCAAGCCCGCGCGTCGCCGGGCACGTTCGACCGGGACGGTGATGTCCACCACCGTCTCCGGGGCGCGACCCAGCGCCCACAGCGCGGCGGCCGTCCGGTGGCTGAGCACGGCGTCGTCGCCGCCGGCGAGCACCGCGGCGGTCCACGGGCCTCGCGGGTGGACCGCGTCGTGGCCCACGCCGTAGATGCCGAAGTGCCGCGGCCGGAGGGAGCCGCTCTTGAGGCGACTCTCGATGGTGGTCTCCGGGAGTCCCAGCTCCAGGAGCTGCTCGCGGGAGATCGAGCCCCTCTGGAGGGTGGCCAGGCCCGCGATCTGGTGATCGCGTCCCTGAGCCTGTCGATTCCGGTCTGGGGCGCCGGAGACTGCAGGGTCGCGGTCCATGCCGCGATGGTCGCCGCCCGCGCGTCACACCTCACCACCCGCCCGCGACGCCCCGTGCGCGACGATGCGACGCGTGCGTCGCGTCCTCACCACCGTCCTCCCCGTCGCGGTGCTGGCGATCGCGGTGGCGGTCGGCGCAGCGCTGGTGCTCGCCGGGCGCGACGACGACGCGACCGCGGGCGACCGGGGCGCCACCGGGCCGGGCACCGCGAGGACCACGACACCACCGCCCCGGTTGGACGCCACCCTGCGGCGCGGCAGCGTCGTCCTCCTCACGACGACCAGGCAGGACGTCGCGCTGCTGCGCACCCTGGCGACGGAGGTCGCCGGGACGGCCGACCCGACGCCCGCGCTGGAGACCGCCGGCCAGGCGGTCGTCGTCCGGCAGACCACCGCCCTGCTCCCCGCGCGCGTCGTCGCGCTCAGCGCCACGCGCGAGCTGCGCGCCGCGTCACCGACCGACCCCGCGCTGCGCACGTTCGCCGAGGCGCACCTCGGCCGCCCCGCGCGCTAGTCCAGCGTCCAGCGCTCGAGGTCGGCGAGCCAGGCCGTCGCGCTGGAGTCCGACGGCGCGCGCCAGTCCCCGCGCGGGGAGAGCGAGCCGCCGGCCGAGACCTTCGGCCCGTTGGGCAGCGCCGAGCGCTTGAACTGCGCGAAGCCGAAGAACCGCTTGCAGAAGACCTCGAGCCATCGCCGGATCTCGGGCAGGTCGTAGGCCGCGCGCTTGGCCTCCGGGAAGCCGGGCGGCCAGTCGCCCGCCGCGGCGTCGCGCCACGCGTGCCACGCGAGGAAGGCGATCTTCGTCGGGCGCAGGCCGAAGCGCAGCGTGTAGAAGAGCGTGAAGTCCTGGAGGGCGTAGGGGCCGATCCTCGACTCGGTGGACTGCAGCTCGTCGCCCGGCACGAGCTCGGGGCTGATCTCCGTGTCGAGGATCGCCGTGAGCGTCTCGCCGACCTCGTCCTCGAACTGCCCGGTCGCGACGACCCAGCGGATGAGGTGCTGGATGAACGTCTTGGGGACGCCGGCGTTGACGTTGTAGTGGGACATCTGGTCCCCGACGCCGTACGTCGCCCACCCCAGCGCGAGCTCCGAGAGGTCGCCCGTCCCGAGGACGATGCCGCCGCGCTGGTTGGCCGCCCGGAAGAGGTAGTCCGTGCGCAGGCCGGCCTGGACGTTCTCGAACGTCACGTCGTAGACCTCCTCGCCGCGCGCGTACGGGTGGTCGAGGTTCTCGAGCATCAGCTCCGCGGTGGAGGTGATGTCGAGCTCCTGCGCCGTGATCCCCAGCGCCTCCATGAGCCGGTGGGCGTTGGTCTTCGTCCCCGAGCTCGTCGCGAAGCCCGGCATCGTGAAGCCCAGGATGTCGCTGCGCGGCCGCCCGAGGCGGTCCATCGCCTTGGCCGCGACGATGAGCGCGTGGGTGGAGTCCAGGCCGCCCGAGACGCCGATGACGATCTTCGGGTCGCCGATCGCCCGCAGCCGCTGCTCGAGCCCCGAGACCTGGATGTTGTAGGCCTCGTAGCAGTCCTCGTCGAGGCGCTCGCGGTCGGCCGGCACGAACGGGAAGCGCTCGACGCGCCGGCGCAGGCCGAGGTCGCCGCCGGGCGGCGACAGGGTGAAGCGCACCGTCCGCAACTCCGACGTCCGCGCGGCGTGGGTGCGGCGGTTGTCGTCGAAGGTCCCCATCCGCACGCGCTCCTGGCAGAGGCGGTCGAGGTCGACGTCGACGACCGTCGCGCGCTCGCCCTGCGGGAAGCGCTCGGTGCAGTCGAGCAGCACGCCGTTCTCGTAGACCATCGTCTGGCCGTCCCAGGAGAGGTCGGTCGTCGACTCGCCCTCCCCCGCCGCGGCGTACACGTACGCCGCGAGGCAGCGCGAGGACTGCGCGCGGCAGAGCAGGTGGCGGTCGCGCGAGCGCCCGACGGTGATCGGGCTGCCCGAGAGGTTCACGAGCACCGTCGCGCCCGCCAGCGCCGCCTCCGCGCTCGGCGGCACCGGCACCCACAGGTCCTCGCAGACCTCGACGTGGACGACGAGCCCGCGGACGTCCTCGGCCGCGAAGAGCAGGTCGGGCCCGAACGGCAGCTCCGTGCCGAGCAGCCGGATCGTCCCGCCGCGCTCGTCGTCGCCCGCGGCCATCTGCCGGGCCTCGTAGAACTCGCGGTAGGTCGGCAGGTAGGACTTCGGGACGACGCCCAGGATCGCCCCGCGGTGCACGACGACCGCGCAGTTGTAGATGCGGTTGCGGTGGCGCAGCGGCGCGCCGACGACGAGCACCGGCAGCAGGTCGGCCGAGCCGTCGACCACGGCCTGCAGCGCCTCCTCCACCCCGTCCAGGACGGTGTCCTGCAGCAGCAGGTCCTCGATCGAGTAGCCCGTGAGGCCCAGCTCGGTGAACGCCGCGAGGGCCACGCCGTCCTCGTGGCAGGCCCGGGCCTGGCGCAGGATCGCCTCGGCGTTGGCGGCGGGGTCGGCGATCGCGATCGGCCCGGTGCAGGCCGCGACGCGGGCGAAGCCGTGCTCGTACAGGTTGGGGAAGTCCATGCGCAGCGCCGTCCTACCCCCGTCGCGCGCCTACCGGACGGCGATCGTCATCCGCACGAGGGCGCAGAGGCGGTCCTGGTCGTCGGTGACCTCGACCTCCCACACCCACGTCGTGCGCCCGCGGTGGCGCGGGCGCGCCACCAGGTTCACGCGGCCGTCGAAGATCGGCCGCACGAACGACGTCTGGTTGCTCAGCCCCTGCGCGGTCTTGCCGTCCGCCGCGACGGCGTAGTACGTCGCCATGGACGTCGTCGACTCGGCCATCGACGCGAACAGGCCGCCGTGCACGAGGCCCGCGGGCTGCTTGTGGCGGTCCTCCACGTCCACGTGCGCGCGCAGCACCATGTCGTCGTCGATCGAGTCGACCACGAGGCCGTAGAGGCCGTCGAAGCCCTGGTCCATCACGATCGGGAACTGCAGGTCCGTCGCCGCCATGTGCGGCACCCTAGCCGCCGACGCCTATAGCCTCCCCGAGCCGATGGCCCGCTTCGACTCCCTGCCCGCCGACCAGAAGGCCGTGCTGCAGCTCCTGCTCAAGCAGGGCAAGACGTACGACGACCTGTCCGGCCTCCTGCGGACGACGCCCGAGGCGGTGCGCGACCGCGCGCTCACGGCGCTCGACACGCTCGGGCCCGAGGACGCGGGCGGGCTCAGCCCGGAGCGCCAGGACGAGGTGGGCGACTACCTGCTCGGCCAGCAGTCGGCGTCGGGCCGCGCCGCCACGCGCGAGTTCCTCGAGGGCTCGGCCGGCGGGCGCGCCTGGGCGCGCGCCGTGGCCGGTGAGCTGCGCGACCTCGCCGGCGACGCGCTGCCGGAGATCCCGGCCGACCGCGTCGAGACCGAAGAGGCCTTCGACGCCCTCAGCGCCCGCAAGCGCGTGCGCGCGGAGAACGAGCGCAAGTCGCGCACCGGCGGCTACGTCCTGCTCGGGGCCGTCGCGATCGGCCTGACCCTCGTCATCCTCCTGCTCACCGGCGCGATCGGCGGCGACGACGACGACGGCGGCAACCAGGCCGGCACGGGCACGACGACCACGGCCGCCCAGCCGAAGATCGACGCGCAGATCAACCTCCAGCCGACGGGCTCCACCTCCAAGGACGCGCTCGGCGTCGCCAACGTCGTCTCCCAGGACGGCCAGCGCGCGCTCGCCGTCATCGCCCAGGGCCTGTCGGCCAGCCCGTACTACGCCGTCTGGCTCTACAACAGCCCGTCGCAGGCGCAGTTCCTCGGCTACGCCCCGCCCGTCGAGGGCTCGGGCGACGCCCGGGGCCGCCTGCAGGGCCTCGCCGGCCTGCCGGAGAACGCCGAGTCCTACCGCGAGCTCGTCGTCGCCCGCCAGCCGGCGAGCAGCGGCGACCAGCAGCAGTCGCCCACCCGTCCGGGGACGATCGTCCTGCGCGGCCAGTTCCGCACCACGGGCGGCACGGGCGCGGGCGGCGGCGCGGCGACCACGCCGCAGACGACGACCGGCGGCTAGACCGCCCGGGCCGGGGTCGGCGCGCCCGCGCCGACCTCGCCACCCACCGACGGGATCAGCTTCCCCGGGTTGAGGATCCCGACCGGGTCGAGCTCGCGCTTGAGCGCGTGCAGGGCGGCCACCCCCGCCTCGCCGACCTCGGCGGGCATCCACGCCGCGTGGTCGCGCCCCACGGCGTGGTGGTGGGTGATCGTGCCGCGGTGCGCGACGATCGCGTCGCACGCGTCGGCCTTGATGCGCCGCCACTGGTCGAGCTCGCCGCCGCGGTCCTGGCGGGCCAGGAACGTGAAGTACAGCGAGGCGCCGCTGCCGTAGAGGTGCGAGATGTGGCAGGCCACGAGCGGGCAGTGGCGGCGCAGCGCGTCGCCGACGGCCCGGTGCAGCTCGTGGAGGTCCGACCACTGCGCCGCGGTCTCGAGCGTCTCGACGAGCACGCCGCGCGCGAGGAGGTCGTCGCGCAGGTAGGGCGCGTGGAAGCGACCGCGCTCCCACGAGCGCCCCGCGCCCTGGCCGAGGCCCGCCGCGCCGTGGTCACGCAGCACCGGCAGCGCGGCCTGGCGGCGCGCGTGGACCGTCGCCTCCGTGCCCTCCCAGCCGAGGATCGCCAGGCAGCCGCCGCGCACGCGGCGTGCGCCGAGGTACGCGTCCAGCGCGCGCCCCTTCACGCCGCCGGTGCCCGACAGGGCGAGGTTCATCTCCGTCTCGCGCTCGTCGCTGAGCCGGGCGATCGTCGGGGCGATCGCGCTCTGCTCGAGCTCGCGGAAGCATGCGGCGCCCGCGCGGAAGTCGGGGAAGACCCACGCCTCGTAGCGGCGCTCGGCCGGCAGCGGCGCGACGCGCAGGGCCGCCTGGGTGATGACGCCGAACGCGCCCTCGGAGCCGACGAGCGTCTCGCGCAGGCCCGGGCCCGCGGCGCTCGCCGGCAGCGGCGGGAGGTCGAGCTCGGCCGCCGGCGCGGCGAGGCGCAGGCCGAGGACGAGCTCGTCGATGCGCCCGTAGCCCGTGGAGGCCTGGCCGGCCGAGCGCGTGGCGACGAAGCCGCCGACGGTCGCGTACTCGAAGGACTGCGGGACGTGGCCCAGGGTGAAGCCGCGGGGGTTGAGCAGGCGCTCGGCCTCCGGACCACGCAGGCCGGGCTCGAGCACCGCGGTGCGCGACCCCTCGTCGAGCGACACGAGGCCGGTCATGCGACCGAGGTCGAGCGCGACGACCGCGTCGAAGCCGCCGCGCAGGGGCTCGACGCCGCCGACGACCGACGTGCCGCCGCCGAACGGGACGACCGCGACGCCCGCCGCGGCGCATGCCTCGAGGACGCCCCGGACCTCCGCGTGGCTGCCCGGGAGGACGACGGCGTCCGGCGCGCCCTCGGCGTCGCCGGCCCGCTGGCGCACGAGGTCCGGGTAGGACTTGCCCGCCGCATGCAGGACGCGCGCCTCGCGGTCGTCGCGCACGTGCACGTCGCCCACGACCTCGCGCAGCGCGGCCCGCGCCTCGGAGGCCAGCGCCGCGGGGCCGAGGCGCACCTCGTCGAGGCCGACCGGTGGTCGCGGCGCGTCGAGGGGTCCGTCGAGGACGCCCTCGAGCCACGACACGGCGTGCGCCGGCGGCGGCGCGTCGTGGGCCCGGTCGCCCCAGCCCCACCAGCGGGAGGTGCGCGGGATGCCCGCGTGCCGGTCGCCGTCAGCCGTCGCCATGGATCCTCGTCAACCCCGCAAGTGCGTCGTCCAGCTGCTTGCGCGCCGCGGCGCGCACCATGAAGCCCCCGAAGCGCGAGAACCCGCGGAGCCGCTGCTCCAGCGCGAGCTCCACGCGCGTCCCACCGCCTTCGGCCGCCTCGAGCGCCACCGAGGTGCGCGACTCGGCGAGCACGCGCTCGAACGGCGTGCCCTCCGTGTGCTGGCGCCAGGCGATCCGCGTCGGCGCCTCGCGCTCGAGCAGGGCGAAGTCCGCGCGGACCGTCGCGCCCTTGTCGGAGCGCAGGACCTCGGTGAAGCCCGTGTCGTCGACGCCCTCGACGCGCGCGACGCGCGGCCACCAGCGCGCGAGGTGGTGCGGGTCGCCGACCGTGCGCCACACGCGGTCCACGTCCGCCGCGACGACGACGCTGCGCCGGGCCTTCGGCATCACTCCGCCTCGTCGACCAGCAGCGCGTGGACCTCGTGGCCGGCCAGCCGGCCGCGGCCGCCGAGGAACGCCAGCTCGATGAGGAACGAGCAGCCGACGACCTCGCCGCCGAGCTGCTCGACGAGGTCGCACAGCGCCTTCGCCGTCCCGCCCGTGGCCAGCAGGTCGTCGTGCACGAGCACGCGCGAGCCGTGGTGCAGCGCGTCGGTGTGGACCTCGAGGGAGTCCGTCCCGTACTCGAGCAGGTACTCGGCCGAGACGGTCTCCCACGGCAGCTTGCCCGGCTTGCGCGCGAGGACGAAGCCCGCGCCGAGCTCCCGCGCCAGCGCCGGGCCGAGCAGGAAGCCGCGGGCCTCGGCCCCGAGGACGAGGTCGACCCGCCGCTCGCGCGCCCAGCCGGCCAGCCCGAGGACCGCGGCGTCCAGCGCGGCCGGCTCGGCCATCAGGGGCGTGATGTCCCGGAAGACGATCCCCGGCTTGGGGAAGTCGGCGATGTCCCGGATGCGCGACCGCAGGTCGAGGTCCGGCCCGCTCACCCGACGATCTTGCGCAGGTCGCGGATGAGCAGCAGGTGCTTGAGGTGCGTCGTCACCGCCGCGAGGTTCTCGAGCGCCTCGACGGCCTCCTTGCGGCGCTCGGCGTTGCGCGAGCGCAGGGCCGGGGCGAGGATCTGCTGCAGCAGGGCGGCCTCGCGATCGGCGCTCGTGCGGAACGCCCGGAGGTTGCGCCCGCCCACGCCGTAGCGCGCGAGCTCGGTGACCGCCCGGACGATCTCGCGCTCGGTCTCGTCGAAGAGCTTGACGCCCGAGCGCACCTCGCCGCGGATCACGCCGTACTCCTCGAGCTCGGCGACCAGGCGCGGCTCGGCGCGCGTCTCCTCGAGCACCTCCTCGAGCGTGTACTGCGCGCCGCCGCCCGTGATCGAGTGCCGGCGCTTGGTCGCGCGCCGCGCCGCCTCCGGGGAGACGCCGTCGTCGGCCGCCGGCACCTCGGCGCTGGCCTCGGCCGCGCGCCCCGCCGCGAGCTCCTGGCGGATGACGCGCAGCGGCAGGAACTCGTCGCGCTGCAGGCGCAGGATCGTGCGCAGCCGGGCGACGTCGGTGCTCGTGTACAGGCGGTAGCCGCCCGCGGTCCGCCTCGGGGCCAGGAGCTTCTGGTCCTCGAGGTAGCGGATCTTCGAGATGGAGATGTCGGGGAACTCCTGGGCCAGCGCCTTGCAGACGGCCCCGATCGTCATCGCCTTCTCGCGTACGGGCGGCGGCTCCTGCACGGCCATCAGCGGGCCAGGAAGGTGAGCTTGTACTTGCCGATCTGCAGCTCGTCGCCGTCCTCGAGGCGGCGCGAGTCGATCCGGGTGCGGTTGACGTACGTGCCGTTGAGCGAGCCGAGGTCGTCCAGGTGGTACTCGCCGCCGCGGCGCACGATCAGCGCGTGGTCGCGCGAGACGGTCACGTCGTCGAGGAAGACGTCGGAGTCCGGACGCCGGCCGATCGTCGCGCGGTCGCGCTCGAGCGGGAAGGACTCCCCCACGCGGCCGCCGCCGGCGCGCACGACGAGCGCGGCGCCGCCGGTCTCGACGACCTCGTCGACGTCGACGGGCACGAGCTCGCCGGTCTCGTCGACGCGGTAGGTCGCGGTCGTCGGCTCCGTCGCCGGCTCACCGGGAGCCAGGAACGCGCCGCACTTCTGGCAGTAGTTCGCGCTCTCGGCGTTGACGAACCCGCACTCCGGGCAGTGACGAGCCACCGGCGGTCCCCCTCCTCCCGCGTCGGGGCTACGCCTGGTCGGCGTCGGCGGCGCGGCCGGACAGGATGTCCGTCAGCTGCTGCACGTCCGCGCCGGTGATGACCTCCTCGCCGCCCTCGTGCTTCTTGCGCAGGCGGTTGACGAGCTCCGCACGGAGGATGTCGATCTTGCCGTGCAGGATGCGGCGGCGGTAGGAGATGTCCACCTCCTCCTCGGTCAGCTGCTGGATGAGGTCCTTGAGCTCCTGGTCCGAGAGCGAGCCGAGGTCGGGGAAGGTCTCCATGGCGCCTGCGAGCGTAGCGCACGGCGCGCGGGATGGCTCGACGTCCACTTGAGGGTGCAGGTCAGCGGGCGGCAGCGACCTGTCGTCGCGCGTCCACGACGTACGCCCACAGCGCGATGAGCGCCATCCCCAGGCCGACGTAGAGCAGGACCTCGGCCAGCGTCTCGACCCCGGCGAGGGCGAAGAACAGCGCGGACATCGTCGGCCACACCGCCAGGCGTCCCCACCAGTTGACCTTCAGCTCGACGCCGTGGGTGAGCGCGTAGCGGCCCGCGACCAGCAGGAAGAGCTCGCGCCCGGCCAGGACGGCGAGCGCCCAGTGGGGCAGCAGGTCGAAGTGCCAGACGACCACGACGCCGGAGACGACCAGCGAGCGGTCGACGACCGGGTCCAGCAGCGTGCCGAGGCGGCTGTACTGCCCCGTGACCCGCGCGGCGATGCCGTCCGCGTAGTCGCTCCAGGCGACCACGGCGAAGATGATCGCGGGCAGCGCGTCGGTCCCGCTGTCGGAGGAGAACGCCAGGACCAGGAAGACCGGGATCAGCGCCAGGCGGACGAACCCGATCGCGTTCGGGATCGTCCACGGGTTCAGCGGCGCGCCCGCCAGCGTCTGGGGCGGCGGCGGGCCGGAGCGGTCCAGCCCGCTGAGGCGCCGGAAGGTCAGGCGCGGGTTCTGCCAGGCCTCCTTGACGGCCTCCTGCGCGCGCTCGGCGCGGTCGGCTACGGGGCGCTGCGCCACAGCTCCTGCACCGCGGAGAGCGCCCCCTCTAGCGGCACGCCCTCCTCCTGGTCGGCGAGGCCGCGACGCAGCTGCGCCTCGGCGCGGCCCGACTCGGCCGAGCGCTTGCCGATCGTCAGCCGCACGGGACAGCCGAGCAGCTCCGCGTCCTTGAACTTCTCGCCCGGTGACGCGTCGCGGTCGTCGAGCACGGCGTCCAGGCCGCCGGTGCGCAGCTCCTCGTAGACCGCCTCGGCGGTGGCGCGCTCGGGCGTGCCGGGCTTGCCGAGCGCCACGACCTCGACGTCGAAGGGCGCGATGGACCTGGGCCAGGCGATGCCGCTGTCGTCGCCGTGCTGCTCGACGGCGGCGGCGGCGATGCGGGCGGGCCCGATCCCGTAGGAGCCCATGACGATCGGGTGCTCCTTGCCGTGCTCGTCGAGGTACGTCGCGCCCAGCGGCTCGGAGTAGCGCGTGCCGAGCTTGAAGATGTTGCCCACCTCGATCGCCTTGTCGATGCGGACCTCGTGGCCGTTGACGGTGTCCCCCGCGCGGACCTCGCGCACGTCGGCGCGCTCGCCGTCGAGGTGGTCGACGACGACGTGCCGGCCCTCGCGGTTGGCGCCCGCGACCCAGGGCCCGCCGGTGAGCGCCGCGTCGACCACGGTGCGCACGCCCGGCTTGGGCCCGAGGAAGCCGGCGGGGCCAGGCAGCTCGTCGTCGCCCGCGGGGCGGTAGGGCTCGCCGAGGGCGTTCTGGAGCTTGATGGGCGCGACCTGGTGGTCGCCGCGCAGCAGGACGAGCACGAGCTCGCCGCCGTCGGTCACGACGGGGAAGGCCTTGAGGCAGTTGGACTCCGCGACGCCGAGGTGGCCGGCGACGTCGGCGATCGTCTTCTGCGTGGGCGTCTCGAGCTCGCCGCTCAGCGTCAGCGGCGGCGCCGGCTGGGGCTCGGCGGAGGCGATCTCGAGGTTGGCCGAGTAGCCCGGGGCGAGGACGACGTCGTCCTCGCCGGCCGCGCACGGCGCCATGAACTCCTGGGCGCCCGAGCCGCCCATCATCCCGGAGTCCGACTCGCACTCGTAGTACTCGAGGCCGCAGCGCTCGTAGACGCGGTGGTAGGCCAGGCGGAACTGCTCGTAGGCGGCGTCCAGGCCGGCCTGGTCGCGGTCGAAGGTGTACGCGTCCTTCATGATGAACTCGCGGGTGCGCAGGACCCCGGCGCGCGGGCGCGGCTCGTCGCGCTCCTTGACCTGGAAGTGGTAGAGGCTGAAGGGCAGGTCGCGGTAGGAGCGCACGACCTGCGCGACGTGGAAGGTCACCGCCTCCTCGTGGGTCATGGCGAGCACGAGCTCGGCGTCCTTGCGGTCCTTGAGCTTGAACAGCTCGTTGATCTGGTCGCGCCCCGTGCGCCGCCACAGCTCGCGCGGCTGCAGGACGGGCATCAGCAGCTCCTGGCAGCCGATCGCGTCCATCTCCTGGCGGACGATCCCCACGACCTTCTGGTGGACCTTCCAGCCGGCCGGCAGCCACGTCCAGAAGCCCGCCCCGAGCTGGCGCACGAGCCCCGCGCGGACCATGAGCTTGTGGGACAGGGCCTCGGCGTCGGCGGGCGGCTGGCGCTCGGTCGGCAGCAGGAGGTTCGTGAACCGCATCTGGGCACGACTCTATTCGCGCGCGGCGGACGCGGCCCTTGCCCAGGCCGGTTGTAGGGTCCGGGTTCGACCCCTGATACACGCGAGAGACAGGAGCTGCCCCATGGCCTACGAGGTCCCTGCCCTGCCGTACGACTACAACGCGCTCGAGCCGACCATCGACGAGCAGACGATGCGCCTGCACCACGACAAGCACCACCAGGCGTACGTCGACAAGGCCAACGGCGCGCTCGAGGGCACCGAGTTCGACGGCAAGCCCGTCGAGGAGGTCCTCAAGAGCCTGGACTCGCTGCCCCAGGACAAGCAGGGCGTCTTCCGCAACAACGGCGGCGGTCACCTGAACCACACGCTCTTCTGGGAGTCGATGGGCCCGGGCAAGGGCGGCGAGCCGGGCGGCTCGCTGGGCGAGGCCATCACGAGCAAGTGGGGCTCCTTCGACGCCTTCAAGGACGAGTTCGAGGCCGCGGGCGTCGCGCGCTTCGGCTCCGGCTGGGTCTGGCTCGTCGTCGACGGCGGGGAGCTGGCGATCACCTCCACGCCCAACCAGGACAACCCGATCCTCGAGGGCAAGACGCCGCTGCTGGGCAACGACGTCTGGGAGCACGCCTACTACCTCAACTACCAGAACAAGCGCCCGGCCTACCTCAAGGCGTGGTGGGACGTCGTGGCGTGGGACAAGGTCCAGGAGCGCTTCGACGCCGCGAAGTAGCACCTCGACGGACCGACGGGCGGCCCGGCACCTCGGCGCCTGGCCGTTCGTCGGAAGCGCAGCGTCGGGCGCAACTCCGGCGCTACCCTCGCGTTCCTCAAGGGGCGGCCTTCGCGCCGCCCCTTGTCGCATGTCCCTGTCTCCCGCTTCTGGAGCCCGATGACCCGCCCCCTACGCCGCGTGCTCGTCGCCGTGATGCTGAGCTCGCTCCTCATCCCGGTGGCCGCCGCCGAGGCCAAGCCGAACCTCTTCTCGGTGATGATGGACGACGACGTCCTCGTCTACCGCGACGACACGACCCGCGACCGCGCGCTGCAGCGCATGCAGTCGCTGGGCGTCGACGTCGTCCGCGTCACCCTGCTCTGGAGCGTCGTCGCCGACGAGGCGCGTGACACGAAGGCCAAGGACCGCCGCTTCAAGCAGCTCAAGGCGTCCAACCCCAAGGCCTACCCCAAGCTCAACTGGGACCGCTACGACCGCCTCGTGCGCGCCGCCCAGCGCCTCGGCATCCGCGTCTACTTCAACATCACGGGCCCGGGCCCGAAGTGGGGCCACGCCAAGGCCCCGGCGTCGCAGAAGCGCAACGCCGCGACGTGGAAGCCCAAGCCCAGCGAGTTCTACAAGTTCGTCCAGGCCGTCGGGAAGCGCTACAGCGGCCAGTTCAAGGACGAGAACGACGGGCGCTTCGCGCTGCCGCGCGTGAGCATGTGGTCGATCTGGAACGAGCCCAACCAGGCCGGCTGGCTCTCCCCGCAGTGGGAGGACGGCAAGCCGAGCTCGGCCATCCAGTACCGCAAGCTCTACGACTACGGCTACCGCGGCCTCGTGTCGACGGGCCACGCGAGCGACGCGATCATGATCGGCGAGACGGCGCCGCTGGGCGTCGACCGCAAGGACGCGCGCTCCCCGATGCGCCCGAAGGAGTTCATCCGCAGCATGTACTGCGTGGACGACACGGGCGCCCCGCTCGGCGGCGACGCCGCGGCGGCCCTCGGCTGCTCGTGGTGGGACCGCAAGAAGACCCTGCCGGCCACCTGGTGGGCTCACCACCCGTACACGAAGAACGTCGGCCCGACGGTCAAGGACAAGAGCCCCGACTCGCTGACCATGGCCAACATCGAGGACCTGCCGAACTTCCTCGACGCGATCGGCCAGAAGACCGGCCGCGTCAAGACCGGCATCGACATCCTCAGCGCCGAGTTCGGCTTCGAGACCAACCCGCCGGACAAGTACTCAGGCGTCCCGATGGAGACGCAGGCCACCTGGATCAACCAGGGCGAGCTCCAGGCCTTCCTGAGCCCGCGGATCATCGGCCAGACCCAGTTCCTGCTCTACGACGTCGGCCCGCGCACGAAGAACAGCGCCGGCTCGAAGGCCTACTGGTCGACCTACCAGTCGGGGCTCTTCACCCGCGGCGACCAGGCCAAGCCCGCGCTGACGGCCTACCGCCAGCCGCTGCTGGTGTTCCCGACCGGCCAGGTCGACCCGGCGACGAACCGCCCGACCTACACGCTGTGGGGCGCGCTGCGCTTCCGCCCGGAGGCCGTCGAGGACGTCGTCTCGGTCGACTGGAAGCCGGCCGACGGCTCCGCCGACTGGGCCCCGATCACCGAGGCCAAGACCAACCAGACGTTCCAGGCGTCGCCGACGTCCGAGCCGGTGAAGGTCGTGGAGGGCTACTTCTACCTCCCGACGTTCACGACCCCGGGCCCCGGCAAGGTGCGCGTCCGCTTCTCGGTCCCGCAGCCGCCGTACGTCTACACCTCGCGCGAGTTCGACCTGCAGTAGCGGTCGCACCCACGCTGGTCGTCCCGCGGCCCCGGAGCGCTTCGGCGTTCCGGGGCCGTCGTGGTCCTGGGGCAAGGGTGGCGCTGCGCGCGGGGTGGCGCGCCGCTCGGACGTCGGCCGGGCGCGGAGCGGGCGCTGTCTCGCGCCGACGGAGGGAAGGACGGGCGTCCGCGCGGCTCGCGAGGCGGCCCGGCGGGCCCGCGCGTCGTGACCCTGTCATCTCCGGCGTGGGACGCCGGGGATGACAGGGTCGCGATCGATCGGGCCCGAACGCCACCCCAAGACGCCACGAGCGCAGCGCCCCCGACCGCCCCGCGGCCCTAGGCTCCCCGCCGATGCCCCGGCGCTCCCGGGCGGCGTGGGCCGCCGTCGCCCTGCTCGCCGCCGCCGGTGCCGGCCCCGCGGCAGCCGCCGACGCCGCCTCCCTCGAGGTCGGCATGGCCGACGACCGCCTGATGTTCGCCGGCCCGGCGAGCGCCCACGAGACGGCGCGCACGTGGGCGCACATGGGCGTGGACAGCGTGCGGTTGCACGTCCGCTGGGTCGCCGTCGCGCCGTCGCCCGGGGCGAGGAGCAAGCCGCGCGGCTTCGACGACGCCGACGCCGACGACCCGCGCTACCGCTGGGCCTACATCGACCACGCCGTCGCCGCTCTGGTCGACGCGGGCCTCGAGCCGGTCCTGGCCATCACCGGCTCCGGACCCCTCTGGGCGACCGAGCGCCCGGCGAGCGGCAACCCGCGGGCGCTGCCGTCCGCCCGGGCCTTCGGGCGCTTCGCCCGCGCGGTGGCCCAGCGCTACGGCTCCCACGCCGACCGCTACGTCGTGTGGAACGAGCCCAACCAGGCCGCGTGGCTGCAGCCGCAGCTGACGTGCTCGGCGGCGCGCGGGTGCCAGCCGATCGCACCTCACGTCTACCGCGACCTGCTGCGCGCCGCCTACCCGGCGATCAAGCGCGCCGACCCGCGCGCCGAGGTCCTCGGCGGTGCGCTGGCGCCGCGCGGCAACCCGCCGCGCAGGACCAACTCGCCGCTGCGCCCGCTGGCCTTCCTGCGTGCCTTCGCCTGCGTCGACAAGCGCTACCGCCCCATCCGGACCGGCCGCTGCAAGGGCTTCCTGCCCGCGCGCATGGACGGCGTCGCCCACCACCCCCACCCCGTCCGCGCGTCGCCGTCGGCCCACAGCGCGCACCCCGACGAGGTGGCGCTCGGCGACCTCGGGCGCCTCGAGACGGTGCTCGACCGCCTGCAGGACCGCCGCCGCATCGCCATCAGCGGCGGCCGTCGCGCGCCCATCCACCTGACGGAGTTCGGCTACCAGACCGACCCGCCCGACCCGTACTCCGGCATCACCCTGCGCCGCCAGGCCCACTGGACGTCGGAGGCGACCTACCTGGCCGCGAAGGACCCGCGGGTCAAGAGCCTCGTGCAGTACGCCTTCCAGGACGAGCCCGTCGATCGCAAGGCGGGCGCCGGCCGGCGCGCGTTCGCCGGCTGGCAGTCGGGCCTGCTCGACGTCCGCGGCCGGGAGAAGCCCGCGTACTTCGTCTTCTCGAGCCCGTTCGTCGCGCACCGTCCCGCCGGCCGCGTCCAGACCGAGCTCTGGGGCCAGGCGCGCCAGGGCGCCCAGCACGAGGTGCTCGTCGAGCGCCGGCTGCCCGGCCGCGAGGGCTGGGAGCTCTTCACCCGCGTCGGGACCGACCCGCGCGGCACGTTCTCCGTGCATCGCCGCATCACGGCGACGGCCGACTTCCGCTACTCCTACCCCGTCGACGGCGGGACCGCGGTCTCGCCGGTGGTGCGGGTGCGCGCCGCGGGCTAGCGGCTGAAGCGCCGGCCGGCGACCGGCGAGGCGGCCTCGCGCTCCGCCGCCTCCTTCTCGAGCGCGGCGAGGCGCTCGGGCGTCATCGCCTCGGCGTCCTCGTTCTCGGCCAGCCACTCGGCGGCCTCGGCCCGCTGCGCCTCGTCAGCGACGACCTGCTTGCCCGCCGCGTACCACTTGTCGATCTCGGCGAAGAGCTCATCGACGAGGTGCTCGGTCCTGACCTTCTTGAGCGGCTCGCCCTTGGAGAAGATCATCCCCGCGTCCTTGGCGCCCGTGATGCCGAAGTCGGCGTGGCGCGCCTCGCCGATGCCGTTGACCGCGCAGCCCAGGACGGAGACCTCGATCGGGTCCGCGTAGGCCTCGAGCCGGTGCTCGATCTCCTGCACGACGGTGTCCATGTCGAACTGCAGGCGCCCGCAGGTCGGGCAGGCGATGAGGACCGGGCCGCGCTCGCGCAGCTTGAGCGCCTTGAGGATCTCCCAGGCGACCTTGACCTCCTCCTCGGCGTGGAACGTCGAGAGGGAGATGCGGATCGTGTCGCCGATGCCGTCGGCCAGCAGCGTGCCCAGGCCGACCGCGCTCTTCAGCGACCCCGACCACTTCGTGCCGGCCTCGGTGACCCCGAGGTGCAGCGGCTGGTCGATGCGCTCGGCCAGCAGGCGGTTGGACGCGATGGTGTTGGGCACCGACGTCGACTTCATCGAGACCTTGAAGTCGTGGAAGTCCAGCCGGTGCATCAGCTCGACCATCTCCGTCGCCGCCGTGACGAGCGCCTCGACCGGGTTGGAGAACTCGAGGTCGCGCAGGTGCTCGGGCAGCGAGCCGGAGTTCACGCCCACGCGGATCGGCACGCCGGCACGGCGCGCGTGCTCGACGACGACGCCCGTCTTCTCCGGGCCGCCGATGTTGCCGGGGTTGATCCGCACGCAGTGCGCGCCGGCGTCGATGGCCTTGAGGGCGAGCGTGTGGTTGAAGTGGATGTCGGCGATGACCGGGATCGGGGACTCGCGCACGATCGTCCTGAGCGCCTCGACGTCGCGGTCGCGCGGCACGGCGACGCGCACGATGTCGGCCCCGGCCTCCGCCACCCGCCGGATCTGGTCCATCGTGGCCGTGAGGTTGGCCGTCTCGGTCTTCGTCATGGTCTGGACGGCCACCGGCGCGCCACCCCCGACGGGGACGCTGCCGACCCAGATCTGCCGCTTGGAGGCCATGTCCCCAGTGTACGAGCGGTCGGGCGCGTAGGCTCTCGTGGGCCAGGATGGCCAGTTCGTTCCCCCACACCCCGGGCGAGGTCTACCGCACCGCCCGCGGGCCCATGGCGCGGCTGGCGTCCCCCGTCGCGGCGCGCACCCGCGCCCGCCGCCACGACCGCTTCTTCCGCCTGACCGGCGTCGAGCCCGGCATGCGGGTGCTCGACGTGGGCTGCGGTGCGCTGGGCCTCCGGGGCCTCGAGCCCGACCTCGACATCACCGGCGTCGACGTCGAGCCGCGCCCCGCCTACCCCGGGCCCTTCGTGCAGGCCGACGCGGCCGAGCGCCTGCCGTTCGCCGACGCGAGCTTCGACCTCGTCTACTGCTCGAGCGTCGTCGAGCACGTCCCCCGCGAGCGCCGCGCGCAGTTCGCCAGCGAGCTGCGCCGCGTGGCCCGCGGCTGGTACGTCCAGACCCCGGCGTTCTCCTTCCCGGTCGAGCCGCACGCCCTGCTGCTCGGCGCGCACTGGCTGCCCGGGCCGCTGCGCCACCTCTACTGGCTGCTGGGGGCGGCGGACTTCGAGCCCGACCTGCGGCTCCTGCGCCGCCGCGAGGTCGAGCGGCTCTTCGGCCCGGCGCTGGCCGAGCGCACCGGCCCGTTGGTCAAGAGCTGGGTCGTCGTGATGCCGGTCGGCTCGCTGCGCTAGTCGCGCTCGGGGTGCTCCACCGCCTGGAGCACGCCCGTGTCGATCTGCGCCGTCTGGCGCGTCACGAGGACGTTCACCAGGTAGAGCGCCGCGCCGAGCAGGAGCAGGAGCCCCGCCCGCCAGAAGACGTCGAGGTCCTTGCTGGTCATCACCGCGATCGACACGACGATGCCGATGACGGGGATGATCGTCGGTGCGCGGAAGTGGTCGTGGTCGACGGTGTCGCGGCGCAGCACGAGCACGCTGACGTTCACGGCGACGAAGACGACGAGCAGCAGCAGGACCGTCATGTCCGCGAGCGTCGACAGGTCGCTCACCAGCGCCAGGCACATGGCGATCGCCGTCGTGACGATGATCGCCACCCACGGGGTGCGCCGGCCCGGCAGGACCCGCGCCAGCGGCGCGGGCATGATGCCCTGGCGGGCCATGCCGAAGACCAGGCGCGAGGCCATGATGAGGTTGATCAGCGCGCCGTTGACCAGCGCGAACAGGGCGATGGCGCTGAAGATCTTCGTGTCGACGCTCAGCGGCCCGAGCTGGACGACCTCGAGCAGCGGACCGGACGACTCGGCCAGCGTGTTCGTGGGCACCGCCATCGTCGCGATGGTGCTCACCGCGAGGTAGATGACGCCCGCGATCGCCAGCCCGCCGAACAGCGCGCGCGGGTAGTCGCGCTGGGGCTCGCGCGTCTCCTCGGCCACGTTCACCGAGTCCTCGAAGCCGATGAGGGCGTAGAACGCGAGGCCGGCGCCCGCCATCACGGCCGGGACGAGCGACTCGCCGTCCTTGATCTCCAGCGCGCGCCCCGGATCCCCGACGCCGTCGAGCAGCGCCGCCGTGCCGATGAGGGCGACGAGCAGCAGGCCGGTGAGCTCGACGAGCGTCAGGCCGACGTTGAGCTTCACCGACTCGCCGATGCCGCGCGCGTTGACCAGCGCGAGCAGGCCCAGCACGCAGACCGCCACGAGCGCCGTCGGCAGGTCGACGAAGTCCGACAGGTAGTCACCGCCGAAGGCCCGTGACAGCGTCGCCGCGGAGGTCAGGCCCGAGGCCATGACCGCGAAGGCGACCATGAACGTCACGAACGGGACGCGGAACGCCTTGTTGACGTACAGGGCGGCGCCGGCCGCCTGGGGGTACTTCGTGACGAGCTCGGCGTAGGCGAACGCGGTGAACACCGCGAGCAGCAGCGCCAGGAGGAACGCCGCCCAGATCGCGCCGCCCACGCGGCCGCCCACCTCGCCCACCAGGGCGTAGATGCCGGCGCCCAGGACGTCGCCGACGACGAACAGCAGCAGGACGTTGCGGGAGATGGCCCGCTTGAGGACGGGCTCCTCCCCCGGGGCGGGTGGGACGGCGACTGGCGTGGCTGCCATGCCGCCGTCCTACCCCCAGGGGGTGCCTAGGCGTACATCGCCTCGATGTCGCCCTCGTACTTCGCCCCGATGGGCTTGCGCTTGAGCTTCATCGTCGGCGTCAGCTCGTCGCCGCCCGGCGCCCAGTCGCCGCGGACGATGGTGAACCTCTTGATCTGCTCGACGCGCGCGAGCTTCTCGTTGGCGGCGTCGATCGCCTGCTGGACCGCCGCGCGCACGCGGTCGTCCTGGGCCAGCGCCTCGAGCGACGTGTCCTCGATGCCCTGCTGCTGGGCCCACAGCGGCGCGAAGTCCGTGTCGAGCACGATGAGCGCCGTGTTGTAGGGCCGCGCGTCGCCGATGCAGCAGGCCTGGCCGATGAGCGGCGAGGAGCTCTTCACCGTCGCCTCGATGTTGGCCGGCGACATGTTCTTGCCGGCCGCGTTGATGATGAGCTCCTTCTTGCGGTCGACGATCTTGAGGTACCCGTCCTCGTCGATCTGGCCGATGTCGCCGGTGTGCAGCCAGCCGTCGGCGTCGATCGCCTCGGCCGTCTTGTCGGGCATCCCGCGGTAGCCGATCATCACGACGTCGCTCTTGACGAGCACCTCGCCGTCCTCGGCGAGCTTGATCTCGACGCCCGGCGACGGCGGGCCGACCGTGCCGATCTTGATGCGGTCGGGCGGGTTGACGGTGCCCGCGCCGCAGGTCTCGCTCATGCCCCACAGCTCGGCGACCGGCAGGCCGATGGCGTGGAAGAACTCGAGCACCTCGACCGGCGTGGGCGCGGCGCCCACGTTGATCGCCTTGACCTCGTCGAGGCCGAGCTGCGCGCGCAGCTTCGAGAAGATCGCCTCGTCGGCCTTGGCGACCGCGGCGGCGAGCTCGCCGGGCACGGGCTGGCCGGCCTGCTCGAGGCGCACCTTCTGGACCGCCGCGTCGAGGGCGCCCTGCATCTGGCCGCGCTGCTCGTCGGGCTGGGAGGCGACCATCGCCTCGAGGCCGCTCTTGAGCTTCTCCCAGATGCGCGGCACCGCGAAGAACCAGTGCGGGCGGACCTGCGGCAGGAACGCGACGATCTGGCGCGGGTCCGGGCAGCACGTGATGGAGAAGCCGAAGACGATCGGCAGGTAGTGGTGGGCCGCACGCTCGGCGATGTGCGCGCTGGGCAGCCACGAGATGACCCGGGCGTTCTCCGGGAAGTCGATCATCGCCTCCACCGCGGCGGTCGCCGTGATGAGGTTGCGATGGACGAGCTGCACGCCCTTCGGCGGACCGGTCGTGCCGGACGTGTAGATCAGCGTCAGGACGTCCTCGGGCTCGATCGCCGCCGCCGCCGCCCCGGCGTCGAAGCTCGAGCCCTCGGCGCCGGCGAGGAACTCCTCCAGCGTCTGCCCACCCTCCGGCGCCTCGCCGTCGACCACCACGACGTGCCGCAGGCCGGGCAGGTTCTCCCTGGCCTTCAGCACGTTGCCCAGCGGCGCCTGCTCGGTGAAGATGATCGACGCGTCGGCGTCGGTCACGACGTACTCGATCTGGTTGGGCGCGTACGTCATGTAGATCGAGAACGGCGTGGCGCCCACGTGCATCGCGGCGACGTCCACGAGGTGGAACTCGGGCCGGTTGCCGAGGAGGATCGCCACGCTGTCGCCCTTGCCGATCCCGATCGCGTCGAGCGCGGCGGCCAGGCGGTCCACCCGCTCCTGGAGGTCGTTCCAGGTCCAGCGGATGGTGTCGTCGCCGGTGCGCACGGCGACCTCGTTCGGATGCTTCGCGACGGTCTGGCGGAAGGCAGCGGCGATCGTCGTCGCCTGCACCTCCGGAGCCGGTGCGGCGGCAGTGCTCTCCATGGCGCGACCCTACCTGACGTCGAAGCCCTCGCCCGTCAGTCGGCCGATGTCGTTGGACAGGCCGATGACGAACAGGACCATGACGAGGAAGAAGCCCACCACGGAGGCCCGTTCCATGACCCGGACCGAGACGGCGCGGCCCCGGACCTTCTCGGCCAGCGCCCAGAAGATGTGGCCGCCGTCGAGCGGCAGGAACGGGAAGAGGTTGATGATCGCCAGCGACAGCGAGATGAGGGCGAGGACCTCGATCGCGCGGGTCGTGCGGACCTCGAAGGACTGGCGCGTGGTCTCGTAGGAGCCGACGACGCCGGAGACCTCCTTGCGCGCCTGCTCGTCGTAGAAGAGCTTGCCGATGGCCTCGACGGTGAGGGTCGTGACCTTCCACATCGCGGTCACCGAGCGGTCGGCCGCGTCCACCGCGCCGAGCTTGTCCTTCGTCACGTCCACGCCGAAGGAGATGCCGATGCGCGGGCGGTCGAGCTCGGCGTCGTAGCGCGGGCGCACCTCGACCGTCTGCGTCCGGCCGTCGCGCTCCACGACGATCTGTGCGGGCGTCGCGGCGACGCAGCCGTCCGTCGTGCGCCCGCCCGCGCACAGGTGGCGCGAGATCTGCGCCTGGAAGCGCTCGCGGTCGCGCACCCCGTCGACGGCCACGATCCGGTCGCCGACGCGCAACTGGCCGGCGGCCGGGGAGCTCTTCGTCACGCCGTCGACGCGGCCGTTGACCTTGCCCTCCTCGACGCCGCTCATCGTGAACAGCAGGAAGATGAGGACGAAGGCGATGACGACGTTGACCAGCGGCCCGGCGGCGATGACGACGATGCGCTTCCACACGGGCTGGCGGAAGTACGCGCGATGCTCGTGCTCCGGAGGGATCTTCTCCTCCGGGCTCATCCCGGTGATCTTCACGTAGCCGCCGAGCGGGACGGCCCCGATCGCGTACTCCGTCTCGCCCTTCTTCACGCGCGCCAGCAGCGGCGGGAAGAACAGGCTGAAGCGCTCGACGCGCATGCCGACGGCCTTGGCCGCGGCGAAGTGGCCGAGCTCGTGGAGGATGATCAGGGCGGCGAAGCCCAGGAACGCGTAGAGGAAGCTCATGCGGAGACGCGGCCGTCGAGGGAGCTCATGCGGAGAGCGCGCCAACCTGCTCGGCGGCGACCTCACGGGCCTCGCGGTCGGCCACGTAGAGCGACTCGAACGCCCGCACCGGCTGGCTGCCCAGCCGCCCGAGCGTCTCCTCGATCACCGCGGCGATCCCGAGGAACGGCAGCCGGCCCTCGAGGAACGCGTGGACGGCGACCTCGTTGGCGGCGTTGAGCACGCACGGCGCCGTCCCGCCGGCGACGCCCGCCTCCCGCGCCAGGCGCAGGCAGGGGAACGTCCCGGCGTCGACGGGCTCGAACGTGAGCGACCCGACCTCCGCGAGGTCCAGCGGGCGGACCGGGACGTCGACGCGGTCGGGGTGGTGCAGGGCGTAGGCGATCGGCACGCGCATGTCCGGGTGCCCGAGGTGCGCCAGCGCGGCCCCGTCCACGAGCGTCACGTAGGAGTGGACGATCGACTGGGGATGCACGACGACGTCGATGCGCTCGTAGGGCGTCCCGAACAGGTGGTGGGCCTCGATGACCTCGAGGCCCTTGTTCATGAGCGTCGCCGAGTCGATCGTGATCTTGCCGCCCATCGCCCACGTCGGGTGGGCCAGGGCCTGCTCGACCGTGACGTCCTCGAGCTCTGCCCGCGTGCGCCCGCGGAACGGCCCGCCGCTGGCGGTGAGCACGAGCTTCTCGACGGCGCCCGCGGGCTCGCCGTGCAGCAGCTGGTGCAGCGCCGAGTGCTCGGAGTCGACCGGCAGGACCTGCGCGCCCGTGGCCTCGGCGAGCTGCATCACGAGCTCGCCGCCGACGACCAGCGACTCCTTGTTGGCCAGCGCGAGGTCGATGCCCTCGCCGAGCGTGGCCACCGTCGGGCCGAGCCCGGCCGAGCCGACGAGGGCGTTGAGGACGAGGTCGGCGCCCGACTCGAGCACGAGCCGGACGAGCCCCTCGGCGCCGGTCAGGACCTCGCCGTCGGTCCACGCCTCGGCGGCACGCGCGGCGGCGTCGCCGTCGGCCAGCGCGATGCGGCGCACGCCCGTCCGGCGGGCCTGCTCGACGAGCGGCTCCCACTGGGCGCCGGCGCTCAGGCCGACGACCTCGAGGTCCTCGGCGCGCGCGACGACGTCGAGCGCCTGGGTGCCGATGGACCCGGTCGACCCGAGGATCAGGAGGCGACGAGGCACGCCGGCCATGATGACAAGCGCGCCGTCAAGGACCTGTCGACCCCGGCCGGCCCGGGCGCGCGCTTGCGCCCGGGCCGGCCGCGAGGCCTACAGGCAGATGGTGATCGGGATGCCCAGCAGGTTCACGCCGGTGCGGATGATGGTGCACCGCTGCACGGTGAACGTCCGGCTGGCCGGCGTGGCGTCCACGTTGCCCGCCGCGTCGCGCGCCCGCACCTGGAAGGTGTGCGAGCCGTTGGCGAGGTTCGTGTAGCCCTTGGGCGAGCTGCAGGCCGCGAACGTCCCGCCGTCCAGGCGGCACTCGAAGACCGCCGTCGGGTCGTTCGAGGTGAACGTGAACTGCAGCGTCTGGTTCGTGCCCGTGTACGTCAGGCCGGAGGGGCCGCCGGTGATCGTCGTCTCCGGCGCCGTCGTGTCCACGACGAACGTCGCGCTGTCCGAGCCGCTCTGCTCGCTGGCGTCGGTCGCGGTCACCGTGATGGTGTGCAGGCCGTCGGGCAGCGGGCCGGTCGTGAACGGCGTGGCGCACGGCTGGGCGGGCCCGTCGTCCACGCGGCAGGTCACGGCCGCGCCCGCGTCGTCGACGGTGAACGTGACCGTGGGCGTGTTGTCGTTCGTCGGCGAGGACGGCGCGCTCGTGATGTCCACCACCGGCGCGTTGGCGTCGACGGTGAACGTCGCGCTGTCGCCACCCACGTTGCCGACCGCGTCCGCCGCGCGGACCGTCACGGTGTGCGAGCCGTCGCCGAGCGGCTGCGTGGTGAACGGCGAGGTGCACGGCTGGTTCGGGCCGTCGTCGACCTGGCAGGCGATGGCCACCGGATCGCCGTCGACCGAGAACTCGATCGTCGGCGTCGCGTCGGTCGTCGTGCCCGACGGCGCGCTCGTGATCTGCACCGTGGGCGGCGTCACGTCGACGGTGAAGGTGACGACGGCCGGCGAGCGGTCCTCGTAGCCCGTCGTCGTGCGAGCCCGGACGCGGACCGTGTGCTCACCCGACTCGAGGCCCTGGGGCACGAGCGGCGAGGTGCACGGGTTGAACGGCCCGTTGTCGATCGAGCACTCGAAGTTCGCCGCCACGTCGTCGGACATGAAGGCGATCGAGGGCACCTGCACCGGCTGGGTCGGCCCCGAGGCCGACGTCTGCGGCGCCTCGGTCTCGACCGAGCCCGCGTCGCAGCCGTCCCCGTCGGGGCGGGTGAAGCCGCGCTGGTCGACGCTCGGGCAGGTGGCGCCGCCGAGGTCGATGGCGGGGCTGCCGGGCTTGGGCTTGTACGTCGCCGTCAGGCCGCCGTTGCCGCCGAGGGCACCGAGCTGCGGGTCGGCGCGGGTGCCGAAGCCGCACGAGGCGTGCGGCCACTCGAGGTTGCCGCCCTGGTCGTTGATCGCCCCGGTGCCCAGGCGCGAGCACTGCGCCAGCGTGGCGGGCGCCGTCGAGTCGGTGTCGGTGACGATCGTGTCGGTGACGTTGATCGTCGCCGGGAAGGCGCCGTTGATCGCCAGCAGGGCCGCCCCCGGGGCGGTCTGGTTCGTCGTCCCGTTGTCGGCGAAGGTCGACGACGCGACGTTGACCGTCGTGGCTGCGCCGTTGCCCGCCGCGCCGATGCCGCCGATGCCGTTGTTGCCCTGGTTGACGCCGAAGGTCGAGTTCTCGACGGTCGCCGTCGTGCCCTGGACGAGCAGGCCGCCGGTGTTCGCGGCGATGTTGCCGTAGACGGTCGAGCGCCGGATCGTCGTCGGCGTGGCCGAGACGCTGATGGCGCCGCCCTGCTGGGCGAGGTTGAAGTACAGCGTCGACTCGGTGACGGTCAGCGTGCCGCCCGCCGTGGCGATCGCGCCGCCGGCACCGCCGGTGTTGCCCGACCCGCCGAGCGTGGCGTTGCTGACGACCTGCGAGCGGTCGATGGTCACGTCGGCGTTGAGCGACGCGATGCCCGCGCCGTTCTGGGAGGCGCCGCCCAGGGCGCCGCCGCCGAGGATCGTGCCGCGCAGGGTGAAGGACCCGCCGAAGACGAGGACCATGCGCATCGGCGCGACGCCGCTGGCGTTCGAGCGCACGATGGTCGCGCCGTTGCCCTCGAGGGTGAGCGGCTGCGTGATGACGGGCAGCGCGGTGTTGTTGCCACCCGCCGCCGGGGCCGCCGGCGTCGTGTAGGTGAACGTGCACGGCCCGGCGATCTGGATCGTGTCCGCCGCCGGCGTGCCGTTGGCGGTGGTCACGGCCGCGTTGAGCGCCGCGGGATCGCCGGTGGCGCCGTTGCAGGCGACCGGGATCGTGGCCGCGCTGGCGGGTGCTGCTGCGACCGCACACGCGGACGCCGAGATGAGCGCGAGCAGCCCCGCGCGGACCTTCCGACCCTTCACTGACACCGTCTCCCCCTGGTGAGCGTCTTGCCGACCGCGCAAGGTAGGGCATGCGATCCCCCGCGGGCAAGCGCGATGCGCCGGGCGGTGGTGCGTCGTAGGACGCGAGGGGTAAGGACGCTCCATGCCGCGCGTTCGCGCCACCTCCCTCCTGCTGGGCCTCGCCCTCGTGGCGCCTCCCGCGGCGCTCGCCCAGGACGACGCGCTCACCGACGCGCCGGTCGTGGTGCGCTCGGGCGACGCGGCGCTGCGGGCGGCCGATCGGGCGCCGGCTCGCGGAGGCGGCATCTGCGTGGGGCTGACGGTCGAGGGCGGTCAGGCGTCGGCCTGCGGCAACCCGCTGCAGCGCGACGACGACGCCGTGGTCCTGGCCACTAGCAGCCAGGTCTTCGCCGGCGTCGTGCCCGCCGCCGCCGAGGCCGTCCAGGTGGTGCTGCCCGACGGCCGCCGCCTGCGCACCGCGGTGCAGCGCAGCGACGCCTACCGCGGCAAGCTGGCAGGCCGGGTCGCCTTCTTCGCGGTCCGCCGGCCGGCCGCCGCGGGCGACGACGACGTCTCGCTGCCCGGCGACCCCTTCGGCGAGGTGCGCGTGCTCGGCGCCGGCGATGCGCTCGTCGGCGTCCAGCCCGGCAGCGGGGTCGCGCTCGGTCCCGTCCGTCAGGTGGGCGCCCAGCGGGTGGCGGGCGGTGCCGAGGTCCGGCTGCGCGTCCGGCGGGAGAGCGTCCTGCGCCCCGTCGCCACCGACCTGGACCGCCACGTCGAGCGCGCGTGCCTGCTGGTCGACGTGCGCGCCGGGGCGGGGACGTCCAGCGGGTCCACCTGCGTGTCCTCCGACGGGCGCGAGGCCAGCGACACGACGTCGCTGGCGTGCACGGCCCGCGCCTCGGTGCAGGTGCTGGTCGGTGCCCTCGACCCCGGCGTCAGCGCAGCCTCCGCGCTGCTCGCCGACGGGCGGCGGCGGGCCGCGCGGACGGTCGCGCTGGCCGCGGGCCGCCGCGCCTACGCGTACGTCGCACCCGCGACCGTCGGCGTGCGGCGCATCGAGGCGGGCGGCACGACGGTCGCCCTGGGCGCGGCGCCCGCGCGCAGCGAGTGCGCGGCCTCCGACGGCGAGGGCTCCCAGGTCTTCAGCATCCTCGAGCTCGCCGACCTCCCGCCCGCTGCGCCGACGGGCCCGCCCGCCGACCTCGTCGCGCCCCCGGCCACCGTGCTCGCCGCCGAGGGCCACCGGCTCGTCGCCGGCGACCATCGTGACGGCCGGCTCTGCCTCGCCGTGGACCGCGACGACCTGCGCGACGCCGACTGCACGCCGCTGGGCCGCTCGCCGGGGGCGATCCTGGGCCGGGCGCTGCCCCTGCCCGGGGGCGGGCGCGTGCTGGCCGGCGTGGCCCGCGAGGGCGCGACGTCCCTGCGCCTCGGCTCGCCGGTGAGCGCTCGCGCGCTGGCCACCTCCACGCCCGACCCCGCCTACACCGGCGCCGCGGTGCGCGCCATCCGGCCGTTCCTGACCGTCGAGCCCCCGGGGCCGACCGCGACGGCCGCTGCGATCGCCCTCGCGCCCGACGGGCGGCGCCTGGACCCCGAGGGCGGCTTCGTGTTCTCGGTCCCCGACCCGTTGCGCGCCGTGCGCCGCGTCGCGTCGCTGCCGGGCGGCCTCGTCGCCTGGGTGGTCGACGTGCGCGGCGTGGCGTCGACGCGCACCGTGCGCTGCGGTGCGGTCACCCGTGGCGCGCGGCCGCAGCTCGTCGACGTCTTGTGCGACGATGACGAGGCCCGCACCGCGGACGTCCGCGTCGTCTCGCGCTGCGCGCCGCGGGCGACCGTCGCGATGTCCGTCCTGCGCGGACGCTCCTGGCGGCTGACCGCCGGCGGGCGGCGCGCGCGGCGCATCGCCCTGGGTGACGGGGAGGCGCTGCACGTCGCGGTCCTCGGCGCCCGGCGCGCGCTCGGCAGCGTCCGCGTGTCGCGCGGTGGGCTGCGGCCCGAGCGCCAGGCGCTCCGGCTGCCCGCCGCCCGGGCGCAGTGCGGCTTCGGCCTCGAGGCGGACCTGCTCCTGCGCCCGCGCTAGAGCAGCGCGACCCAGGTGAAGTAGGCCGCGACGGCGCTGAACAGGACCGCGTCCAGGCGGTCCAGCGCGCCGCCGTGCGGGCCGAAGACCGTGCCGGTGTCCTTCGTCCCGGCGTCGCGCTTGAGGTAGGACTCGAAGAGGTCGCCGACCGGGGCGCTCAGCGCGACCGCCGCGCCGAGGACGAGCGCGTCGGTCCCCGACAGCCAGTCCTGGTAGAGGCCGGCGAACCACACGGCCGCGATGCCGACGACCACGCCGATGGCCAGGCCCTCGAGCGTCTTGTTGGGCGAGATGCGCGGGGCGAGCGGGGTCTGGCCCAGCGCCCGGCCGCCGAGGTAGGCGCCGGTGTCGCCGAGGAACGTGCCGATGGCGACGTCGATGACGATCCCGTCGCCGTGGGGCAGGTCGCGCAGGAGGATCGCGTGGGCCAGCGCGACGCCGATCCACGTGAGGCCCAGGACGGTGACCGCGATGCCCGGCGCGCCGCCCCCGCGCGGCTGGATCGCCGCGTTCCAGAAGATGAGCGGCACCGCGCACGCCAGCGCGAGGAAGACGTGGAACTGGTCGCCGTAGGTCGCGGCGAGCAGCATCCCGATGAGGCCCGCGAAGCCCGCCAGCCGCGCGGGGTGGGCGCGCTCGAACATGCCGAAGAGCTCGTGGAGGCAGACCAGGCCCAGCAGGATGAGCCCCGCCGTGAAGACGATGCCCCCGTAGGCGACGATGACGATCGCGAAGATCGCAGCGGGGATCGCGTAGGCGATGCGCCCGCCGAGGTCCGAGCCCTGCCGGCGGCGCGGCTGAGGCACCTAGCGCCCCCCGAAGCGGCGTTGGCGCGTGGTGAACTCGTCGAGGCTCGCGCGGAACGCCTCGCGCGTGAAGTCCGGCCACAGCTCGTCGCGGAACACGAGCTCCGAGTAGGCCGACTGCCAGAGCAGGTAGTTGCTCAGCCGCTGCTCGCCCGACGTGCGGATCACGAGGTCCGGGTCGTGCATCTCGGGCGCGTAGAGCAGCGCGCGGAACTCCTCCTCGGTCGTCCCGGTGAAGCGCCGCGCGGCGTCGACGACCTCGGCCCGCCCGCCGTAGTTGAAGGCGATGTAGAACGTCAGGCGGTCGTTGGCCGCCGTCTCGGCCTCCGCCCAGTCCATCTGCTCGAGCAGGTCGGGCGCCACGCCCTCGCGGCGGCCGAGGAAGCGCATGCGCACCCCCTCCTCCTTGAGCTCGGGCGTCTCGCCGATGATCCGCTCGCTGAACATCCGCATGAGCGCGGAGACCTCCTCGACCGGCCGCGACCAGTTCTCCGTGGAGAACGAGTAGACCGTCAGCTCGCGCACCCCGAAGTCGACGGCGTCGCGCAGGCGCGCCTTGACGACGTCGGCGCCGGCGCGGTGGCCCTCGGCGTGCGGCAGCCCGCGGGCCTGCGCCCAGCGGCCGTTGCCGTCGGTGATGATCGCGACGTACTTCGCCGCAGCGGGCGCCTCGCCGGCCACGGGCGCCCTCAGACCTCGAGGATCTCGGCTTCCTTGGCCTTCAGGTGGCCGTCGAGCTCGGCGACGGCGCTGTCGGTCGCCTTCTGCAGCTCGGCCTCGCCGCGACGCTCGTCGTCGGCACCGACCTCGCCCTCGTCCTTGAGCTCCTTGAGATCGTGCATGACGTCGCGGCGGATGTTGCGGATGCGCACCCGCCCGTCCTCCGCGATGCCGCGGGCGACCTTGACCATCTCGCGGCGGCGCTCCTCGTTGAGCTCCGGGATCGCGAGGCGCACGACCTTGCCGTCGTTGGACGGCGTCAGGCCGACGTCGGACTCGAGGATCGACTTCTCGATCGCCTTGATCGACGAGGCGTCGTAGGGCTGGATCGTCAGCAGCCGCGCCTCGGAGGCGTTGATCGTCGCCAGCTGCTTGAGCGGCGTCGGCGCCCCGTAGTAGTCGACGACGATGCGGTCGAGCAGCGCCGGGCTGGCGCGACCGGTGCGCACCGTGCCGAACTCCGTCTGCGTCGAGGACACGGCCTTGGCCATGCGCTCCCTGGCGTCGGCCAGGAGGTCGTCGATCAGCTCGCTCATGACGTGGCCACCAAGGTCCCCACCCGCTCGCCGGACACTATCCGGTCGATGTTGCGCTCGTCGTCCATGTTGAAGACGTGGATCGCGAGCCGGTTGTCCATGCAGAGGCTCAGCGCCGTCGCGTCCATCACCTTGAGGCCGCGCTGGAGCGCGTCCATGTGCGTGATGTCGGTCAGCAGCGTCGCCTCGGGGTTCGTGCGCGGGTCGTCGTCGTAGACGCCCTCGACCCCGTTCTTGGCCATGAGGACCGCCTCGGCGTGGATCTCGACGGCGCGCAGCGCGGCGGCGGTGTCCGTCGTGAAGAACGGGTTGCCGGTGCCGGCGGCGAAGATCACGACGCGGCCCTTCTCCAGATGGCGCATGGCGCGCCGCCGGATGTAGGGCTCGGCGACCTCGGCGATCGTGAGGGCGCTCTGCACGCGCGTGTGGACGCCCATCTGCTCGAGGGCGTCCTGCAGCGGCAGGGCGTTGAGGATCGTCGCGAGCATCCCCATGTAGTCCGCCGTGGCCCGGTCCATGCCGGAGGCCACGCCCTGCATGCCGCGGAAGATGTTGCCGGCGCCGACGACCACGGCGACCTCGACCCCGCGCTCGGACACCTGCTTGATCGCCTGGGCGACCTTGCGGACGCGCTCGGGGTCGGTGCCGTAGTCGAGGGAGCCCATGAGGGACTCCCCCGACAGCTTCAGCAGGATGCGCTTGAAGGCGGGTGCGCGCCCTGCGTCGTGGCCCTCGACGGGGATGCCTACTCCCCGACGGCGAAGCGCGAGAAGCGCTTGATGACGACGTTCTCGCCGGTCGTCGCCGAGACCTCGCCGCGCAGCTGCTCGATGGTCTTGCCGTCGTACTTGTCGCCGTTGACGTGCGGCTGGTCGAGGAGCGCGACCTCCTTGGCCCAGGCCTTGAGCTTGCCCTCGATGATCTTCGGGCGGATGTGCTCCGGCTTGCCCTCGGCCTCGAGCTGCTGCTCCCAGACGCGGATCTCCTTGTCCTTGGCGTCCTGCGGGATGTCGTCGGCCGAGACGTACTGCGGGTTCATGGCCGCGATGTGCAGCGCGAGGTCCTTGGCGAAGGCGATGAAGTCCTCGTTGCGCGCCACGAAGTCGGTGTTGCACTCGACCTGGACGAGCACGCCGACCTTGCCGTTGGCGTGGATGTAGGACTGGACGGTGCCCTCGGCGGTCTCGCGGCCCGCGAGCTTGCCGAGCTTGTTGCCCATCTGGACCTTGAGGATCTCGACGGCCTTCTCGAAGTCGCCGTCGGCCTCCTGGAGGGCCTTCTTGCAGTCCATCATGCCGGCGCCGGTCTGCTTGCGCAGCGCGCTGACGTCGGCCGCGGAGATGGTGGTGCTCATGGGGTGATGAGGCTCCTTGGCTACTGCTGCGGGGTGTCGGTCTGCGGGGCGCCCTGCTCGGCCGCGGCCTGCTCGGCGGCCTGCTGCTGGCCCTCGGCCTCGGCACGGGCGGCCGCCTCGGCCTCGGCGCGCGCCTGGGCCTCGGCCTCGCGGCGGGCCTGCTCCTCGGCCTGCCGGCGCTGCTGCTCCTCCCACTCGCGCCGGATGCGCTCCTCCTCGGCGTTGCGCCAGGAGCCGTAGCCCTCGCGGACGACCTCGCCGATCGCCTGGGTCACGAGCGCGCACGAGCGGATCGCGTCGTCGTTGCCCGGCACGACGTAGTCGATGCCGTCGGGGTCGCAGTTGGTGTCGACGAGGCCGATGATCGGGATGCGCAGGCGCTGGGCCTCGCGCACGGCGATCGCCTCGGTCTTGAGGTCGACGACGAACATCGCGTCGGGGACGCGCTGGAGGTGCTTGACGCCGCCGAGGTTGGCCTGGAGCTTCTCGAGGTCGGCGAGGGCGGCCATGCGCTCGCGCGTGGGCAGCAGCTCGAGCTGGCCGTCGGCCTGGTAGCGCTCGAGGTCGTGCAGCCGCCGGATGCGGTTGCTCATCGTCTGGAAGTTCGTGAGCAGGCCGCCCAGCCAGCGCTGGTTGACGTACGGCATGCCGGCCGCCTCGGCGGTCTCCTTGACCGCGTCGCGCGCCTGCTTCTTCGTGCCGACGAAGAGGACGACGCCGCCGCGGTGGGCCAGCTGGGAGGCGAACTCCTGGGCCTGGCGCAGCAGGCGCTCGGTCTGCAGGAGGTCGATGATGTAGATGCCGCCACGCTCACCGTGGATGAAGCGGCGCATCTTGGGGTTCCACCGGCGCGTCTGGTGACCGAAGTGGACCCCGGCCTCCAGCAGCTCCCGGATGCCGATCTCGGCCATGGGGACTGCTCCTTGTTCTTGGGACTGGAACTGCCGTCACCTCGTCGCGGTCGGACCCGGCTTCGTGCCGGGCAGGACCGCCGCGACGTCGCAGGGCGACGGGTCGAGGACAGGTACGGCCCCGCAGTGTAGCCAGCGGGCCGCTCGGGCGAGGTGTCGTCGAGGTCGGGCGAAGCCGCTCCGGAAGCTGGCGCGTTGACGCTCGCAAGTCCTGGGCGACGGCTGCGTTGGAGGCAGGTGAAGCGGTGGGCGGGCCGGCCGCCCTTCCCCTACCTCCGGCGGTCTGGCCCGCCCTCTGCTTCTTCGAGCGCCCGCCGCAGGTCGGCGGGCAGCGCGCTCTCCACGTCCACCGGCGCGCCGGTGAACGGGTGGGCGAAGGCGAGGCGCGCCGCGTGCAGGAACTGGCGCTCCAGGCCGAGGAGGCCCGCGGTCCCGTACTCCGGGTCGCCCGCGACTGGGTGGCCGATCGCCTGCAGGTGGACGCGGATCTGGTGCGTGCGTCCCGTCTCGAGCTTCACCCGCAGCAGGGCGAAGCGCGCGCCGCCCTGCCCGAGGACCTGCTCGAGCTCGAAGTGCGTGACCGCGTGGCGGCCCTCGTCGGTGTCGGTCGACATCCGCGTGCGCACGCGGCGGTCGCGGCCGATCGGCGCGTCGACCGTCCCGGACCGCGCCGGCGGCACCCCCTCGACGAGCGCCGTGTACTGCCGGGTGACCTCGCGGCGCTGCAGCGCGGCCTTGAGCCGGCGGTGAGCCTCCTCGGACTTCGCGACGACGAGCAGGCCCGAGGTGTCGCGGTCCAGGCGATGGACGATGCCCGCGCGCCACCCGTCCTCCCCACCCGCCGCGACGCCCGCCAGCGCCTGGGCCAGCGTGCCCGTGCGGTTGCCCTTGCCCGGGTGCACGACGAGCCCCGCGGGCTTGTCGACCACCAGCAGGTGCTCGTCCTCGTAGGGGACGGCGAAGTCGACCGTCGCGCCGACGTCCTCGGGGGCCGGCGGCGCGTCGGCGCCGTCGTCGACCTCGACCACCTCGCCCGCCGCCACCTTGTGGCGCTTGGCGACCGCGGCGCCGTCGACGGTGACCGCGCCGGCCTCGATGAGCCGCGCGGCGCGCGAGCGCGAGCCCAGCGGCTCGGCCAGGAGCGCGTCGAGCCGCTCGCCCGCCTGCTCAGGCGCGACCTGGAGCCGCATCGGCGTCGCGCTCCTTGCCGTCGCTCTCCAGGACCAGCAGCAGCGCCAGGACCCCGAAGGTGATGGCGATGTCGGCGACGTTGAACGCCGGCCACGCGGGGAGCTTGAGGAAGTCCGTCACGTGGCCCTCGACGACGCGGTCGACCACGTTGCCCAGCGCGCCGCCGAGCAGCAGGCCCGTCGGCACCCACACCAGCCGCTGGTCGAGGTGCGTGACGAAGAACGCCAGCAGCGCGAGGAGCGCCACGGCGACCAGGACGACGACGATCGCGCCGCCGCCGTCGAAGGCGCCGAACGCCACGCCGGAGTTCTGCGTGTGGACGAGGTCGAGGAACGGCAGGATCGCGTCCTCGCTGCCGCGCTCGACGTCGGCGCGCACGAGCGCCTTGGTGGCCTGGTCGACGGCCAGCACGGCCGCCAGCACCGCGCCGGCGCGCGCGACGACGCGCGCGCGCGGGCTCACGACGACTCGATGGCGCTCGCGACGACGTTGCCGACGACCTGCAGCACGATGATCGCGACCATCGGGCTGAGGTCGAGCGGGCCGATCGGCGGGATGAAGCGCCGGAAGACCGAGAGGTAGGGCTCGCAGACGTCGCGCAGGAAGCCCAGCACCGCGTTCGAGGTCCGGGAGTACGGGATCCGGCCCCCGAACGAGAAGAACATCTGGCTGAGGATGTAGGCGATGATGACGATCGTGTAGACCGTCACGAGCGCCCGGATGAAGTCGGCGACGTCGTCCATCAGAGCGCAGATCCTGCCACGGTCGTCAGCGGTCCCCGAGCACGGCGTCGATCGCGTCGTGGAACGCGGTGCGCACGCCGGCCCGCTCGAGGGCCGCCAGGCCGCGGGCGGTCGACCCGCCCGGCGAGGTGACCTCGCGGCGCACCGCGAGCGTGTCGAAGCCGCGCTCGCGCAGGAGCGCGGCGGTCCCGGCGAAGGTCTGGACGACGAGCTCGGCGGCCAGCGGCGCGGGCAGCCCGCGGCGCACGCCCGCGTCGACCTGCGCCTCGGCCAGCAGCGCCACGTAGGCGGGCGCGTTGGACATGAGGCCCATCGCGACGTCGACCTGCGCCTCGGCGAGCTCGAACACCGGCCCGCAGCGGTCGAAGAGCTCGCGTGCGTCGGGGTCCTCGTCGGACTCGGCGGCGAGGATCGTCGCGCCCTGGCGCACCTCGACCGGCGTCGACGGCAGCCAGCGCGTCACCGTCGCGTCCGGGTAGGCGGCGCGCAGCGCCGCCAACGGCACGGCGCCGAGGATCGACGCCACGCGCCGGGCGTGGGGCGCGACCTCGGCGGCCACGTCGCCGAGCTGCGGGGGCTTGTGGCACAGCAGCACCAGCGGCGCGGCCTGCGCCACCTCGGCGCCCGACGCGCACACCTCGCCGCCCAGCTCGTCGACGAGCTCCTGCGCACGGCCGGGGAACGGGTCGAAGACCGCGACGGGCTCCCCCATGCCGCGGGCCAGCGCCCGCGCCATGTTGCCCGCCCCGACCAGCCCCAGCCGCACGGCCATCAGGACTGGTTGAAGAAGCCCTTCTCGATGAGCTGCGCGCGCTCCTCCGCCGAGATCTCGACGTTGCGCGGCGTGAGCATGAAGACCTTGTCGGCGATGCGCTGCATCCCGCCGTCCAGCGCGTACGTGAGGCCGGAGGCGAAGTCGATGAGGCGCTTGGACAGGTCGGTGTCCGTGCTCTGCAGGTTCAGGACGACGGGGATGCCGTCCTTGAAGCGGTCGGCGACCTGCTGGGCGTCGTTGAACGACTTGGGGATGACGAGGTGCACGCGCACGTCGCCGTTGGTGTCACGGCCGCCGCGCACGGGGCGCAGCACGGCGGTGCGCCGGGCCGAGACCTCCAGGTCGTCGTCGGCGAAGATGTCGTCGAAGTCCGCCCCGCGGCGACGGGTCTGCAGGCGACGGACGTTCGGGCGCTCCTGGTAGCGCGCCTGCGTCTGGCGCTCGGGCTCCTCCTCGTCCCACTCGTCGTCGTAGCCCGGGTCGCGGTCCTCGGCCAGGCCGAAGTACACGAGCGCGCGGTGCCATGAGTCGCGGAACGCCACGGCCTTAGGTTAGCCGTGCTGCGTGTTTCTCCTGCAACTCGTGCAACAGGGCCGTCGCGCTCAGGCGAAGAGCCGGCTGCCGATCCGCACGACCGTCGCACCTTCCTGCGCGGCGACGGCGAAGTCCTGCGTCGTGCCCATGGACAGCTCGCGCAGACCGTGGTGGGCGGCGAGCTCCGCGAGGCCCGCGAACCAGCGGCGGCTGTCCTCGGGCGCGCGCGCCAGCGGCGGCATCGTCATGAGCCCGACGACGGGCAGCGCGCAGCGGGCCAGGGCCTCGTCGACGGCCTCGGGGGCGAACCCGCTCTTGCCCTCCTCCCGCGCGACGTTGACCTCGAGCAGGACCTCGACCGCGGGGTGCTCGGCGGCGCGCCGCTCGAGCTGGTCCAGCACGCTGTCCGAGCCCACGGAGTGGATGCGGCGCACCCGCGGCAGGACGTCCTTGACCTTGCGGCTCTGGAGGTGGCCGATGAAGTCCCAGGTGAAGGCCGGCCAGGCCTCCTGCTTGACCGCGAGCTCCTGGGCGCGGTTCTCCCCCAGCACGGTGACGCCGCCCTCGGCCAGCGCGCCGAGGTCCTCCACCGCGACGTACTTCACCGCGGCGAGCACCTCGACGCGGCCGGGGTCCACCCCCGCGCCGGCGAGCTCCTCGCGGACGGCTGCGAGGTTGCGCGCGACGCGCTCGGGGTCCAGGCCGCGGACGAGCTCCACCACCGCGAGACCGCCTAGGTCAGCCAGCCCAGCCCGGCCTGGCGGCCGGTCACGCCGCCGTCGCGGCGGTGGCTGAAGAAGCGCTCGTCGCAGATCGTGCACAGCCCGACGAGCTCGACGTGCTCGACGCCGGCGTCGCGCAGCGCGGCGGCCGCGGCGGCCGGCAGGTCGAGGTGCGTCGCGGCGCCGGTGCCGCGCCGGAAGCGCGCGTCGAAGCGCGCCGCGACCTCCTCGCCGACCTCGTAGCAGCAGGGCCCGGCGCTCGGGCCGACCGCGGCGCGCAGCGGCGCGCCGTTCGTACCGAGCTCGCGGACCGCCTGCACGCCCGCTGCCAGCACGCCGCCGGCCAGGCCACGCCAGCCGGCGTGCAGCGCCGCCACGGCGCCGGCGCCCGCGACGACCACGGGGACGCAGTCGGCGGTCAGGACGATCGGGGCGACGCCCTCCAGGCACGTCGCCTGGCCGTCGGCCGCCGCGGGCCGGCCGCCCGCGATGCCGGCGCCGGCCGCTCCGGCGGCCTCGGGCCACGGGCGATCCGTGACCCGCGCGACGGTCGTGCCGTGGACCTGGTGGCCCTGGGCGAGCATCGCGCCGGTGGCGTCGGCGAGGCGCCGGCGGTTCTCCGCGACGTCCTCGGGGACGTCGTCGGTCCACGGGCCGAGGTTGAGCGAGGCGTACGCGCCCGTCGAGACGCCGCCCGCGCGGTCGGTGAACCGGGCGCAGGCGCCGCCGAGGTCGACGTCGAGCATCAGGTGACCAGGAGCTCCAGGCCGTCGACCGGCGTGCGCTGGGCGTACTCGAAGTGCGCCGTGCCGTCGCCGACGAGCGTCTGGCGGACCGCCCAGCCGCCCCGGCCGCGGGCCTGCTTGTCGAGGACCTGCAGGCGCAGCGTCGCCACCTCGCTGTTGTAGCACCAGACCTCGTCGCCATCGGGGTCCTGGTAGGTGACGCCGACCAGCGACGCCCGCGGGGCGCTGGCCTCGCCGACGAGCTTGCGCTTGCCGTCGCGCGCCTCGAAGCGCCACGACGTGAGGTCGAACGCGCTCGCGGTGCCGAGCACCGCGCGCGGGCTCACCGCGCGGAAGTCCTCGCCGAGGAACCGGCCGACGAGCGGGCTGCTCGGCCCGACGTCGCGCCCGAAGCGCGGAACGACGACCGAGACCCCGTCGACGAACGTCTGGGCGGCGCGCTCGCCGGAGTCGGCGTCGTCGAGGTCGTTGCAGTGCAGCCACGTCCAGCGCCCGGCGTGCTTGGAGCCCCACAGGTGCGCCTGGCCGCCGGGCACGCCGTCGAGGCGCAGCTCGGTGCCGGCGAAGGTCACGGTGCCCGAGACGGCGAGGTCGGCGTGCGGCAGGACGAGGACCGTCTTGGCGATCCTGGCGCGGCGCAGGACCGGATGCACGTGCTCGTAGGGCGCGAGGCTCGGCGTCCACGACAGGTCCCAGGCGACGTCCTCGAAGCCGCCCTGCATCCCCTGGTCGGTGAGGACGCTGCCGGCCACCTCGAGGCGGAACGGCTCGGCCTCCGCGACGAGGCGCTCGATCGGGAAGGTGCCCTTGCGGGCGAGCTTCGTCGAGCCGTCGGGTGCCATCGCCATGAACCACAGGTGGCACTCGGCGGGCCCGTCGACGGGGGCGCGCATCGTGTACCGGATCCACAGGCCGATGCCGGTCGCCGGGTCGGTGGCCGACAGGTAGTGGACCTCGTAGTGGCCGGGCGCCCCGTCCCACTGCAGGACGTTCGGGTTCACGACGGCCGACCCTAGTCCACGCCCCGGTCCTCCCGCTGGAGCGCCGCGCGCAGCTCGGCCTCGGCTCCCGCCCCCTCCAGCAGCCCGTCGAGCTTGGCGTCCAGGGCGCGGCGCAGCGCCGCGCCGAGCTCCGGCCCGCGCTCGAGCCCCGCCTCGAGCAGGTCCTCGCCGCCGATCTCCAGGCGCACGTGGCGCCCCTCGCGCAGCCACCACGCGGCGCCCGGTCCGCCCGCCACGGCGACGGCCTCGAGGGGCTCGCCGCGCAGCGCCTCGGCGACCTTCGAGGGACGGTCGTCGGGCACGACCAGGTCGGCGCAGCGCCGCAGGATGCGCAGCTCGGCGCCGTCGAAGCCCCAGCCGTCGGCCCACGCCGCGTCGGGCAGCACCGCCCCGAGGACGACGAGGTCGCGCCGCCCCTCGCCCGCCGGCAGGAGGTCGAGCGCCCGCGCCGCGCGTTGCGGGTCCAGCACGAGGCGGCGCACCACGCCGAGCTGCTGGGCGGCGTGCAGGACGTCGAGCGGGCGCGGCTCGCGCAGCGCGAGGCGCAGCTCGTTGCCCAGGCGGTCGCCGCTGACGGTCTCGAGCGCACCGCCGGCGACCGCGTCACGGGCGAGCCGGTCGGTCCCGGGCTCGGGCAGGAAGCCCAGGCGCACGGCGTAGCGCACCAGGCGCCAGAGCCGCGTGGGGTCGTCGGCGAAGGACGCCGGGTGCAGGACGCGCAGGCGCCGGGCCTCGAGGTCCTCGAGCGCGTGGTCGGCCGCGCGCACGTCGGCACCCCCGGCCCCGTCCGGACGCAGGGCGATCGCGTTGACGGTGAAGTCGCGGCGGCGCAGGTCCTCGTCGAGGCCGGCGGGCCGCACGTCGGGCAGCGCGCCCGGGGCGCTGTAGGTCTCGGTGCGCGTGCGCGCCAGGTCGTAGCGGCAGTCGCCCGCGTGGACGGTGGCGGTCCCGAAGCGCCCGTGCGCCGCGACGACCTCGCCCAGCGCGCCGGCCAGCGCGCCGACGTCGGCCTCGACCGCGACGTCGAGCTCGCGCGGCTCGCGGCCCAGCAGGAGGTCGCGCACGGCGCCGCCGACCAGCCACGCGCCGTCGGGCAGCGCCTCGAGCAGCCGCGCCCCGCAGGGGGTCGCGGCCAGCGCGTCGAGGGCCTCCGCCGGGCGTCGCACGTCGCGGATCCTCGCACCCCGTACCCTCTGCACCGATGTCCCGCTCCACCGGCGGCCGCCGCCGGCGGCTCGCGCTCGCGTTCGCGGCAGTGGGTGTGGTGGCGTTCCTGCTGGGCGCGCTGGCCGTGGTCCTCCTGCGTGACGAGGGCAACGTCTCGAACCCGGACGTGGCCTTCGAGGCCGAGCCGCCGCCCACCACGACGACGCCGACGCGCGCCGTGCCCGGCCGCGACCCGTGGGACGACGACTTCGAGTGGCCGGTCTACGGCTACACGAAGGCGCGCACGAAGTACCTGCCCGTCGGTGCGGCGCTGCGCCCGCCGTTCGTGGAGACCTGGAAGGTGACGGGGCGCATCCTGCTCGAGTTCCCGCCGGTGCTCTGCGGCCAGCAGCTCTTCCTGCTCAAGAACAACGGCGCGCTCTACGGCATCTCGCGCCGCACCGGCCGGGTGCGGTGGAAGCGCAAGCTCGGCTACCTCGCGGCCTCGTCGCCCGCGTGCAGCCACGGGACGGTGTACGTGACGCTGCTGCAGCGCGGCCGGGGCGTGCGCGCCGGCCGCGTCGTCGCCGTGCGCGCCCGCAGCGGGGCGACGCGATGGTCGCGCAAGCTCCCGAGCCGCTCGGAGACCTCGCCGCTGCTCGACGACGGCCGCCTGTACCTCGGCTCGGAGGACGGCACGGTGTACGCGATGCGCGCCGGCGACGGCGCGGTGCGCTGGCGCTACAAGGCCGGCGGCGCGGTCAAGGGGGCCCTCGCCCTGTCCCAGGGCAAGCTCTTCTTCGGCGACTACGCCGGCCAGGTCACGGCCCTGCGCCGTGCGGACGGCCGCCGGCTGTGGCGCACCGGCACGAGCGGCTCGGCCCTCGGCCTGAAGAGCGGCAACTTCTACGCGACGCCGGCCGTCGCCTACGGCCGCGTCTACCTCGGCAACACCGACGGCTTCGTCTACTCGTTCAGCGCGCGCGACGGCAAGCTCGCGTGGCGCCACAAGACCGGCGGGTTCGTCTACTCCTCGCCGGCGGTCTCGCCCGTGCGAGGCGGCACCGTCTACGCCGGCTCCTACGACGGCAAGCTCTACGCGTTCGACGCCCGCAGCGGCGACGTGCGCTGGACGCGCGACACCGGCGGCAAGATCTCCGGCGGCCCGCAGGTCGTCGGCGACCTCGTCCTCTACTCCAACCTCTCGCGCAAGTCGACGGGCGCCGTGGGAGCGGCCACCGGCGACCTCGTCTGGTCCACCGGTCGCGGCGCGTTCAACCCGGCCATCAGCGACGGGCGGCGGATCTACCTCGTCGGCTACTCGTCGCTGTTCGCGCTCACGACGCGCAAGCAGGCGCGGCGCGACCGCGCGGCGCTGCGCGGCACGGCCGCGGGTCGCGCCGTCGGTCGCCGCGAGGCCGACCGTCGCCGCGCCCGGGCCGAGCGCGCGCGCAAGCGGGCCGTCGGCCGGCGCGTGGCGCGGCGCAAGCGCGCGCTGGCCCGGCGGGTCGCCGAGCGCCAGCGCAAGGTCGCCCGGCGCAACGACCTGCGCCGGCGCGGGGTGCGCTTCTGCTTCCGCTCGGGCGGCAAGCGCGTCTGCCGCCTGCCGCGGCCGATGGTCTGCTTCAAGCGCCCGGGCTCGGACGCCACGGTGTGCCGCACCCAGCGTCCCAAGGCGCGGTCGGAGCGCTGACGCACGCCGGTCCGAGAGGCGCGCCCAGGGGTTGATGCGGCAGGATGCTGCGCATGCCCCGTCTCCTGGCCGTCCTCCTGGTGCTGCTGGTCCCCGCCTCGGTCGCGGTCGCCAAGACCGTCAACGGCACCAACGGCGCCAACACGATCACCGGCACGAGCAAGGCCGACAAGCTCTACGGCAACGGCGGCAACGACCGCCTGCGCGGCCTCGGCGGCGACGACCGCCTCGTGGGCGGCACCGGCAACGACACGATCGACGGCGCCGCCGGCGAGGACGAGGTCGACGGCGGGCAGGGCAACGACACGATCTTCGGGCGCGACGCCGACGACACGATCGACGCCGGCGACGGCGACGACCAGGTCCTGGGCGGCAACGGCAACGACGTCATCCGCGGCGGCCGCGCCCCCGACCGCATCGACGCGGGCCCCGGCGACGACACCGTCTACGGCGACTCCGGCGTCGACGACGTCGACTGCGGCCCCGGCGACGACATCGCCTACTACAACCTCCAGAGCGAGCGCCGCAGCCACTACCGCAACTGCGAGACGCTGCGCCAGCAGGAGTCCGTCCCGTCGCGCTCGTGCCGCGCGGGCGGCACCTCCCGCGCCGAGACCCTCCTGGGCACCAGCGGCGCCGACACCTGCCGCGGCGAGGGCGGCGACGACTACCTCGAGGGCGCCGGCGGCAACGACCAGCTCTTCGCCGGCGACGGCAACGACCAGCTCTTCGGCCGCTTCGGCAACGACGTCCTGCAGGGCGGCGACGGCGACGACGTCCTCGAGGGCGGCCGCGACGACGACTCCCTCGACGGCGGCGCCGGCGACGACCGCCTCAACGGCGGCATCGGCTCGGACCGCATCACCTGCGGGCCGGGCAACGACACCGTCGTCGTGACCGCCGGCGACACGATCGCCGACGACTGCGAGAACCGGCGGTAGCCGCTTCGTGGCTGAGCGCCGCTCGCACGTGAGCGGCGCTCGTCACGCCCAGGTCATCCGTTGGCGGATCTTCCGTCTGGGGAGCGGACAATGCGCCACTCGATGCTCCGTCGGCCTCAGCGCCGGATCGGGATCCCCGCCGCCGCGATGGTCGCCTTCGCGTCGGCGATCGACACCTCGCGGTAGTGGAAGATCGACGCCGCCAGCGCCGCGTCCGCCCCGGCGGCCAGGGCGTCCGCGAGGTGCGAGGCGTCGCCCGCACCGCCCGAGGCGATCACGGGGACCGACACCGCCTCGGCGACCGCGCGCGTCAGGGGCAGGTCGAAGCCGTCCTTCGTCCCGTCGCGGTCCATCGACGTCAGCAGGATCTCCCCGGCGCCGCGCTCGACCGCCTCCGCGGCCCATCCCACCGCGTCGACGCCCGTCGGCGTGCGCCCGCCCGCGACGTAGACCTCCCAGCCGTCGGCGCCGGCGCGCGCCTTCGCGTCGATGGCCAGGACGACGCACTGCACGCCGAAGCGGTCGGCCAGCTCGTCCAGCAGCTCGGGTCGCGCCACCGCGGCGCTGTTGACCGCCACCTTGTCCGCGCCGGCGTCCAGGACGGCCTGGGCGTCGGCCACGGAGCGGATCCCGCCCCCGATCGTGAACGGGATGAAGACGTTGTCCGCCGTGCGCCGGGCGAGGTCGACGATCGTGTCGCGCGCCTCGTGGGTCGCGGTGATGTCCAGGAAGACCAGCTCGTCGGCGCCCTCGGCGTCGTAGCGCTCGGCGAGCTCGACGGGGTCGCCGGCGTCGCGCAGGTCGACGAAGTTCGTGCCCTTGACGACGCGGCCGTCGGCCACGTCGAGGCACGGGATGAGGCGCTTCAGGTGCATCCGTGCACCGCCCGGCGACGCGGGGCTAGTCCCGCCGCGGGTCGGCGACGTCGCGGAACGGGCGGTCCCGGGGCCCGGTCGCCAGCGGCTGCAACGCCGCCTGGCCCTCGGCCACGGTGAACCGCCCCTCGTAGAGCGCCTTGCCGACGACGACCCCGCCGAGGTTGACCTGGCGCAGGTCGCGGAGCACCTCGAGGTCCTGCACCTCGCCGATGCCGCCGGAGAACAGCCAGCGGCCACGGACGACGCTCGCGATGCGCTTGACCTCCTCGGGGTCGACGCCCTCGAGCATCCCGTCCTTGTCGACGTTCGTGTAGACGAACGACCGCACGCCGCGGTTCTGCAGGCGCTCGATGACGTTCTCGGCCGTCATCTGCGTCGTCTCCTGCCAGCCGGACGTCGAGACGTGCCCGCCGCGGGTGTCGACGGAGACGATCACGCGGTCGCGGAAGGCCGCGAGGACGTCGTCGAGGAAGTCGATGTCGGTGAACGCCGCGGTGCCGAGGATCACGCGCTCGGCGCCGGCGCGCAGCGCGTCGCGGACGGCCGGGAACGACCGCAGGCCGCCGCCGTACTGCACCGGGACGTTGAGCTCGCTCGTGATCCGCTCGAGGTGCGCGAGCGACTTGGGCGAGCCGGACTTCGCGCCGTCGAGGTCGATGACGTGCAGGAAGCGCGCGCCGGCCTCGACCCACGCGCGCGCGGCCTCGACCGGGTCGTCGCGGTAGACGGTCTTGTCCTCGAAGTGCCCCTGGGTCAGGCGCACCGCCTGGCCGTCGGCGATGTCGATGGCCGGATAGAGGATCACGCCGCGACCCCGGCACACTGCGCGACGAAGTTGCGCAGCAGCGCGAGTCCCTCGCCCGACGACTTCTCGGGATGGCACTGCGCACCCCACACCCGATCGCGTCCGACGATCGAGGGGAACCGCGTCCCGTACTCACCGAAGCCCAGCACCAGGTCCTCCTCGACCCGCGGGATGAACGAATGGACGTGGTAGAGCGCCACCGGATCGGGCAGGCCCTCGGCCAGCGGCGTCTCCTGCGCCCACCGGACCTCGTTCCACCCGATGTGCGGGAGCTTCAAGCCGCGCGCGTCCAGTCGCACGACCGACCCGGGCAGCAGCCCGAGCCCCTCCTCGCCTCCGTGCTCCTCGGAGCGCTCGAACAGCAGCTGCATGCCCAGGCACGAGCCCATGACCGGCACGCCGTCGGCCGCCCGCTCGCGCAGGAGGCCGTCGAGGCCGCGCTCGCGCAGCGCCGCCATCGCGGCCGGGAACGCGCCGACGCCCGGGACGTAGAGCCCGTCCACGGAGCGCAGCAGGTCGTGGTCGGCGGTGACGTGCACCGTCGCCCCCGTCCGCAGCAGCGCCTTCTCCACCGAGCGGCGGTTGCCCATCCCGTAGTCGACCATCCCGATGGCGGTCGTCATGCCGTGAGCGTCCCCTTGGTCGAGGGCACCCCGGTCTCCTCCGGGTCGATGCGCACCGCCGCGCGCAGCGCGCGGGCGAAGGCCTTGAACAGCGCCTCGATGATGTGGTGGGCGTTCGTGCCCGCCTCGACGTCGAGGTGCAGGGTGATGCGCGCGCTCGACGAGATCGCGCGGAAGACCTCCTCCGCCAGCTCGTGGTCGAAGCCGCCGGTGACGCCCGGCGGCAGCTCCGAGGCCGCGAAGTGCAGGAACGGCCGGCCCGAGATGTCGATCGCGCAGGTGGCGCGCGCCTCGTCCATCGGCACGACGGCGTGGCCGTAGCGGGTGATGCCCGAGCGGTCGCCCAGCGCCTTGTCGAGCGCTTGGCCCAGGCAGATCCCGACGTCCTCGGCGGTGTGGTGCGCCCCCGTCTCCAGGTCGCCCGTCGCCTGGACCTCGAGGTCGAGCCTGCCGTGGCGCGCGACGAGGTCGAGCATGTGGTCCAGGAAGCCGACGCCCGTGGACCGCGAGCCGCCGCCCGAGCCGTCGAGCTCCAGGGCGAGACGGACGTCCGTCTCCCCCGTCTTCCTCTCGACCTCCGCGCGCCGGCTCATGCTCCCTCAGAGTCCTACCGGACGCGCATCGACCGTGCGTGCACGTGGAAGCCCTCGGCGTCGGCGATCGGCCCACCGGCGGCGGCCAGCCGCCCAGCGGCGTCGCCGATGTGCACCTCGCTCATGCGCCGGCGGAACGCGCGGGCGCTCAGCCCGGAGGCGAAGCGCGCCGACCCGCCGGTCGGCAGCGAGTGGTTCGAGCCCGCGACGTAGTCGCCGAACGCGGTCGCGCCGGCCCGCCCGACGAAGACGCAGCCCGCGCAGCGGACCTGCGGCGCCAGCGCCTCGGCCTCGGCGCCCACGAGCTCGAGGTGCTCGGGCGCGAAGGCGTCGGCGACCGCCAGGCCGGCCCGCGCGTCGTCCACGACGACGACCGCCAGGACCGCCCCGGTCTCCTGCGCGTCCTCCACGAGCCCGGCGACCGCGTCGGCCAGCCCCGCGTCGGGCGTCACGAGGCAGGAGATCGTGCCGTCGCCGTGCTCGGCCTGGGCCAGGAGGTCGACCGCCACGAGCTCGGGGTCGGCGCCCGCGGTGGCGAGCACGAGGACGTCGCTCGGGCCGAAGAAGCCGTCGATGCCGACCGTGCCCGAGACCTGGCGCTTGGCCTCCTGCACCCACGGCCCGCCCGGGCCGGCGATGACGTCGGCCCGCCGGATCGTCTCGGTGCCGAAGGCGAGTGCCGCGACCGCGTGGGCGCCGCCCATCCGCAGGACCTCGTCGACCTCGCACAGCGCGCAGGCGGCGAGGATCACCGGGTGCGCGCCGGGGGCGCACACGACGACGTCCTGCACACCCGCGGCGCGTGCGGTCACCGCGCCCATGACGACGGTGGACGGGTACGGGTTGCGCCCGCCCGGCGCGTACACGGCGGCCCGGCCGACCGGCACCTCGCGCAGGCGCACGGTGTGGCCCTGGGGCAGGACGACGTCCCGGTCCTCGCCGACGCCCGCCCGCGCCACGGCGCCGACGTTGGCGATGGCGACCTCCAGCCCCGCCCGCACCTCCGCGTCCAGCGCCGCGAGCGCCGCGTCGAGCTCCTCGGACGCCACCCGCACGGGCGCGCCGCCGGTCGCGTCGAAGCGCTCGACGTAGCCCTGCAGCGCCGGGTCACCGCCGTCGCGCACCGCGGCCACGATCGCGGCGACGTCGCCGGCCACCGACGCGGGGTCGGGGGCCAGCGCCCGCACCTGCGCCGCGAGGCCCTCGGGCGTGCCGCCGGCCAGGCGGCTAGGACGCACCGGCCGGCTCCAGCGCGCGCACGCGGCGCACGAGCGCGTCGATCGCGTCGGCCTTGAGCCGGTGGGCGACGGGGTTGGCGATGAGCCGCGCCGTGGACGCGAACAGCTCCTCGCGGATGACGAGGCCGTTCTCGCGCAGCGTCGTGCCGGTCGCGGTGAGGTCGACGATCGCCTCGCTGAGCCCCGTCAGCGGCGCGAGCTCCACCGAGCCCTTGACCTCGACGATCTCGGCCTGGCGGCCCGTCTGCTCGAAGTAGGCCGTCGCGATCTTGTGGTACTTCGTCGCGACCCGCACGACGCCGAGGCGCCGCAGCGCCTCGTCCATCGGGTTCGCGTCGCCACTGACCGTCGCGACGATCATCCGGCACGGCCCGAAGCCGAGGTCGAGCAGCTCGTGGACCTCGCGCTCGGCCTGCTCGGCCAGCACGTCCTTGCCGGTGATGCCGATGTCGGCGGCGCCGGCCTCGACGTACGTCGGGACGTCGCTCGGGCGCATCGTGACGATGCCCACGTCGGCGAACAGCAGCTTGCGGTCGTTCGCGCGGACCTCGGCGGTGTCGACGCCGATGCGGTCCAGGAGGTCGAGCGTGTCGCGCAGCAGCGCGCCGCGCGGGACGGCGATGGTCAGCGGCGGGCGCGGGGTCACGCCGCCTCCTCCCCGGCCAGCGCCAGGTGCAGGCGGTCGACGCCCAGCGCGAAGCCGACGGCTGGGAGGTCGCGCCCGAAGCGGCCGAGCAGGTCGTCGTAGCGCCCGCCGCCGCCGATCGGCGCGCCGAGCGCCGGGTCCAGGACGTCGAACACCGCGCCGGTGTAGTAGCCGAGGCCGCGCGCGAGGCCGAGGTCGAGCACGAGCCGCTCGCGCACGCGCTCGTCCACGCCGTCGAGCACGCCGCGCAGGCCGAAGGTCGCCTCGTCGGGCAGCCCGTCGAGCACCTCGGCGCCGCCGCGCAGCTCGACGACGCGGCGGACCTCGTCGTCCAGGCCGCGACGCTCGAGCTCCTCCTCCAGCGCGACGAGGTCGCGCGCGGCCACCGCGCTGAGCAGGGGCGGGTGGGCGTCGGCCGGGACGCCCAGCACGGTGAGCAACGCCGGCAGCAGCGCGGCGTCGCCCAGCGCGACGCGGTAGCCCGTCAGGCCCGTCGCGTCGAGCGCGCGGCACAGGACGGTCAGCGCCTCGACGGTCCCGTCGGGCGCCGGCGCGCCGACGAGCTCGATCCCCGCCTGGAGGAACTCGCGCATCTGGCCGCGGCGCGGGCGCACGCCGCGGTAGGCGTGGGCGAAGTAGCAGAAGCGCAGCGGCGGCTCGGCCTCCGCGTAGCGCGTGGCGACCACCCGGGCGATCGGCACCGTCATGTCCGGCCGCAGCGCCATCACGTGGCCGTGGTCGTCGACGACCCGGTAGGCCGGGTCCAGGCCGGTCTCGCCGCGGCGCAGGACGTCTTCGAACTCGATCGTCGGCGTCCACACCTCGCCGTAGCCGGCGTCGTCGAAGACGCCCCGCAGCGCCTCGCTGATCGCGCGCAGCTCGCGCATCTCGTCCGGCAGGACGTCGCGCGTCCCGCTGGGGATCGGGTGGATCACGTCCCGGACTCCATCACAGCGCCGTCCGACGCGGGTGTCTGGCGGGGCTAGACGCCGACCGGCTCGGTGGCGACGCGCTCGATGCGCGCGCCGAGCTCGCGCAGGCGCTCGTCGATGCGCTCGTAGCCGCGGTCGATCTGGCGGATGTTGCCGATCTCCGTGCGGCCCTCGGCGCTGAGCGCCGCCAGCAGGACGGCCATGCCGGCGCGGATGTCCGGGGACTCGACGCGCTCGCCGCGCAGCCGTCGCGGCCCGTGGACCACGGCGCGGTGCACGTCGGCGATGAGGATGTTGGCCCCCATCGCGATGAGCTTGTCGCAGAAGAACAGGCGCGACTCGAACATCCACTCGTGGATGAGCACCTCGCCCTCGGACTGCGTCGCCAGCGCGACGGCGATCGACGTGAGGTCGGCCGGGAACGCGGGCCAGGGCCCGTCCTGGACCTTGACCGTGTGCTCGCCGAGGTCGCGCTGGACCACGAGCTTCTGGCCGCCGGGGACGAGCACGTCGGCGCCGTCGAGCTCGGTGTGCAGGCCCAGGCGGCGGAAGACCAGGCGGATCATCCGCAGGTCGCCCGGCTCGGTGTCCTTGATGCGGATCTCGCCGCCGGTCATGCCGGCCATGGCCATGAACGACCCGATCTCGATGTGGTCGGGCCCGATGTCGTGGGTGGCGCCGCCGAGCTCCGGCACGCCGGTGACGTGCAGGACGTTGGAGCCGATGCCGCGGATGCGCGCCCCCATCTTCACGAGCAGGCGCGCGAGGTCCTGGACGTGGGGCTCGCAGGCGGCGTTGCCCACGAACGTCTCGCCGGGCGTGAGCGCGGCGGCCATGAGGGCGTTCTCCGTGCCCATGACCGACGGCTCGTCCATGAAGATCTCGCCGGCGCGCAGCGTCGCGCCGCGACCGCCGGGCGCCTCGAGGACGATCGAGCCGTCGGCGTCGAAGCGGTCCGTCGCGCCGAGCGCGCGGAAGGCGTCGAGGTGGGGGTCGAGCCGGCGGCGGCCGATGACGTCCCCGCCGGGGGGCGGCATCACGGCACGCCCGAAGCGCGCCAGCAGCGGGCCGGCGAGCAGGAACGACGCGCGGATGCGCTCCGCGATCCCCACGTCGACCTCGCTGTCGGGCGTGATGCCCGAGCCGTTGAGGACGACCTCGTGCTCGCCGCGCCACTCGACGGTCGCCCCGAGCTGCTCGAGGAGCTCGAGCATGGCCTCGACGTCCCGGATGCGCGGGACGTTGCGGATGACCACGTCGTCGGAGGTCAGCGCGCACGCCGCCAGGCAGGGCAGCGCGCCGTTCTTGTTCCCGGCCGGCACCACGGTGCCGGACAGCGGGACTCCGCCGTCGATGACGAACTTCTGCATGGGGCGAGGTGCGCCGGCGCGGGGGGTCTCCGAGGTGGTCTCGGGGCCGGACGCGAGGGCTAGGGTACCAGCCATGTCTGTGGCTCTTTCGCGCGCCGAGGCCTGGGACCTGCTCACCTCGTGGGTCCAGTCCGAGTCCCTGCGCCGGCACTGCCTGGCCGTCGAGGCGGCCATGGTCGCCTATGCGCGCCAGGGCGGCCACGACGAGGAGCTGTGGGCCGTCACGGGGCTCCTGCACGACGCCGACTACGAGGCCCATCCGGACATGGACGACGAGGAGGCCGGCCACCCGCGGACGATCCTCGCCGAGCTGCGGCGCCGTGACGCACCTGAGGAGGTCGTCGACGCGATCGCCGGCCATGCGCCGTACCTCGGCGTCCCCCGGGAGACGGAGCTCGCCAAGACCCTCTTCGCCGTCGACGAGCTGAGCGGCTTCGTCATGGCGTGCGCCCGGGTGCGCCCCGAGGGCGTCCGCGGCATGACGCCCAAGTCGGTCAAGAAGAAGCTCAAGCAGCCGTCGTTCGCCGCCGCGGTCGACCGCGAGGACGTCCGGGTCGGCGCCGAGGAGCTCGGGGTGGACTTCGACGAGCACCTGCGGACCGTGATCGCCGCGCTCGAGCAGCGCGCCGGCGAGCTCGGGCTCGAGGGCGCGCCGGCCGAGGCCTGAGCGCGCTGGGCCGATACGGGGGCGTCCTCGCCGCCCCGCACGCGCGCTCCATCATGGGCGCGGCGTTCGTCGCGCGCCTGTCGATCGGCGTGTACGGCCTGGCGATCGTGCTGCACCTGCGCGAGACGACCGGCTCCTACGCCACGGCGGGCGCGGTGGCCGCGGCGTTCGCGGCGGGGCTCGGCGCCGGGCAGCCGGGGACCTCGCGGCTCGTCGACCGCCTGGGACGCGTCCGGGTCGTGCCCGTCCTCGCCGCCGTGCACGTCGTGGCGATCCTCGGGCTCCTGGCGCTGTCGGAGACCGACGCGCCGGCGGCCGTCCTGATCGCCGTCGCGCTGCTCGCGGGCCTCGCCGAGCCGCCGCTGGGCTCGATCACCCGGACGCTGTGGCCGAAGGTCCTGCAGGGACGCGAGGGCCTGCTCACGACGGCCTTCGCGCTCGACGGCGTCGTGACGGAGCTCGCGTTCGTGACGGGCCCGCTCTTCGTCGCCGTCGTCGTGGCGGTGGCCTCCCCCGCGCTGGCCCTCGTCGCGTGCACCGTCTCGGTGACGGTCGGCATCGCCTGGTTCCTGAGCATCCCGCTGGTGCGCGACGCCCCCGTGGCGGCCGCGACGAGCGGGTCGCGGCTGCTCGGCGCGCTCGTCGCCCCGGGCCTGCGGACGCTCGTGCTCTGCGCGCTGCCGATCGGCTTCACCTTCGGCGCCGTCGAGGTCGTCCTGCCGGCGTTCGCCGAGCACGAGGGGCACCGCGGGACGGCGGGCCTGCTGGTCGCGGCGTGGGCGGCGGCCAGCGCCGCGGGCGGCCTGGCCTACGGCGCGGTCGAGTGGCACGCCGCGCTGCCGGCGCGCTTCGTGCGCTTCGCCGTCGTGCTGCCGGCGGGCTACCTGCTCGTCGCCGCGGCGTGGTCGATCCCGACGATGGCGGTGCTCGTCGCCGTCGCGGGGGTCCTCATCGCGCCGACGCTCACGGCGATCAGCCAGCTCGCCGGCGAGGTCGCGCCTCCCGGCCGCGAGACCGAGGCGTTCGCCTGGCCCACGACCGCGCTGATCCTCGGCATCGCCGCCGGCAACGCCGCCGCGGGGGCGATCGTCGAGGCCGAGGGGTGGCAGACCGCCGTCCTGGTCGCGGCGGGCGCGGCGGTCCTCGGCGCCGTGGCGGCGGTCGCGCGGCGCGACACGCTGGCGGGTGCGCAGCCGGTCTAGGTCGCGGCCCAGCGCCCGCCGGCCTTCGCCCAGGCCAGCAGGTCGTCGACCCCGCAGAACGCGTCGGCGATGCGGTGCTCGCCGCGGTGGCGGACCAGCAGGACGCGCCGGGGCCCCAATGCCCCGCCGCAGCGCGCGCAGCGGCCCAGGCCGTCGTCGGGGTCGTCGTCGGTCAGGAACGAGCCGGCCTCCCAGTGCGCGCCGCGGATGACCCACGGCACGACGTGCTCGAGCCGGCAGAACACCGCGCGCCGGTCGCCCTCGGGTTCGGCGGCCCGGAAGCCCGCCCCCTCCTCGACCGCCGCCCCGCACCAGCTGCACCGCTCCTCCATGGCGAAGCCCGATGCTACCCCGCCGGGCGGCGCACATCGGAGGGCTGGACGTGCGGGGTAGCCTCGGGCGGGTGACCCAGGGACCGCTGCGCATCACCGTCCTCGAGGGCGACGAGACCGGCCAGGAGCTGCTCGAGCAGAGCCTCCGCGTGCTGGCGCCCGACGTCGTGGCCATGGAGCTGACGCTCGACACCTACGACCTGTCGCTCGCCAGGCGGCGGGAGACCGGCAACGAGGTCGTCCACGAGGCGGCGCGCGCGATGCGCGAGTCCGGGTTCGGCATCAAGGCGGCGACCGTCACGCCCGAGGGCAAGGACGACGTCGGCTCCCCCAACCGGATCCTGCGCGAGGAGGTCGACGGCAAGGTCATCGTCCGCACGGGCCGGCGGATCCCGGGGATCACGCCGCTGGGCGGGACGTTCCACCCGATCTCCGTCGTGCGCATGGCCGTCGAGGACGCCTACGGCGCCGAGCAGTGGCGCGAGGGCACCGAGGGCGCACCCGACGAGGTCGCGTTCCGCACCGAGCGCATCACGCGCTCGACCTGCCGCGCGGTGGCCGAGTACGCCTTCCGCCAGGCCAAGGAGATCGGCGGCAAGGTCTACGGCGGGCCCAAGTGGACGGTCTCCCCGGTCTACGAGGGGATGCTCAAGGAGGAGATGGACGCGGCGGCGCAGCGCCACCCGGACGTGACCTACCGCCCGATGCTCATCGACGCGACGTACGCCGGCCTCATTACGGGCGCGACCGAGACGCCGCTGGTGATCCCCGCGCTCAACCGCGACGGGGACTGCCTGAGCGACCTCGTCATGCCGATGTTCGGGTCGATCGCCGGCGCCGAGTCGGTCCTCCTGGCCTTCGACGACGAGTACACGACGCGCGTGGCGATGGCCGAGGCGCCGCACGGCACCGCCCCGACGCTCCAGGGCAAGGACGTCGCCAACCCGATGGCGATGATCCTCTCCTGCGCGGCCGTCCTGCACTACGCCGGCGTGGCGGGGTACGAGGGCGCGTCGCGCGCCTCGCGCGCCATCTACGAGTCGGTCCTCGAGGCCGCCGCCGCGGGCGTGCGCACGCCGGACCTCGGCGGCCACGCCTCCACGACGGAGTTCACCTCCGACGTGGTCCAGCGCGTGCGCACGAAGATCGAGGTCTGGGCGTCGCTGGGCACCGCCGCCTAGGGCGCCGGGGCGTCGCCGCGCAGCGCCGCGCGGTGCGACGCCCGCCGGCGCAGGTAGGACAGCCGCTGCAGCCAGAGGGTGAGGACGCCGGCGAGCACGATGCCCGCGACGTTCAGGCCGAGCTGCTGCAGCGAGCCGCTCGCCGAGTCCCAGTCGCCGTAGGCGGTGGCGACGGCGACGTTGGCGGCCGCGGGGATCGTCGTCACGGAGATGAGGACCCCGATCAGCGCACCCGACTTCGCGGTGCTCAGGGAGAGCATCCCCGCGGCACCGGCGCAGAAGGCGACGAAGAACGCCAGGAAGTCCGGGTTGGCGATCGACGTCGAGAGGCCGTGGTCCTCGCGGGTGAACGTGTCGGGCGTCACGCCGGTCGCCTTGAACGCCAGGGCGGTGAGCAGCGTCAGGCCCACCCCGAGCGGGAAGCCGACCAGCAGCGCCGCGGCCGAGCGCAGCGACAGCCGCCCGCGCAGCGAGACGAGCGCCACGCACAGGCCGGCGATGGGGCCGAACTCGGGCCCCACCACCATCGCGCCCACCACGAGGATCTCCGAGTCGAGGAAGATCCCCACGGCGGCGATGAGCATGGCGAGGACCATGAACGCCAGGAAGGTCCCCGACAGCGAGGACTCCTCGGACGTGCGCTCCTGCACCTGCTCCCAGACCACGGCGTCCGACGGCGCGCCCTTGGCCGCCTGCTCGGCCCGGTCGTGGGCGTCGGAGATCGCGGTCGTGACCTCCTCGACGGCGATCGAGCCACACCGGTGCACGTCGAGGGCGCGCAGGTCGCTTAGCACGACGCTCGCGTCCTCGCGCGCCACGTCGCACAGCAGCAGGTCCCCGTCGGGCTTGCTGGCCGCATCGCGCAGGCGCACGACGTTGACCACGGAGTCGGTGCGCTCCAGCAGCCCGAGGACGCGATCGGCCACGTCGGAGGGGGCGACGATGCGCAGGTGGAGCACGCCGGGCAGCCTAGACGGGGCGCCGATTCCCGCTCCTTGCGAGGTCAACCGCAAGATCCGTTGCAGTCCTGTGGCCCAGATTCCGCATGGACAAGCCAAATCCTCCGGGACAGGCGTCCGGTGGCCGGTTCCGTCCGCCAGCCCCAGCACCATGGCGAACACATGTTCTCCCCTGTCCCCGATCCCCGGCCGGCAGAGCGCCCCTCCTGGCGCCAGTCCGTCCGGCGCGCCGTTGACCTGGTCGTCGCCTTCGCGACCCTCGAGGACCCCGAGCTGGACCGCCTCGCTGCTGTCCCCGACGACCACGACGACGATCCGCATCCGCACCGCGTCCCGCTGCGCCCGAGCCGTCCGGCTCGCCGCCCGGGCACGGTGCCCGCGCGGGACCAGGACTGCGGCGCCCCGCTCGTCGAGCGCGCGGCGCGCAGGCCCCGACACCTCAGCACGCGCTGAGCCGCGGGCGCCGCGGCTGGGAGGCCGGCGCCCGCACGGACAGACGGAGACGACGCAAGCGAGCGGGCGGCCCCAGGGCCGCCCGCGGCGCGTCTGCGGGCAATGCCCCTGGCACGCTCCGCCAGGGCTGTGCTCAACCTGCCGGGCACCCCCCGCGTCCCCGCGCGGAACGTGCCAGGCACCTGCCGCGCGGTGGACGGTCAGCCGGCCCGCGCACCGCCGGAGAACGACGACGGGCCGCCCCCGGAGGGACGGCCCGTGACACTAGACCGGCGGCGACCTACTCTCCCGGGCCCTTGCGGGCCAAGTACCATCGGCGCTGGGAGGCTTAACTGCTCTGTTCGGAATGGGAAGAGGTGTTTCCCTCCCGCCAAAGCCACCGGAAACTCGCGAGAGCTCCCGACGGCCCCTCAGAACCGCACAGCGCCACACCGGGCATCACCCACCTGCGTTGCACACGCAGGGAGCAGTAAAAAATCCGTCAAGCCCTCGAGCCATTAGTACCGGTCTCCTTCACGCGTCACCGCGCTTCCAGATCCGGCCTATCAACCTGGTGGTCTTCCAGGGCTCTTACTCCCTCAAGGGGATGGGAGAGCTCATCTCGAGGCCGGCTTCCCGCTTAGATGCCTTCAGCGGTTATCCGATCCGCACGTAGCTAACCTGCTATGCCCTTGGCAGGACAACAGATACACCAGAGGTGCGTTCATCCCGGTCCTCTCGTACTAGGGACAAATCCTCTCAACTCTCCAACGCCCACGGCAGATAGGGACCGAACTGTCTCACGACGTTCTGAACCCAGCTCGCGTACCGCTTTAATGGGCGAACAGCCCAACCCTTGGGACCTACTTCAGCCCCAGGATGCGACGAGCCGACATCGAGGTGCCAAACCGGGCCGTCGATGTGGACTCTTGGGCCCGATAAGCCTGTTATCCCCGGAGTACCTTTTATCCGTTGAGCGACGGCACTTCCACTTGCTACCGCCGGATCACTAAGGCCTGCTTTCGCACCTGCTCGACCTGTCGGTCTCGCAGTCAAGCTCCCTTGCTGCCTTTGCACTCTGCGTACGATTTCCAACCGTACTGAGGGAACCTTTGCGCGCCTCCGTTACATTTTGGGAGGCGACCGCCCCAGTCAAACTACCCGCCTGGCACTGTTCTCCGCCCGGATGACGGCGCGGAGTTAGATGTCCAATACACCAAGGGTGGTATCTCAAGGTTGGCTCCACACACCCCGCAGGGTGTGCTTCAAAGCCTCCCACCTATCCTGAGCGAGATGCACCGAACACCAATACCAGGTTGTAGTAAAGGTTCACGGGGTCTTTCCGTCTAGCCGCGGGTACTCGGCATCTTCACCGAGACTGCAATTTCACCGAGCCCCTCGTTGAGACAGCGCCCAAGTCGTTACGCCATTCGTGCAGGTCGGAACTTACCCGACAAGGAATTTCGCTACCTTAGGACCGTTATAGTTACGGCCGCCGTTTACCGGGGCTTAGCTTCGGTGCTTCGGCTTGCGCCTAACACCTCCACGTAACCTTCCGGCACCGGGCAGGCGTCAGCCCCTATACGTCGTCTTGCGACTTAGCAGAGACCTGTGTTTTTGGTAAACAGTCGCTTGGGCCTAGTCACTGCGGCCCCCTCGGGCTCCACGCGCAGGCGCTTCACCCTACTGGGGCGCTCCTTATCCCGAAGTTACGGAGCCATTTTGCCGAGTTCCTTAACGAGGGTTATCTCGATCACCTTAGTATTCTCTACTTGTCCACCTGTGTCGGTTTTGGTACGGGCACGTGCAGTCTCCCTAGGGGCTTTTCTAGGGGGCATGGCGTAAGGGACTCGCCGGCTCATGAGCCAGCTGGCATCGCGTCTCAGGTTATGAGGTCCCGGATTTGCCTAGGAGCTCCCCTACACGCTTACCCCAGGGCGACCATCGCCTGGGATCCCGTAGCCTTCCCCGTCCCCCCGTCGGTCAAGCGACTGCGACGTGGTACAGGAATATCAACCTGTTGTCCATCGACTACGCCTTTCGGCCTCGCCTTAGGTCCCGACTAACCCTGAGCCGACGAACGTTGCTCAGGAATCCTTGGACAATCGGTGGAGGGGATTCTCACCCCTCTTTCGTTACTCATGCCGGCATTCTCACTTCCCACGCCTCCACGGCTGGCTTTCGCCGCCGCTTCACGGGCGAGGGAACGCTCTCCTACCGCGCATCCAGAGGATGCACCCGCAGCTTCGGTGACGTGCTTGAGCCCCGTTACATTATCCGCGCCCGAACACTTGACCAGTGAGCTGTTACGCACTCTTTCAAGGATGGCTGCCTCTAAGCCAACCTCCTGGTTGTCTATGCACTCGGACATCGTTTGCCACTTAGCACGTACTTAGGGACCTTAGCTGGCGGTCTGGGCTGTTTCCCTTTTGACGCTGAAGTTTATCCCCCAGCAACTGACTCCCGGAGTAGACATCACGGTCTTCGGAGTTTGCCTGAAGTTGGTAACCTGGTAGGGCCCCGCGTCCAAACAGTGCTCTACGGCCGTGATGCAATTGATCCGAGGCTATACCTAAATATATTTCGGAGAGAACCAGATATCACTGAGCTTGATTAGCCTTTCACTCCGACCCACAGGTCATCCGCCCAGTTTTCAACCTAGGTCGGTTCGGCCCTCCACGAGGTCTTACCCCCGCTTCAGCCTGCCCATGGGTAGCTCGCTCAGTTTCGGGTCTACCGCCTACGACTATGCGCCCTGTTAGGACTCGCTTTCGCTTCGGCTCCGCTCATCGCTTAACCTTGCCGCAGACGAGTAACTCGCCGGCTCGTTATGCAAAAAGCACGCGGTCACAGAACAAGTCTGCTCCCACCGCTTGTAGGCACACGGTTTCAGGTACTATTTCACTCCCCTTCCGGGGTACTTTTCACCTTTCCCTCACGGTACTAGTCCGCTATCGGTCACCTAGGAGTACTTAGCCTTGCAGGGTGGTCCCCGCAGGTTCAGTCCGCGTTTCACGGGTGCGGACCTACTCAGGAACTCGATCAGCAGGTGACGGGGTTTCGGCTACGGGACGGTTGCCCTCTGTGGTGCGCGGTTCCACGCGCTTCGCCTACCCAGCCACTTTGTAACTGCTGCCAGGAGAGTCAGCTCCTGGGCACGAGCCCTACAACCCCAGACACGCAACGCCTGACCGCTTGCACGTACCTGGTTTGGGCTGATCCCTTTTCGCTCGCCACTACTCAGGGAGTCTCGGTTGATTTACTTTCCTCGGGGTACTGAGATGTTTCACTTCCCCCGCTTGCCGCCGCACGGCCTATGTGTTCAGCCGGCGGAGACGCCGCATTACCGGCGCCGGGTTTCCCCATTCGGAGATCCACGGGTCAAAGGCTGTTCAACGCCTCACCGTGGCTTTTCGCAGTCGTCCACGTCCTTCATCGGCTCTAGGTGCCAAGGCATCCACCATGTGCCCTTACTATCTTGACGGTGATCTGAACACCCAAAGGAGACCGGCCCGAGGGCCGGCTTCCGCGAGTGCTCGGTGATACCCGCGCGTCTGACCCGTAAGAGAGAGGTCAGACGCGTTGATCCAGGCGCTATCGGTTGTACGCCTGGATCTGATGTGGCTGCTGTGCAGTTCTCAAGGACCGTCGAGAGGGCGCCCGTGGGACTCACGGGGTGCCGGTCTCTCAAAGCTCAACAGCATGCACCGCGCTCGAGCTCCCCGAGATGGGGCACGGAGCGTGAGGCTCCGTGGGAGCTCGCATTGGCGAGCTCCGGCTGGCACGGCAGGTTTCGGTCGACGTTCTAGCCGTCAGGTCGGTGGCGCGCCGTGCGGCCGGCCGCGGGACCCGGAGGTCCAGGCGGACGGTGCCGGCACGAGCCGTGCCTGACGTGCCCTCTGTAGCGAGGGCTCCCTAGAAAGGAGGTGATCCAGCCGCACCTTCCGGTACGGCTACCTTGTTACGACTTCACCCCAGTCACGAGCCCCACCTTCGACGGCTCCCTCCCTTGCGGGTTAGGCCACCGGCTTCGGGTGTTGCTCACTCCCGTGGTGTGACGGGCGGTGTGTACAAGGCCCGGGAACGTATTCACCGCGGCAATGCTGATCCGCGATTACTAGCAACTCCACCTTCATGCAGGCGGGTTTCAGCCTGCAATCCGAACCGAGACGCGCTTTGAGGGATTCGCTCCACCTCGCGGTATCGCAGCCCTCTGTACGCGCCAATGTAGCACGTGTGTAGCCCTGGACATAAGGGGCATGATGACTTGACGTCATCCCCACCTTCCTCCGGTTTGTCACCGGCAGTCTCGCATGAGTCCCCAACTTAATGCTGGCAACATGCGACGGGGGTTGCGCTCGTTGCGGGACTTAACCCAACATCTCACGACACGAGCTGACGACAGCCATGCACCACCTGTGAACCTGCCCCGAAGGGAAGCCCTGTTTCCAGGGCGGTCAGGTACATGTCAAGCCCAGGTAAGGTTCTTCGCGTTGCGTCGAATTAAACCACATGCTCCGCTGCTTGTGCGGGCCCCCGTCAATTCCTTTGAGTTTTAGCCTTGCGGCCGTACTCCCCAGGCGGGGCACTTAATGCGTTAGCTTCGGCACGGGAGGAGTCGACACCTCCCACACCTAGTGCCCATCGTTTACGGCGTGGACTACCAGGGTATCTAATCCTGTTTGCTCCCCACGCTTTCGCGTCTCAGCGTCAGTCACGTCCCAGCGAGCTGCCTTCGCCATCGGTGTTCCTCCTGATATCTGCGCATTTCACCGCTACACCAGGAATTCCACTCGCCTCTTCCGGACTCGAGCCCGGCAGTATCCACCCGCATCCCAGGGTTGAGCCCTGGACTTTCAGAGCGGACTTACCGAGCCGCCTACACGCGCTTTACGCCCAATGATTCCGGACAACGCTCGCCCCCTACGTATTACCGCGGCTGCTGGCACGTAGTTAGCCGGGGCTTCTTGTGAAGGTACCGTCAGTCCAAGCCGCTGTTAACGACTGAACCTTCGTCCCAACTGAAAGTGGTTTACAACCCGAAGGCCGTCTTCCCACACGCGGCGTTGCTGCGTCACGCTTTCGCGCATTGCGCAAGATTCCCCACTGCTGCCTCCCGTAGGAGTCTGGGCCGTGTCTCAGTCCCAGTGTGGCTGATCGTCCTCTCAGACCAGCTACGCATCGTCGCCTTGGTAGGCCGTTACCCCACCAACTAGCTAATGCGCCGCGGGCCCATCCCGATGCGGAGGCCGAAGCTTCCTTTCCCCTTGCGGGCACATCCGGTATTAGCCCGTCTTTCGACGGGTTGTCCCGGTCATCGAGGCAGGTGACCCACGTGTTACTCACCCGTTCGCGGCTTTGCCCCCGGCCGAAGCCGGGTTCGTCGCTCCACTTGCATGTGTTAGGCACGCCGCCAGCGTTCGTCCTGAGCCAGGATCAAACTCTCCGTGAAGTGCCTGCCACGCGAACGTGGCCGGCGAGTGCTCCGCGGGCGTGAGCCCACAGAGCGGAAGAGCTTGTCGTGACCATGTGAGGCGCCCCATACACCGGAGCGACCTCAGTCATGACGGTTACTAGCTTGTTGTCGCCGACCCCGAGGGGCCAGCGATCGAAACCTGGACACCTCTCCTGTCGGCCCGGACGGATCCCGGCCAGTCGGAGTGGTGCGCATGCTGTTGAGTTTTCAAAGACCGTCGCGCCCTGTCCGGGAAGGGGTCTCCTTCGGAGGACGCTCCCCCGTCGCGGCCGTGAGGCCGGTCTGAGGGGCGGACCGGGCAGTATAGCGCCCGACGCGCGGTTCCGGTGTGTCCTTGTCGGACCTCCGGCCCGGCGGCCCCCGGAGGGGCTTGACCGCCGCGCGGAGCGGCAGTGTACACACTCATCGGCGAGGGGGCCGCTTCCCTGGACCACCCGTCCACTGACGGACAGTCAGTGGCGCTCAGGCGGCGCGGCGCAGCCTGCGGAAGTGGCGCTTGCCGACCTGCAGCACCCGGCCGTCCAGGGCGTCGGCCGGGACGTCCAGCTCGGCCACCGCCTCGCCGTCCACCTTCACCCCGCCCTGCTGCACGAGGCGCCGCGCCTCCGAGCGCGAGCGTCCGAACCCCTCGGCCACGAGGGCCGGCAGGTGCACGACCTCGCCGGAGAAGGCCAGCTCGTCGATCTCGTCCGGGACGTCGCGCGCGACGAAGACCTTCTCGAACTCCGCCTCGGCCGCCGCGCCGGCGCCGTCGCCGTGCAGCCGGTCCACGATCGCCCGCGCGAGCGCGCGCTTGCGGTCGCGCGCGTGCGCGTCTGGACCGGGGTCGTCGACGGCCAGCAGGGCGAACCACTGGTCCATCGCCGTGTCGGGCAGGCGCATCGTCTTGCCGAACACCTCGCCGGGGGGCTCGGTGATGCCGACGTGGTTGCCCAGCGACTTGGACATCTTCTCGGTGCCGTCGATGCCCGGCAGGATCGGCATGGTGAGCACGACCTGCTCGTCCATCCCGTAGGCGCGCTGGACGTCGCGGCCCAGGAGCAGGTTGAAGGTCTGGTCGGTGCCGCCCAGCTCGACGTCGGAGCGGATCGCCACGGAGTCGTAGCCCTGCAGCAGCGGGTACAGCGTCTCCAGCACCGAGATGGGCTGGCCCGCCTTGAAGCGCTTGGCGAAGTCGTCGCGCTCGAGGACCTGCGCCACGGTGGCCACGCGCGCGAGGCGGAAGAGGTCCTCGGCGGGCATGTCGAGCCACTCGCCGTTGTGGCGGACCTCCAGCAGGTCGGGCTCGTCGCGCAGCACGGTGCGCGCCTGGGCGAAGTACGTGCGCGCGTTGGCGTCGATGTCCTCGGGCGAGAGGACCGGCCGGGTGGATGAGCGCCCGCTCGGGTCCCCCACGCGCGCGGTGTAGTCGCCGACGATGAGGACGACCTTGTGGCCGAGGTCCTGGAACTCGCGCAGCTTGCGCAGGACGACGGAGTGGCCGAGGTGGATGTCGGGCGCCGTCGGGTCCAGCCCGAGCTTGACGCGCAGCTGGCGGCCCTCCTTCGCGGCGAGCTCGAGCTTGCGCTGGAGGCCGCCCTCCGGCAGGGACTCGTGCGCGTTGCGCAGCAGGTGGCGGGCGTCGTCGGCGGCCGGAGGCATCGCGGGGCGATGATAGGGTTGCCTCGCGCGCGGGCCCTGTTGCCGCCGTGGCTCGCGCCGTCCCCCCGACCCCCTTCCCGGGGCGCGCCTCGACTGTGAGCGACTCCGGTCACAACGTCACGCCACTGCCCCTGCCCGGCGCCGCGCCGGGCGGTCGCCCGCGCCTGAAGAAGCTGCGGCTGCTGGCGGTGCTCATCCCGGTCATGGTCCTGGCCGGGATCTCCACGGTCTTCGGGATGATGATGGCGGTCGCCTCCGACCTGCCCGAGCTCGAGGCGATCCCGCAGGTCGAGAAGCGCAAGAACTCGATCCTCCTCGACGCGCACGGCACGAAGCTCGCGACGCTCACCTCCAACGACGGGCGCATCATCGTGCGCGCGCGGGAGATCCCGCCGCTCGTGCGCTTCGCGGTCATCGCGATCGAGGACCGCCGCTTCTACGAGAACTCCGGGGTCGACGTGCGCGGCATCGCCCGCGCCTTCGTCCAGGGCCTCACCGGCGGCCAGCGCCAGGGCGCCTCGACCATCCCGCAGCAGTTCATCAAGGTCGCGCTCGAGGACCAGGAGGACCGCACCGTGGTCAACAAGGTGCGCGAGGCGGCGCTCGCGTACCACATGACCCGCAAGTGGTCGAAGGAGAAGATCCTCGAGGAGTACCTCAACGCGGTCTACTTCGGCAACGGCGCCTACGGCATCGAGTCGGCCGCCCAGACGTACTTCGGCCGGCGCCCCGAGCACGAGGGCTGCGGCGTCGCGCGGCGGCGCTGCGTCACCGAGCTCGAGCCCGCCGAGGCCGCGCTGCTCGCGGGGATCATCCAGTCGCCCAGCGGCTACGACCCCGTCGCCCACCCGCAGGCGGCCAAGCGCCGGCGCGACCTCGTGCTGCGCTACATGCTCGACCAGCGCCGCATCACCCGCCAGCAGTACGACGAGGCGGTCCTCGCCCCGCTGCCCGACCGCGACCAGGTCGCGCCGCCGCGGCTGCGCTACGACGTGCAGGACGTCAAGGGCGTGCCCTACTTCGTCTCGTGGGTGCGCCAGCAGCTCGTCGACCACCTCGGCGCGCGCCAGGCCTTCGAGGGCGGGCTGCGCATCACGACGACGCTCGACCTCGAGATGCAGCGCGCCGCCGAGGCGGCCGTCAACCGCTACCTCTCGTGGCAGGGCGGACCGACCGCGTCGGTCGTCGCCATCGACAACCGCACGGGCGAGGTCCGCGCGATGGTCGGCGGGCACGACTACGACGAGCGCCCCTTCAACCTCGCCACCCAGGGCCAGCGCCAGCCCGGGTCGGCCTTCAAGCCCTTCATCCTCGCCGAGGCGCTGCGCCAGGGCTACGGGCCCGGCTCGGTCTGGCCGTCGCGCAAGCGCGAGTTCAAGGTCCCGAACTCCCCCGGCGAGAAGTTCGTCGTCAACAACTTCGACGACAACTACAGCGGGTCCCAGACCCTCGCGGGCGGCCTGACGACCTCCGACAACGCGGTCTTCGCCGCGGCCGGCATCAAGGTCGGCACGAAGAAGGTCGCCCGGCTCGCCGAGCGCATGGGCATCCGCACGCCGGTGTCCGACAACCTCGCGATGACGCTCGGTGGCCTGCGCGAGGGCGTCACGCCGCTGGACATGGCCCACGCCTACGAGACCTTCGCCACCGGCGGCCTGCGCATCTCCGGCACGCTGGGCTCGGGCGAGGAGGGTCCCGTCGGCATCAAGAAGGTCGAGCGCAACGTCGACACCGACGGCAACGGCAGGTTCCCCGACGTGCGCCGCAACCGGGTGCGCAAGGACCGCGTCCTCGGCGAGGGCACCGCGCAGCTGGCGACGCAGCTCCTGCAGGGGCCGGTGAAGTTCGGCACCGCCAAGCGCGCGGCCTACGGCGGGTTCGCCGCCGGCAAGACCGGGACGACCGAGAACAACGGCGACGCCTGGTTCGTGGGCTTCACCGAGCGCTTCACCATCGCCGTCTGGGTCGGCTACCCCGACACGCTCAAGCCGATGGAGAGCGAGTTCGGCGGCCAGGAGGTCACGGGCGGCACGTTCCCCGCGCTCATCTGGCACGACCTCGCCGTGGCCGCCAAGCGCATCTACGAGGAGCGCGAGGCCGAGCGGCGCAAGGAGCGCGGCCTGCCGCCCAAGCCGACGACGACCACGACGCCCGTGCCGGCGCCGGCAGCGCCGTCCAGCGAGGACGTGCCCGACAGCGAGGCGCCTGACAGCCCCGCCACGGACGGCGGCGGCAGCGGCGGCACCGGGGGGACGGGCGGGTCGAGCCCGTCCCAGCCGCGCTCGCAGCAGGCGCCGCAGCCCGAGGCCCCGGCCATGCCCGAGCAGCCAGCCCCGCAGCCCGAGACGCCGGCCACGCCGGCCCCGGCGACGCCCACGCCGGGCGGGACGGGCGACGGCGGCACCGGCGGGACGGGCGCCGCCGCGGGCGGCGCCACCCCGCCGGGCTAGGAGGCCGTGCGGCGGCGCGCCACGGTCTCGCGCAGGCCGGGCGGCCACGGCCGCGAGACGTGCCGGCTGCCGGCCGCGCAGAAGCGCCAGGGCAGCTCGACGCCCTTCGTGATCCCGATGCGCGTCCCGGCCAGGAGCGCCGGAGCGGGGGCGTCCGGGTCGCGGCCGAGGAGCCGCACCGGCCCGTCGGCGAGCGACGTGGCGTTGGCCTCGAGGTCGAAGCCCAGCGCCTGTGTGAGCTTGCCCGGCCCGGAGCAGAGGTCCTCGAGGCGCTCGAGGCCGCGGCGCTCCTGCATCAGCCCGATGCCGTCGACCGGCTCCAGCGCGCGGATGAGCACCGCGGCGCCGACCTCCTCGGCCTCGCACACCGCGTTGACCAGGGCGTGGATGCCGTAGGAGCGGTACACGTAGGCCGTGCCGGGCGGGCCGAACAGCACGGACGTGCGGGCGGTCTTGCCGACGTAGGCGTGGCAGGCCGGCTCGGACTCGTGGTAGGCCTCGGTCTCGACCACGACACCCGAGGTGTCGCCGCACACCAGCAGGCAGCCGACGAGCTCCCGGGCGACCTCGACGACGGGGCGGTCGTAGAACGCGGGCGGCAGGACCTCCCGCCCGTCCCCGCTCACAGCAGCGCGCGGGCCTGCTCGAGCTGCTCGCGCACGCGGGCCAGGGCCGTGCCGCCCTCGCTGGCCTTGGACTCCAGCCACGACGACTGCACGAGCAGCCCGCGCACGTCGGCGGGCTCGAGCTTCGGGTGCGCCGCGCGCAGCTCGTCGTCGCGCAGGTCGCCCAGGCCGCGGCCGGACTCCACCGCCGTGCGCACGAGGCCGGCGACCACGCCGTGGCACTCGCGGAACGGGACGCCGAGCTTCACGAGGTGGTCGGCGACGTCGGTCGCGGCGATGAGGTCGTCGGAGGCCGCGGCGGCCATCCGCTCACGGTCGAAGCGCGCGCCGGCCACCATCCCGGTGGCGGCCTGCAGGACGAGCTCGAGCGTGTCGGCCGCGTCGAACAGGTGCTCCTTGTCCTCCTGGAGGTCCTTGTTGTAGGTCAGCGGCAGCGCGTGCTGCACCCCGAGCAGCGCCGTCAGGTGGCCGGCGATCCGCGGGGCCTTCGCCCGCAGGAGCTCCGCGGCGTCGGGGTTCTTCTTCTGGGGCATGATCGACGAGCCCGAGGACCACGCGTCGGGCAGGACCAGGAAGCCGAACTCGCTCGAGGCCCAGAGCACGACCTCGGCGCCCAGGCGGGACAAGTGGGTCGCGCACGTCGCGGCCGCGCTGATGAAGTCGACGACGAAGTCGCGGTTGGCGACGGCGTCGATGGAGTTCGGCGCCACGGTGCTGAAGCCGAGCTGCTCGGCGACCATCCGCCGGTCGATGTCGAAGTTCGTGCCCGCCAGCGCGCCGGCGCCCAGCGGCAGGACCTCGGTGGCGGCCCGCACCGCCTCCAGGCGGGTGCGATCGCGCTCGAGCATCCAGAAGTAGGCGAGCAGGTGGTGGGAGAGGTAGACCGGCTGCGCGCGCTGGAGGTGGGTGTAGCCCGGCAGCGGCCAGTCGAGATGGCGCTCGGCGGCGTCGACGAGCGCGTGCTGCAGGTCGCGCAGGTGGCCCAGCGCGCGGTCGACGGCGCCGCGGGTCCACAGCGCGACGTCCGTGGCGACCTGGTCGTTGCGCGAGCGGGCGGTGTGGAGCTTGCCGCCGACCGCGCCGACGAGCTCGGTGAGCCGGCGCTCGACGGCCATGTGGACGTCCTCGTCGTCGGGCGCGAACGGGAAGGTCCCCCCTTCGAGCTCGGCGGCCACCGCGTCGAGGCCGCGCAGCAGCTCGTCGCGCTCGCCCTCGGCGATGATCCCGCGGGCGGCGAGCATCGTCGCGTGGGCGCGCGACTGGTCGAGGTCCTCCCGCCAGAGGCGGCGGTCGAAGCCCAGCGACGTGTTGAGCTCCCGGAAGACCGGGTCCTGCGGCTCGGCGAAGCGGCTCATGCGGCCGCGGAGCCTACGCGCCGTGCAGCGACGTCGCGATCTGCGCCACCTGCGTGGCCAGCGCGAAGCCGAGCAGGTACAGCGTCACGCCCCAGCCGAACCACGCTCCGCCGCCCACGACGTGGAAGCGGCTGCCGCGGGCACGGCGGTCGAGCATCCAGACCCGGACGAAGCACAGCATGCCGAGCGCCATGAGCGCCCACGGCGTCCAGCCGGTCAGCAGGTAGCGCCACTCGAGCTCGAACTCCGACGCGATCATCGCGATGACGTGGTGCCAGAGGACCACCGGCAGGGCGGCCGCGGCGAGGAACCCGACGAGGCCGACGCGCTGCGCCCGCCGGCGCGCCCGCAGCTCCTGCTCGCGGCGCAGGCTGCGCCGCTGGCGGTCGTGCGCCTCGCGGCGGGCGGCGAGCCGGTCGAGGTCCATGGCGGCGGTCGGGCTAGATGGGTCCGTCGAGTGCGGCGGTCAGCGCCTCCGCTACCCGGCCCACCTCATCCTGGCGCAAGGCCGGGTGGAACGGAAGGGCCACGGACCGGGCCGCGACGTCCTCGCACACCGGGAACTCGCCCTCGCGGTGGCCGAAGCGCTCACGGTAGGAGCTCATGAGGTGGATCGCCGGCAGGTAGGGCTTGCAGCCGACGCCCTGCTCGCGCAGGCGCTCGATGACCGTGTCGCGCGGCGGGCCGTCCGGCGGGACCTGGACGACGAAGACGAACCAGCCGCGGCGGTCGCCACCGGCGTCCTCGCACGGCAGGCCGAGCGGGCGCTGGGCCGCGAGGTCCGCGAGCGCCTCGCGGTACCACCCGGCGACCCGGGCGCGGTCGGCGAGCATGCCGTCGAGGCGGTCCAGCTGGACGAGGCCGATCGCCGCCTGGAGGTCGGTCAGGCGGTAGTTGAAGCCCAGGCGGTCGTGGTCCAGCCACCCCATGTCCGGGGCACGGCCCTGGTTGCGCTCCGAGCGCATCCGCTCGGCCTGCGCGTCGTCGGCCAGCGCGACCATCCCGCCCTCGCCGGTGGTCATCTGCTTGTTGGCGTAGAAGCCGAAGACCGCCGGGTGGCCGCGGCCGCCGACCGGGGTGCCGTCGGCGTGCACCGCCCCCAGCGCCTCGCACGCGTCCTCGACGATCGGCAGCCCGAAGGCCTCGAAGGCGGGCAGGTCGGCGGGGAAGCCGAAGATGTGGACCGGCAGGACGGCCGTCGTGCGCTCGGTCACCGCCGCCCGCGCCGCCTCAGGGTCGAGGTTCAGCGTGCGCGGGTCGATGTCGGCGAAGACCGGCCGCGCGCCCTCGAACAGCGGGGCGTTGGCGCTGGCCACGAACGAGAACGGCGAGGTGACGACCTCGTCGCCGGCCTGCACGCCGACGGCGCGCAGCGCGAGGTGCAGGCCCGCCGTGCCCGAGGAGACCGCGCACGCGTGGGCCACGCCGAGGCGACCGGCGAAGCGCCGCTCGAAGGCGGGGCCGGTCGGCCCGAGCGAGAGCTGGCCCGAGCGCAGGACCTCGAGGACCGCGGCCTCCTCCTCGGGGCCGATGACCGGCTTGGCGAGGTCGATCACGCGGGCGTCGTGCGCCCGGCGCGCACCCGGCCGGGCTGCTCGGCGAACTCCAGCGAGTCCACCAGCGCCTGCCACGACGCTGCGATGACGTTCTCGTGCACCCCGGTCGAGCCCCACACGGCGCTGCCGTCGGAGGCGTCGATGAACACGCGCGTGATCGCGTCGGTCCCGTGGGCCTCGTCGAGGATGCGCACCTTGTAGTTCACGAGGTCGATCGCCTCGAGGTGCGGGTGCACCTCGACGATCGCCCCGCGCAGCGCCTTGTCCAGGGCGTTGACCGGGCCGTTGCCCTCGGCCGTGCGCACGTAGCGCTCGCCGTCGACCCAGATCTTGATCGTCGCCTCGGTCTCGACCTTGCCGTCGGCGCGCTGCTCGACGATCGCGCGCCAGCTCTCGAGGCGGAAGAGGGGCTCGTACTCGCCGGTCTCCTTGCGCAGCAGCAGCTCGAAGGAGCCGTCGGCGGCCTCGAACTGGAAGCCCTCGTGCTCGAGCTCCTTGACCCGGTCGATGACCCGCGAGGCAGCGGCCTCGTCCATCGACAGCCCGGCTTCGCTGGCCTTCTCGAGGACGGTGTGGCGGCCCGCCAGCTCGGAGACCAGCAGCTCGCGGCGGTTGCCGACGACGGCGGGGTCCGCGTGCTCGAACGTCGAGGCGTCGGCGCGCACCCCGGCGACGTGCAGCCCGCCCTTGTGGGCGAAGGCGCTGCGCCCGACCCACGGCTGGTGCGGGTCCGGGTTGAGGTTGAGCAGCTCGTCGACGACGTGGGCGCTCTCGGTCAGGCGCGCGAGGCGCGCGGGCTCGAGCACCTCGTGGCCGAGCTTGACCTGGAGCGCGGCGATGATCGAGACGAGGTTCGCGTTGCCGGTGCGCTCGCCGATCCCGTTCATCGTCCCCTGGACCTGCGTCGCGCCCTCGGCGACCGCGGCCAGCGAGTTGGCCACGCCGCACTCGAGGTCGTTGTGGCAGTGGATCCCGACGGCGACGTCGGGCAGCGCGGCGCGGACCGTGCGGGTCGCCTCGGCGATCTGGTGGGGCAGCGACGAGCCGTTGGTGTCGCACAGCACGACGCGCTCCGCGCCGGCCTGGGCGGCGGCACGCAGGCAGGCGACGCTGTAGTCGGGGTCGTCGCGGAAGCCGTCGAAGAAGTGCTCGGCGTCGTAGACGACGCGCTTGCCGGCGCCGGCGAGGAACTCGACCGACGAGCCGATGAGGTCGAGGTTCTCGTCGCGAGAGACGCGCACGACCTTCTCGAGGTGCAGCGTCCAGGTCTTGCCGACGATGGTCGTGACCGGGGCGAAGCACTCCGCCAGCACGCGCAGGCCGGGGTCGTCGGCGGCCGCGACGTCCCGGCGCCGGGTCATGCCGAAGGCGACGATCGTCGCGCGCTCGAACGTCTCGCCGCGCAGCAGCTCGAAGAGCTCGAGCTCCTTGGGGTTCGAGGCCGGGAAGCCCGCCTCGACGAGGTGGATGCCGAGGTCGTCGAGGACGTGCGCGACGCGGACCTTCTCGGCCGCGGTGAGCGACATGCCCTCGCCCTGCATCCCGTCGCGCAGGGTCGCGTCGTAGAGCTCGACGGGGCTCACGTCTGCGCTTCCACGCGCTGGGGCACCGGGTCCAGCCACTCCCGGTAGCGCTCGCTGCGGCCGTGCAGCGCGTCCTCGAAGGCCTGCTGGACGGCGCGGGTGACCTCGCCGGGCTCGCCGGTGCCGACCGCGTGGTCGTCGACCTCGCGGATCGGGGTGAGCTCGGCGGCGGTGCCGGTGCAGTACAGCTCGTCGGCGAGGTAGAGCTCGGCGCGCGCGATGTCGCGCTCGACGACCTCGAAGCCCAGGTCGCGGGCGATCTGGATCGCCGACTTGCGGTTGATGCCGTCGAGGATCGACGCGGTCTGGGGCGGCGTGGAGATGACGCCGTCGCGCACGACGAAGAGGTTCTCGCCGGTGCCCTCGCAGACCAAGCCCTTGTCGTCGAGGAGGATCGCCTCCTCGTAGCCGGCCTTGTGGGACTCGATCTTCGCGAGGATCGAGTTGAGGTACTGGCCGCTGGCCTTGGCGTGCGGGATCAGCGAGTCGGGGCTGATGCGCCGCCAGGAGGAGACCTTCGCGCGCACGCCGCGCGTCTTGCCCTCCTCGCCGAGGTAGGCGCCCCACTCCCAGACGGCGATGGCGACGTCGACGGGCGCGTCGAGCGGGAAGAGGCCCATCGTCCCGTAGCCGCGGAAGACCAGCGGCCGGATGTAGCAGGAGCGCATGCCGTTGCGGCCGATGAGCTCGAGCGTGGCCTGGCGCAGCTGCTCGCGGTCGAACGGGATCGGCATGTAGTAGAGCTCCGCGCTCTTGAACAGCCGGTCGACGTGGTCCTGGTGGCGGAAGACCGCCGGGCCGATCTCCGTGTCGTAGCAGCGGATGCCCTCGAAGACGCCCGTGCCGTAGTGCAGGCCGTGGGTGAGGACGTGGACCTTGGCCTCGTCCCAGGGGACGAACTCGCCGTTCATCCAGATCAGCTCGGCCTGCTCCATCGTGGCGTCCTCCTACAGCGCGGCGAGCACGGCGTCCGCCGCCTCGGCGGTGCTCGCGGTGCCGCCGAGGTCCCGGGTGCGCAGCCCCTGGTCAAGGGCCTTGTCCACCGCGGACTCTAGTGCACGCGCCTCGTCCTCTCGACCGAGTCCGTGGCGCAGCAGCAGGGCGGTGGACAGGAACATCGCCAGCGGGTTGGCGATGCCCTGGCCGGCGATGTCCGGCGCCGAGCCGTGGACCGGCTCGAACAGGCCGGGGTCGCCCTCCTGGCCCAGCGAGGCGGACGGCAGCATCCCGATGGAGCCGGTGATCATCGCCGCCTCGTCGCTGAGGATGTCGCCGAACATGTTCTCGGTGAGGATGACGTCGAAGTCGCTGGGGTTGGCGACCAGCTGCATCGCGGCGTTGTCGACGAGCAGGTGCTCGAGCGGGACGTCCTTGCCCTGGGCGACCTCCCCCACGACCTCGCGCCACAGGCGGCTGGTCTCCAGGACGTTGGCCTTGTCGACGCTCGTGACCTTGCGCCGGGCCGCGCCGAAGGCGACCTCGGCGATGCGGGTGACCTCCTCGCGCGAGTACGTGCAGACGTCGGTCGCGCTGTCCGCGGTGCGGGTCTTCTCGCCGAAGTAGATGCCGCCCGTGAGCTCGCGCACGACGAGGAGGTCCGTGCCCTCGATGCGGTCCCGGCGCAGCGGGCTGGCGTCGAGGAGCGCGGGCACCGGCCGGACCGGGCGGAGGTTCGCGAACAGCCCGAGCCCCTTGCGCAGGCCGAGCAGCCCCTGCTCGGGCCGCGGCGCGTTCGGGTCCGTCGTGTCCCACTTCGGACCGCCGACGGCGGCCAGCAGGACGGCGTCGGCGCCCTTGCAGGCGTCGAGGACCTCGTCGGTCAGCGCGGTGCCGTGGGCGTCGATCGAGGCGCCGCCGAAGACGTGCTCCTCCACCTCCACCCCGTCGACCAGCCGCTGGAGGACGCCGACGGCCGGCTCGAGGATCTCGGGGCCGATGCCGTCCCCGGGGAGCGTGACGATCTTGGGCATGGCGGCGCGGGAGGTTATGGGGCGCGCGTCGGCGGGGGCGTCGTCGTCTGACGGCGGCGGCGCGCCGCTCGTCGCGGTCGCGGTGTCCGGGGGGCTCGTCGTTCGGCACCGAGGGAGAGTGGGCGCCGGCGGTGGTGGCGTTCCGCGCGGGTCGTTCGCGGCCAGCCGCACGCGAGCCTGGAGTTGACCGCCTATGTGGCGGTCAACTTCAGCGTCACGGTCGGCGCGAGCGCCGACGCGCCAGAGCGGTCGTGAGTGGGGACTTGCGCTCGCATGCCGAGCGCAACTCCCCACTCACGCTCGCCGAGCCGCCACGACCGCGCACGGAGGACGCCACCGCCCTACGTCAACCCCAGCAACGACGGCCGGAACGCCCGCCGCCCGTCCACGAGCTGCAGGCCCGGGATGCCGTGCGCGCGGGCGTAGGCGAGCTCGCGGCCGAGGTCGCCCACGCCGTTGGAGAGCGGGAGCGGGAGGACGGCGAGGGTGCTGAGCGTGCCGATGGCCTGGCCGCTGGCGTTGAGGTAGCCCGAGCCGGAGTCCCCCGGGATGCCGGGCGTGACGGTGTAGACGGTCGTCGACCAGCCGCCGGGCGAGCGGAGGACCGCGATGCCGTTCTTCGGGCTGAGCAGCGGGATGCCCAGGCGCAGCGAGGAGTTCTGGTAGCTGGCCAGCGCCTCGCCGGTCTCGGCGGTCCCCACGCCGGTGGGCCCGCCGAAGCGCGGGACGGTCGGGTCGGCCGCCGCGGCGTCGGCCGGCGAGAGGCGGACGAGCGCGAAGTCGTTGTAGCGGCAGGTCTCGTCGTCGGTCTCCCCCGCCGCGCGCATGGCCAGCCAGGAGCTGTAGGCCAGCACGCCGGGCTGGGACGCGCCGCGGACCTCGACGGGCGTGCCGATCGGGTGCGACGTGGCCTCGCAGCCGTTGGTCGTGGTGGCGCCGGAGGTCGTGGCGCAGTGCGCCGACTGGCCGACGTAGGTGCTCGTGCCGTCGGTGAACAGGAAGTTCGCCGTGCACTGCGCGCCCTCGGTGTAGGTCATGACGCCGGGCGTGACGATCGCCTGGGCGGGGGCCGGCACGGCCGCGAGGGCGACGGCCGCGCTGAGTGCACAGAGGAGCTTGCGTGGTGCCATGGCGGCGGGAGCGTTCCCGCGCCCGCCGCCGGTGAACCACCCGGCGTCAGGCGGTCGCCGCCACCTCGGTCGTGACAGGGCCCGAGCGCTCGCGCTCGGCCTCGTAGCGGTCGATCGCGTCGCCCTGCTGGAGGGTCAGGGCGACGTCGTCCAGGCCGTTGAGCAGGCGGTGGCGGATCTCGGGGTCGATCTCGAAGGACGCCTCGCCGCCCGGCCACGTCACCGTCTGGGAGTCCAGGTCGACGGTCACCTGGCCCGCCTCGGCGATCGCGCGCACGTCGGCGTCGTCGAGCTGGACCGGCAGGAGGCCGATCTTCGTGCAGTTCGAGCGGAAGATGTCGGCGAAGCTCGAGGCGATGACCGTCCGGAAGCCGTAGTCCTCGAGCGCCCACGGCGCGTGCTCGCGGCTCGAGCCACAGCCGAAGTTGCGGCCCGTGACGAGCACCTCGTTCTTCGGCAGCTCCCAGCCGGGCTCCTTGGCCCAGTCGTAGAAGAGGAACTCGCCGAAGCCGGTGCGCTCGACCCGCTTGAGGAACTGCTTGGGGATGATCTGGTCGGTGTCCACGTCGTCGCGCAGCAGCACGGAGACGGGGCCGGAGACCTTCGTGAACGGGTCCATGCTCTAGCTCCAGTCGCGGATGTCGACGAAGTGGCCGGCGATCGCGGCGGCGGCGGCCATCTCCGGGGAGACGAGGTGCGTGCGCCCGCCGCGGCCCTGACGGCCCTCGAAGTTGCGGTTCGAGGTGCTCGCGCAGCGCTCGCCCGGGTCCAGCGTGTCCGGGTTCATGCCCAGGCACATCGAGCAGCCCGCGCCGCGCCAGTCGAAGCCCGCGGCCTTGAAGACCTCGTCGAGGCCCTCGGCCTCGGCCTGCGCCTTCACCTGGACCGACCCCGGGACGACCATCGCGTGGACGTCCGAGGCGACCTTGCGGCCCTCGACGACCTTCGCGGCGGCACGCAGGTCACCGATGCGCGAGTTCGTGCAGGAGCCGATGAAGATGCGGTCGAGCTTGACGTCCTGCATCGGCGTGCCGGGCTCGAGGCCCATGTACTGCAGCGCGCGCTGCTCGCCCTCGGTCTGCGGCTGCGGGACCGCCTCGGTGACCGGGATGACCTGCGCCGGCGTCGTGCCCCACGAGACCATCGGGCTGATCGCGCCGACGTCGACGACGACCTCCTTGTCGAAGGTCGCGCCTTCCTCGGTGAAGAGCTCGCGCCAGGCCGGGTCGACCGTCCCGCCGTGCTCCTGCACCCAGGCGAAGGTCGTCTCGTCCGGGGCGATCATGCCCGCGCGGCCGCCGCCCTCGATCGTCATGTTGCAGATCGTCATGCGGCCCTCCATGGAGAGCGCCTCGATCGCCGGGCCGGCGAACTCGACGACGTGCCCGACGGCGCCGTCGACGCCCATCTGGCCGATCGTCGCGAGGATCATGTCCTTGGCGGTGACGCCGAAGCCGCGCTCGCCCTCGTAGCGGATGCGCATCGCCTTGGGCTTGTGCTGGACGAGGCACTGCGTGGCCAGCACGTGCTCGACCTCGCTCGTGCCGATGCCGAACGCCAGCGCGCCGAACGCGCCGTGCGTGGCGGTGTGCGAGTCGCCGCAGACGATCGTCATCCCCGGCTGGGTCAGCCCGAGCTCGGGCCCGATGACGTGGACGATCCCCTGGTGCTCGGAGCCGAGGCTGAAGACCGGGACGCCGAACTCCGCGCAGTTGGCCTCGAGCGTCTCGACCTGCTTGCGGCTGAGCTCGTCGCGGATGCGGGCGGCGATCGGCGTGCCGTCGGTCGGCACGTTGTGGTCGGCCGTGGCGATCGTGCGGTCGGGCCGGCGCACGGGGCGCCCGGCGAGCCGGAGGCCGTCGAAGGCCTGCGGGCTGGTGACCTCGTGCACGAGGTGCAGGTCGATGTACAGCAGGTTCGGCGCGACCTCGTGGGCCTGCCAGATCTTGTCGAACAGCGTCTGGGGCATCGTGGCTCTCGGGTGGTGTGGGATCAGCTCCGGCGCAGCCCCGCCGACACCACGGCCAGCAGGACGGCCTCGTCGGGGCCGGGGTTCTCGAAGCGGTGGGGCAGGTCGGCGTCGAACGTCACGGTGTCGCCGGCCTCCAGGGACGTCGTGGCGCCGTCGATGTGCAGGACGACCCGGCCCTGCTCGACCAGCGCGATCTCGCGACTGCCGGGCTCGTGCATCGGCGGGTCGCCCTCGCCGCCGGTCGTCGCGCCGGGCGCGAGGACGTGGCGGCTGAGCTCGGCGCGCTGACCGGGCAGCGGCGGCGTCAGGACCTCGAAGGCGTGGCCGGCGGCGCCGCCGCCGCGCCGGCGGTCGCCCGCGCGAACGACGGTGACCATCCCCTCCTCGTCCAGGCGCAGGAGCTGGCTGAGGCGCAGCTCCAGCCCCGCCGCGATGCGGCCGGCCACCTGGAGGGTCGGGCTCGTCTCGCCGCGCTCGACCTGGGAGAGCATCGGGGCACTGACGCCCGAGCGCTCCGCGAGGTCGCGCAGCGACAGGCCCATGCCCTCGCGCAGCGCGCGCACGCGCGGGCCGACGTGGATCTGCGCGTCGATGGTGGGCTCGGCGACGGCCATCTGGAGGACTGTACGCTATCACGTACAGCTGTATGCCGCTAGGCCGGAGCATCGGCGCCGTCGAGGATCCGCGCCAGGACCCGCGCCGTGGTGACCAGGTCGTCGACGGCGACGCGCTCGTCGACCGCGTGGGCCAGCTCGATCCCCGGCGGGCCGACCATCACCGTGGGGACGCCGGCCGCGCAGAAGAGCCGCATGTCGGCGCCGTAGGGCACCCCGATCACCCGCCCGGGACGTCCCAGCTCCGCGCCGACCGCCGCGAGCGCGAGCCGGGCGACGGGGCCGTCGTGGTCGGTCTGGGCGGAGGCGAACTGGCCGCCGGTCCACGCCACGCTCGCCTCGGGACACGCGGCGCGGACCGCCGCCTCGACCGCCGCGCGCGCCGCCCCCGGGTCCTCCCCCACCCGCACGGGCGCCCGCCCCTCGAAGTCCAGGCGGTCGGGGACCGAGCTCGACCACTCCCCCGCCGCGAGCCGGCCGACGAGCAGCGGGTAGGGCAGCGGGAGCTCGCGCATGAGCGGATGTGCCACGTCCGCGTTGAGCTCCGCCTCGAGCGCCGCGAGCGCCGCATGGACGGGCACGTAGCGGTCGATCGCGCTTACGCCCTCGAGGCGCTGCGCGGCGTGGGCCGCCACGCCGGGGACGGTGCCGGTGAAGGTCAGCGCGCCGGCCTGCGCGCAGACGACGTCGAAGCCCGTCGGCTCCGGGATGACGCAGAGGTCGAAGGCGGCGTCGTCCCGCACGGCGGCGAAGGCGCCCAGGCCGCCGTCCTCCTCGGAGGCCACCGCGAGCAGGACGGCCTCGACGGCGCCGCCGGACGTGCGGGCGTGGGCGGCGAGCGCGTGGAGCGCGGCGACCGTCGCGCCCTTCATGTCGACGCTGCCGCGGCCGTGCAGCCAGCCGTCGGCCACGACGCCCGACCACGGGCCGTGCGCCCACGGGACCGTCCCGGGCGCGACCACGTCGACGTGGCCGCACAGCGCCACGCGCCGCGCCGCGCCGCCGCCGGGGGCTCGGACCGTCAGGCCCCACAGCTCGTCGCGCGGTGCCTCCTCGCCCGGGTGGTCGGGGTGGGCGCGCAGCGCCGCGAGGTCGTGGCGGCGCAGCTCGGGCTCGAGGCCCAGGGCGGCGGCGAGCTCGCCGAGGCGCTCGAGCGCCGCCCGCTCGTCGCCGGTGACCGAGGGCACCTGGACGAGCGCCGCGGCGTCGCGCACGAGCGCGCCGGGGTCGACGAGCTCGTGCGCGCGCACGCGGGCTACGGGGTGGCGGTGCCGGCCGCCACGCGGTCCTCGGCGGCGACGCGCGCGCGGCGCACCGCGGTGCCGAGCGCCCGCACGTAGGCGGTCGCCGAGGCGGCGATGATGTCGGTGGCCACGGCCTGCCCGGCGCCCGTGACCCGCTCGCCGTCGAGCACGCCCGGGATGTCGGTCTTCACCGCGTCGCCGGGACGGCCGAGCTCGACGACGACGCTGACCTCGCCGAGCGCGTCCTCGCCGCCGGTGACGGCGCCGACGCGGTACTCGCGCAGGCGGGCGTCGATGCCGGTCGCCGCCGAGATCGCGCGGAAGATCGCGTCGACCGGGCCGTCGCCCGTGAACGAGCCCTCGACGACCTCGCCCTCGGGCGTGCGCACGCCCACGGTCGCGTGCGGCGGGCGGCGGGTCGAGGCCTCGACGTCGAACCACTCGACCTCGTAGACCGCCGCCTGGCCGCGCAGCTCGTCGGTGACGAGCGCCTCGAGGTCCATCGCCGTCACCTGCTTCTTGACGTCGGCGATCTCCTTGAAGCGCTGGAAGGCGTGGTTGAGCGCCGCCCCGTCGAGGCGGTGGCCCAGCTCCTCCAGCGCCTGGCGCAGCGCGTGGCGGCCGGAGTGCTTGCCCAGGACGATGTCGTTGCCCTCCAGGCCGACGGACCGTGCGTCCATGATCTCGTAGGTCGAGCGCTCCTTCAGAACGCCGTCCTGGTGGATGCCCGACTCGTGGGCGAAGGCGTTGCGTCCGACGACGGCCTTGTTGGGCTGCACCGGGTAGCCGGTGAGCCGCGAGACCAGCCGCGACGTGCGAGCGATCTCCGTCGACTCCGCGCCGGTGTGCAGGCCCAGGTCGGCGCTGCGGGTCCGGAAGAGCATGATGAGCTCCTCCAGGGACGCGTTGCCCGCGCGCTCGCCGATGCCGTTGACCGCGCACTCGACCTGGCGCGCGCCGGCCTGGACGCCGGCCAGCGAGTTGGCGACCGCCAGCCCGAGGTCGTCGTGGCAGTGCACGGACAGCACGACGTCGTGCAGGCCGGGGACCAGCTCGTAGAGGCGGCGCAGGAACGCCGCGTACTCCAGCGGCGTGGCGTAGCCGACGGTGTCCGGGATGTTGATCGTCGTCGCGCCCTCCTCGATCGCCGCCTGCAGCACCGAGGCGCAGAACTCGACGTCCGAGCGGGTCGCGTCCATCGGCGAGAACTCGACGTCGTCGCACAGCGCGCGGGCGTGGGCCACGGCGGCGCGCGCCTGGCCCAGGACGTCCTCGCGCGTGGACTGCAGCTGGTGCTCGATGTGGATGTCCGACGTCGACAGGAAGGTGTGGATCCGCGGGCGCTGGCTGTCGCGCACCGCGTCGGCCGCGCGCTCGATGTCGGCGGCGTGGGCGCGGGCCAGGCCGCAGATGATCGGTCCCTCCACCTCGCGGGCGATCGCCTCGACCGCGGCGAAGTCCCCCGGAGAGGCGATGGGGAAGCCCGCCTCGATGACGTCCACCCCGAGGCGCGCGAGCTGGTGGGCGATCTCGAGCTTCTCGGTCTTGTTGAGCGAGATGCCGGGCGACTGCTCGCCGTCGCGCAGCGTGGTGTCGAACAGCAGGACGCGGTTCGGGTCTTCGGGCTTCGTCATGGCGTGCTTCACGGTTCCTCTCTGGGCTTCGACCTGCGGACTCCTCGGGACTGGTTCGCGGCTTCTGGCGGCCGCCACGCGCAGCTGCTCCCCCTAGCGGGGGAGGAGGAGAAGTCGGAGGTCGAGCAGGGCGTGGGCCATGCGACGGTCGGAATCTAGCAGCCCGTCAAGGGCCCGGTTGGGACCGCCGGTCTCCGACGGCCAGGTCGTCTGCGTGCGAGCCCCCGTGGAGGTCGACGTACTCGTTGCCGTCCACGTCCCAGATGCGGCTGCCGCGGGCGTGCGTGACCACGACCGGGTACGGCTCGTCGAGGCGCCCCGCGCCGGTCACGCCACCGGGCAGCACGCGGCGCCGGCCGGGCAGCATCTCCGCCGACCGGACGGTGCTCACGGGCGTCTCCTGGACCATGGTCGGCAGGCTCGCGCGCCCGGGGCTCGCGCCCCAGCGCCCGGGTGGCCCGACCGTCCAGCCCCGAGCCGTCCACGCTGTCCAGCCGGGCCCTCGGCGTTCCGCTCAGCGGAAAGCGGCGCGCGGTGGGTACCAGAGGACCGTGCCGCCCCTGCGCACGGGCAACGACCGCGCCGACGCCCAGGACGACTTCCTGCGCGCCCGGCGGCGGCGTGCGCTGACACGGCTGCTGCGGATGCTCGGGCGCGCCGGCGACGTCGACGTGATCCTGCCCTTCGACGAGGTCGTCGCCGCGCTCGGCCGTGTCGGCGAGCGCGACCTGGGCGTCCAGCTCGTGGAGGTCGACTCGATCCTCGGCACGGTGGACCGGCCCCACGGCTTCGACCGCGAGTTCCGCCCGACCACCGCCCGGGTCCGCGGGCGCTGGGAGCGCATCGCGACCGCCCGGCGCCGCGGCGAGCCGCTGCCGCCCGTCGAGCTCTTCCGCGTGGGGGACGTGCACTTCGTCCGCGACGGCCACCACCGTGTCTCGGTGGCGCGGGCCATGGGCGACGACGTGCTCGAGGCGCACGTCGTCGAGGTCCTCACCCGCGTGGGCGCCGACCGGACGCTGCGCCTCTCGGACCTGCCGCTCAAGAGCCACGAGCGGCTCTTCCACGAGCGCATCCCGCTGCCGCCCCAGGCGCTGCCGCGGGTCCGGCTCGCCGACTCGCTGCGCTACGGCGAGCTCGCGGAGTCCATCGAGGCGTGGGGCTTTCGCCGCGGCCAGGAGGAGGACCGCCTGCTCGACCGCGAGGAGCTCGGGCGCCGGTGGCTGCAGGAGGAGCTCGAGCCGGTCTGCGGGCTGCTGCACGAGGCCGACATGGTCCTGCCGGACGAGAGCGACGCCGACGCGTACCTGCGCGTCGCCTGCGACCGCTACCGCCTGCTGCACACGTCGGAGTGGAGCGAGGACGTCCTCGCCCGCCTGCGCGAGCGTCAGCGCTGAAAGGTGCCAGGCACCTTTCAGCCGGTGGCCGTGGCCCGGGGCTCGAGGCGCGACCCGCCGTCGGGGTCGAAGAGGTGGAGCTTCTCGGCGTCGAGCCAGAGCTTGAGGCGCTCGCCGGCCCGGGCCTCGGACTCGGCGGCGAGGCGGGCCACGACGCGGCCCGACTCCCCCGCGCTGGGGACGTCGGCCATGCCCGAGTCGGCCGCCAGCTCCTCGAGCTCGGCGCTCTGCGCGGTCTCGCCCTCGTAGGCGAAGTACGCGTAGAGCTCGGAGCCCATCGACTCGACGAGCTCGACGTCGGCCTCGAACTCGTAGGCCGTGCCCTGGTGGTGCTCGGGCGCGAGCGCCGCGTCCTCGAAGGACTCGGGTCGGATGCCGCAGATCACCCGTCCCTCGCGCACGCCGCGCAGCGCGTCGGGCGGCGGGACCTCGCCGAAGGGCAGGACGACGCGGTCGCCCCGCACCTCGGCCGGGAAGAAGTTCATCGCCGGCGAGCCGATGAAGCCCGCGACGAAGAGGTTGGCGGGGTGCTCGTAGAGCTGCTTGGGCGTGTCGACCTGCTGGATGACCCCGGCGCGCATCACCGCCACGCGGTCGCCGAGGGTCATCGCCTCGGTCTGGTCGTGGGTGACGTAGACCGTCGTGGTCCCGAGGCGCTGCTGGATGCGCGAGACCTCGGTGCGCATCTGCACGCGCAGCTTCGCGTCGAGGTTCGACAGCGGCTCGTCCATGAGGAAGGCCTTGGGGTTGCGGACGATCGCCCGGCCCATCGCCACGCGCTGGCGCTGGCCGCCCGACAGGTTGGCCGGCTTGCGGTCGAGGTGCTGCTCGAGGTCCAGGATCCGCGCCGCCTCGGTGACCTTCTGGTCGATCTCCTCCTTCGGCGTCCCCGCGAGCTTCAGCGCGAAGCCCATGTTCTCGCGCACCGTCATGTGCGGGTACAGCGCGTAGTTCTGGAAGACCATCGCGATGTCGCGGTCCTTCGGCGCGCGGTCGTTGACGACCTCGTCGCCGATGCGCAGCTGGCCCTCGGTGATGTCCTCGAGGCCGGCGATCATCCGCAGCGCCGTCGACTTCCCGCAGCCCGACGGACCGACGAGGATCATGAACTCGCCGTCCTCGATGTCGAGGTCGACCGACTTGACCGCCTCGTAGCCGTCGCCGTAGCGCTTGGAGACGTGGTCGAGCTGGATGCGTGCCATCTGGCGGGTGCTCCTCCCCAGGTCAGCCCTTCACCGCGCCGGACGTCAGCCCGGCCACGATGCGGCGCTGGAAGATCAGGACGAAGACGATGATCGGGATGGTGACCAGGATCGCCGCGGCGGCGATGTTCCCGGTCGGCGCGGTGAACTGGCTCTCGCCCTGGAAGAAGGCGATGGCCGCTGGGACCGTGCGCGAGCGGTCCGACGACGTCAGCGAGATCGCGAAGACGAAGTCGTTCCAGCAGAAGATGAAGACGAGGATCGCCGCGGTGAACATGCCCGGGGCGGCGAGCGGGACGATGACCTTGCGGAAGGCCTGGAACGGCGTGGCGCCGTCGACCTGCGCGGCCTGCTCGAGCTCCCACGGGATCTCGCGGAAGAACGCGACGAGCGTGTAGATCGCCAGCGGCAGCGCGAAGGTGAGGTACGGGATGATGAGCCCGACGTAGGTGTCGTAGATCCCGAGCGTCCGCCACATGTCGAACAGCGGGCCGACGGTCGAGATCGGCGGGAACATCGCGATGGCCAGCGCGCCGCCGAGGATCAGGCGCCGGCCCGGGAAGTCCAGCCGCGCGATCGCGTAGGCGGTGAACGACGCCAGTGTGATCGCGATGACCGTCGCGATGAGCGCGATCGCCACGGAGTTGATCAGCGGCCGCAGCATCGGGCTGTCGAAGCCGCCCTCGAACAGCGTCTTGTAGTTGTCGAAGGTGAACGCGTCCGGGATGAGCCGCCCGTCGCCGATCGTCGCCGGCGTCTTGAGCGACAGCATCAGCAGCCAGAAGACGGGGAACAGCGCGGCGATGACCACCGCGACGAGGCCGATCGTCCAGAACGTGTGCTCGCGGGTCCCGCGCTCGCCCATGGCCTAGCGGTCCTCCCCCGGGGTCTGCGCCCCGAGCCCACGCACGAAGAGGAACGCGATGGCCAGGACGACCAGGAAGATCAGGACGCTCACCGCCGATCCCAGGCCGAGGTTGAGCCGGGAGATGAGCTGGTTGTAGCCGACGATCGAGATCGACTCCGTGTTCTCCGCACCGCGGGTCATCACGAAGATCGAGTCGAAGACCCGGAAGGCGTCGAGCATGCGGAAGAGCAGCGCGACGAGGATCGCCGGCTTCATCAGCGGCAGGGTGATCCGCCAGAAGCGCTGCCACGCGGTGGCGCCGTCGACCTTCGCCGCCTCGTAGAGGCCCTCGTCGATCGTCGTGAGGCCGGCGAGGAGCAGGAGCGCCATGAACGGCGTGGTCTTCCAGACCTCGGCGAAGATGACGACCGCCATCGCGCTCCACTTCTCGCCGAACCACGCCTTGTCGTCGGCGACGAACGGCAGCCCGTTGACGAAGCCACTGGCCGGGTCGAACGCGTAGTACCAGGCGAACGCCGCGACGACCGTGACGATGCCGTAGGGCACGAGCACCGCGGTGCGCACGAGCCCGCGGCCGAAGATCGCGCGGTGCATGACCATCGCGAGCGCCATCCCGAGCACGAGCTCGACGGCCACCGACACGAGCGCGATGAACGCCGTGTTGAACAGCGAGCTCCACCACAGCTCGGAGGTCAGGACGGTGACGTAGTTGTCCAGGCCGGCGAACCCGCCCTCGCCGGGGAAGCGCAGGTCCACGTCGCGCAGGGAGAGGACGATCGCGTAGCCGATGGGGTACGCGGTCACCAGCAGCATGGCGACGACCGCCGGCGCGCACAGCATCCAGCCCAGCTTGCGCTCGGCCCGGGTGCGATCGCTCATCAGAGCAGCCCCTCGCGCTTGACGGCCTGCTCGACCTTGTCCTTCAGGCGGTCGTAGGCGGCCTTGGGGTCACGCGGGTCGATGTCCGAGACCGGGTGCAGCGCCCGCTGGACGGCCAGGGACAGGTCCTGGTAGGCCGGGGACTCCGACGGCCGGGGCGACGCGTCGGCGATGGAGTCGCGGATCACGTCGGCGAAGCCGGGATAGGCCTTGCGGATCGCCGGCTCGTCGAAGAGGTCCTCGCGCACGGGCGGCAGGCCCTCGAGCTCGGTGACCTCGAGCTGGTTGCGCTTGGAGACGAGGCACTCGACGGCGTCCCACGCCAGGTCCGAGTGCTTCGAGAACTTCGAGACCCCGATGTTGAAGCCGCCCAGCGGCGGGGCGCTCGGGCGGTCGGCGTCGACGGCCGGGTACTTCGCCGCCCCCATCTCCTTGAAGACGTCCGGCGCGTTGGCCTTCGCCGACGGGAAGACGAAGGGGTAGTTGATCATGAAGGCCGAGCTACCCGACTCGAAGCCCATGCGGGCCGAGTCCTCGTTGGAGGTGCCGATGTCGGGGGCGGCCGCCGAGCTGCGGCCCAGGCGCCCCATGAGGGCCAGGGCGCGCTCGGTGGCGCGGGGCTCGAGGCCGACCTGCTCGGGCCCGGTGAGGATGGCGGTCCCGGCCGAGGCGATCATCGCGTTGGCCCAGACGACCAGGCCCTCGTAGCGCTTGGCCTGGACCTGGACCTTGCCCTTGGCCCCGAGGCGCTCGGCCTCGTCGAGCATCTCGTCCCAGGTGCGCGGCGGCTCCTTGACCAGGTCCTTGCGGTACCAGAGCAGCTGGGTGTTGGACCAGATCGGCGCCGCGTAGAGGCGGTCCTCGAACTGCGCGCTGCGCAGGATGGACCGGAAGACGTTGCGCGTCAGCGCCTCGCGGCGCTCGCGCGGCACCTCCTGCACCCAGCCGGCGTTGGCGAACTCGCCGGTCCAGACGACGTCCATGCCGACGAGGTCGATCGAGGAGTCCTCGGCGCCCAGGCGGCGCACGAGCTGCTCGCGCTGCGCGTCGGCCTGCGTGGGCAGCAGCTCGATGCTGATCCGGTAGCGCCCGTCCGAGGCGTCGCTGCAGCGCTTGGCGATCTTCTCGAGCGAGCCGCCGGGCTGCGTCGCGATGAACCAGGTCAGCTTCTGCTGACCGGAGGAGGAGCTGTCGTCGCCGCACGCGGCGGCGCCGAGGGCGAGCGCCGATGCCGTGAGCGCCGCTGCGATGACCCGTCGCATGGCACGGGCCCTCCTACCCCGCTGGTCAGGTCACCGAACCGTCAGATGCGAGATGCCACGAAGCCCTCGCCCGGAACGAGCGTGGTGGGCGCCGGTCCACCGGGCTCCGGTGCGTCGGTGTGGACCACGATCGCCCCGGCGCGCGGCGCCGGCTGGGCCTCGGCCGAGACGTTGACCGCGACGACGTGCGCGCCGCGCGTGAAGGCGACCACGCCATCGGCCGCGTCGAGCAGCTCGAGGGGCCCGCGCAGGTCGCGCCGCGCGGCGATCAGCCGGCGGTAGAGGCCGAGCATGGACGTGGGGTCGCGGGCCTGGACGTCGACCGGCCCGTCGGGCGCCTCGGCGACCGCCAGCCACGGCTCGCCCGTCGTGAAGCCCGCGTGCGGCGCGCCGGCCTCCCAGGGGATCGGGTGGCGGTGCGGGTCGCGCCCCGCCCGGTCGTACCCGGCAGGCGTCTGACACCGGTCGGGGCGGCAGGTGTCAGACGCTCGTCGATCCGGTTGGGAGCTGCCGGGGCCGTCGGCGAGGCCGAGCTCGTCGCCCTGGAAGACGAAGACGTGGCCGGGGAGGCTGAGCAGCAGCAGCGCCGCGGCACGGACCTGCTCGCGACCGACGCGATCGGGCAGCCGCGGGAAGTCGTGGTTGCTGAGCACCCAGCTCATCCGCTCGCCGGGTGCGGCCGCGACGGCTTCGGCGATCGCGCGACGCACGCTCGCCGCCGTCCACGGCGCGTGCAGCAGCTCGAAGGCGAAGCACGTGTCGAGGTGCTCGAGGTAGGGCCCGAGGCGCCGCGACGGCAGGTAGACCTCGCCCACCAGGAACGCGTCGTCGCCGGCGGCGGCACGCAGCTGCGCCAGCGCGGTGGCGATGTCCGGCGCGTTGCGCGAGTGGCGGTGCTCGAGCGCGCGGACGTCGGCAAAGCCCTCGGGCAGCGGCGGCGGGCCATGCGCCGGCGGGTCGTCCCGGCGCTGGGGGTCCTTGAGCAGGCGGTCCAGCGCGTCGAGGCGGAAGCCGTCGACGCCCCGCGCCCGCCAGGTGGCGATCGCCGCGCCGACCGCCGGGGCCACGTCCGGATGGCGCCAGTCGAGGTCGGGCTGCTCGGCGTAGAAGGAGTGCAGGTACCAGCCGCGCCCGCGGCCGTGGGGGTCCGGCGACCACGCGGGCCCGCCGAAGGTCGAGCGCCAGTTGTTCGCCGGCCCGTCGACGCCCGACCAGACGTAGCGCTCGGGGTGCTCGCGGAACCACGGGTGCTCGATCGAGGTGTGGCACGGGACCAGGTCGAGCAGGACCCGCAGCCCGTGGGCGTGTGCGTCGTCGATGAGGCGCTGGGCGTCCTGCACCGTGCCGAAGCGCGGGTCGACGCCCTCGAAGTCGGCGACGTCGTAGCCGCCGTCGGCCATCGGCGACGGGAAGATCGGCGACAGCCACAGCGCGTCGCAGCCCAGCGACGCGATGTGGCCCAGGCGGCGGCGGATGCCCTCCAGGTCCCCCTCGCCGTCGCCGTCGGCGTCGGCGAACGAGCGGGGGTAGACCTGGAAGACGACCAGCGGACTAGAGCGTGATCGAGCGGCCCGCGGTGAAGCCGTCGATCCCGACGACGCCGTCGAGGACCTCGGGCGGGACCGTGGCGTCGGTCGTGACGACCATGACCGCCTCGCCGCTCGCACCGCCCGACACGTCGCGGCCGACCGCGGCCGACACGACGTTGATGCCGGCCTGGCCGAGGGCGGTGCCGACGGCGCCGATGCGCCCCGGCTCGTCGGTGTAGCGGAACAGCGTCAGCTGGTCCTCCAGCTGGACGTCGAAGCGCTGGCCCCAGGCCTCCAGCAGGTGCGGGCGGTTGCGCCGGCCGAACGTCGTGCCGACGACGCGCTCACTGCGGTCGCCCGAGTGGACGGTGATCCGCACGAGGTCCTGGAAGTCGCGCGCCGTCGCGTTCTTCGTCTCGACGAGCTGGATGCCGCGCTCCTCGGCCATCGCCGGGGCGTTGACCTCGTTGACGTCCTCCTCGGTGTGGCCGGCCAGCACGCCGAGCAGGGCGGCGGTGGCCAGCGGCCGGGTATCGCGCTCGGCGATGCGGCCCAGCAGCTCGACCTCGACGCGGTCGACGGAGGAGCCCTCGGCCAGGGAGATCGCGATGCGCCCGAGCTGGCGGCAGAGCGGGACGAACGGGCCGAGCACCTCGAGGTCCTCGGCGGCGATCGCCGGGACGTTGACCGCGGTGGTGACGGCGCCGCCGGTGAGCGCCGCGACGACCTGCTCGGCGGCCTGGAAGCCGGCGCGGTCGGTCGCCTCCGCCGTCGAGGCGCCGAGGTGCGGCGTGACGACGACGTTGTCGAAGCCGAACAGCGGGCTGTCGGTCATCGGCTCGGAGCGGAAGACGTCGAGCGCCGCGCCGCCGACCTTGCCGGACTCCAGGGCGGCCTGGAGGTCCTCGTCGACGATCAGCGGCCCGCGGGCGACGTTGAGGATCCGCACGCCGTCCTTGCACTTGGCCAGCGCCTCGGCGTCGAGCCAGCCCTCGGTCTCCGGCGTCTTGGGCAGGTGGAGGGTCAGGAAGTCCGCGACCGCGTAGACGTCGTCGCTGCTCTCGGCCTTCTCGACCCCGAGCTCGCGGTAGCGCTCGGCGCCCACGTACGGGTCGTAGGCCACGACGCGCATGCCGAAGCCCTTGGCGCGCTGGGCGACGAGCTGGCCGATGCGGCCGAAGCCCAGGATGCCCAGGACCTTGTCCATGAGCTCGACGCCCGAGTACTTCTTGCGGGCCCACTCGCCGCCCTTGAGCGCGGCGTGGGCCTGCGGGACGTTGCGCGCGAGCGCGAGCAGCAGCGCGAGCGTGTGCTCGGCCGCCGTCACGACGTTGGACTGCGGCGCGTTGGCGACGATGATCCCGCGCTTGGTGGCGGCGGGGACGTCGACGTTGTCGACGCCGACGCCGGCGCGGCCGATCGCCCTGAGCGCCGTGGCGTTGGCGAGCATGTCCGCGTCGACCTTCGTGGCGCTGCGGATGAGCAGGCCCTCGAACTCGCCGATGCGCGCGGCCAGGTCGAAGCCGTCCTGGTCGAAGGCCGTGGTGACGTCGAAGTGCTGGCGGAGGAGCTCGACGCCGCTGGCGCCGATGTCCTCCGCGACGAGGACCCGCGTCACGACTGGCGCTCCACGACGAAGTCGATGCAGGCCGTGAGCGCCTCGACGTCGGACGGCTCGATGGCCGGGAACATGCCGACGCGCAGCTGGTTGCGGCCGAGCTTGCGGTAGGGCTCGACGTCGACGATGCCGTTGGCCCGCAGCGTCGCGGCGACCGCGGCGGCGTCGACCGACTCGTCGAAGTCGATCGTGCCGACGACGAGCGAGCGCTTGGCCGCGTCGCGCACGAACGGCGTGGCGAACGACGAGCGCTCCGCCCAGCCGTAGAGCGTCTGCGAGGACTGCGTGGTGCGCCCGACGCAGAAGTCCAGGCCGCCGTTGTCGTTCATCCACTCGACCTGGTCGGCCAGCAGCAGCAGGGTCGCGACCGCCGGCGTGTTGTAGGTCTGGTCCTTGCGGGAGTTGTCCAGCGCCGTGTGGATCGACAGGAAGTCCGGGATCCAGCGGTCGGCGGCGTGCAGCTCCTCGACGCGGGCGATCGCCGCGGGGCTCAGGACCGCGAGCCACAGGCCGCCGTCGGCGGCGAAGGACTTCTGCGGCGCGAAGTAGTAGGCGTCGGCCTGCGCGACGTCGACGGGCAGGCCGCCGGCGCCCGAGGTCGCGTCGATGAGCACGAGCGCGTCACCGTCCGGCCGCTGCACGCCCACCATCACGCCGGTGGAGGTCTCGTTGTGCGCCCAGGCGACGACGTCGCAGGAGGCGTCCGAGGTCGGCGCGGGCGCATCGCCCGGGTCGGCCGAGACGACGACCGGGTCCTGGAGGAACGGGGCGCCCTGGGTGACCTTCGCGAACTTCGAGGAGAACTCGCCGTAGGTGAGGTGCAGCGAGCGGTCGCGCACCATGCCGAAGGCCAGGGCGTCCCAGAAGGCGGTCGTGCCGCCGTTGCCCAGGGCGACCTCGTAGCCGTCGGGCAGGGAGAAGAGCTGCGAGAGCCCCTCGCGCACGCGGCCGACGACGGCCTTCACGGGCTTCTGGCGGTGGGAGGTGCCCATGACCGCCGCGCTGTCGGCGACGTGGGCGAGCTGCTCGGGGCGGACCTTCGAGGGACCGCAGCCGAAGCGCCCGTCGGCGGGCTTGAGGTCCTGCGGGATCTCGAGCGTGTCGGCGCTCGTCGTCACGGTTGGCCTTTCGTCTGGGAAGGGATCGGACGGCGGGTGCCCAGGCGCGCGGCAGGTCCTGCTCCGTCGCTCCCCGGTGGTGTGCTCCACCCAGCGGCGCCAGTCGCGACGGCGCGCCGGAGGATAGCGGAGGCCGGGCGTTCCACCAGGGAGCGCCCGGCCCTCCGGACAGCCGTGGCGGCTAGGCCAGGTCGTCCTTGGAGATCCAGCTCATCATGGCCCGCAGCTCCTTGCCCGTCGTCTCGACCGGCTTGGCCGCCTGCTCCTCGCGCATGCGGTTGAAGTTCTCCTGGCCGGCGCGGTTCTCCGCGATCCACTCGCGGGCGAACTCGCCGTCCTGGATCTCCTTGAGGATCCGCTTCATCTCGGCGCGCGTCTCGTCGGTGATGACGCGCGGGCCGCGGGTGTAGTCGCCGTACTCGGCGGTGTTCGAGATCGAGTAGCGCATGCCGGCCAGGCCCTTCTCGTACATCAGGTCGACGATGAGCTTGAGCTCGTGCAGGCACTCGAAGTACGCCATCTCCGGCGGGTAGCCGGCCTCGACCAGCGTGTCGAAGCCCGCCTGGACCAGCTCGGACGCGCCGCCGCACAGGACGGCCTGCTCGCCGAAGAGGTCGGTCTCGGTCTCGTCCTTGAACGTCGTCTCGAAGACGCCGCCGCGGGTGCAGCCGATGCCCTTGGCGTAGGCCAGGGCCATGTCCTTGGCCTTGCCCGTCGCGTCCTGGTGGATCGCGATGAGGCCCGGCACGCCGGAGCCCTCGAGGTACTGGCGGCGCACGAGGTGGCCGGGGCCCTTCGGGGCGGCGAGGGCGACGTCGACGCCCGGGGGCGGCTCGACCTCGCCGTAGAGCACCGAGAAGCCGTGGCCGAAGAGCAGGAGGTTGCCCTCGGCGACGCCGTCGCGCACGTCCTCCTCCCACACCTGGCGGTGCAGCTCGTCGGGCACGAGGACCATCACGACGTCGCCACGGCTGGCGGCGTCGGCGACGGGCAGCACCTCGAGGCCGGCGTCCTTGGCCTTCTGCACCGAGGACGAGCCCTCGCGCAGGCCTACGACGACGGAGACCCCGGAGTCCTTGAGGTTCTGCGCATGGGCGTGGCCCTGGGAGCCGAAGCCGATGATCGCGACGGTCTTGCCGTCGAGGAGGGAGAGATCCGCGTCGTCGTCGTAGAACATGGAGCGGGGCACTCTACGCGTCGGCCGCCGCGCACAGCGCGCGCCCCGGCAGCGCCACCGAGCCGTCGGACTGCACCCAGGCCGACCAGCGCTCGTCGAGCGCGTCGCGCAGTCGGGTGTGGTCGGCGGGTGAGAGCGTCGGCACGATCCGTCGCGCGGTCGGGGAGAGGTCGCGCTGCTGCTCCCAGACCTCGTCCAGCGACGCGGCGCGGTACACGACGTCGACGGCCTCGACGCGGACGTCGACCAGGCCGGCGCTAGCGACGAGCTCGACCAGGCGCTCGCGGTCGGCCAGCGCGAACGGCCCGGGCGCGCTCGGGTCGCCCGGCTCGGCGAGACCCAGCTCGGCGAGGACCGACCCCATGGCGAAGGTCGGGTTGTGGCGCGGCTCGTCCCACACGGCGAGCGCCACGCGGCCGCCGGGGCGCAGGACGCGGCGCGTCTCGCGCAGCGCTGCCTCGGGGTCGACGCACAGCATGTAGCCGAAGCGGCAGAGGACGCCGTCGACGCTCGCGGCCTCCTGGTCGATCCACTCGAGCTCCATCGCCTTGAACTCGGCGTTGGTGATCCCGAGCTGGGCCCCGTGGGCCTTGGCCGCCTCGACCATCGCCTCCGCGCCGTCGGTGCTGATGAGACGGCCGTCCGGACCCACGCGCTGGGCGGCCAGGAAGCCGGTGTCCCCCAGGCCGGCGGCCAGCTCGAGCACGGTCTGCCCGGGCTGCGGGTCGATCGCGTCGACCAGCCATCGGGAGACCGGCTCGAGGGCGGTCTGGAACTCCTCGCGGCGGGCGGACCAGCCGGCGGCCGCCTCCTCCCACCGCTCGCGCATCGCGGCGCGCTGCTCTGCCGGGTCGGTCACCCGGCAGATCTTGGACTACTTGATGCGGAAGTTCCGCACGACCGACCGGATGTTGCCCGACTCGTCGGTGCCGCGGACCGTCACCGTCCAGCTCCCCGCCGGGAGGTTCGTCGTCGACCGGGTCTTGAACGCCCAGGCGCCCTCCTTGACGGCGACCGGGAAGAACGTGGGGCGCGCGCAGGACTTCTTGGCGACCTTGCGGGACTTCGTCACGTAGCGGCAGTCGCTGCCCGCCCGCCGGCGGATGCTGAGCTGGACGCCGGCCACCTTGTTGGCGTCCGAGACCGTGCCCTTGAAGGTGATGGTCCGGCGCGTCCGCGTCGTGCGGGTCCTGCCGTTGACGCGCTTCCTGGTCGTGACGAAGCGCGTGAACGTCTGGTTCTTGCGCGGCGAGCTGACCTTGACCGACGGCGCCTTGAGGTCGACGACGGCGAGGCTGGTCACGGAGCTCGGGTTGCTCACGTTGTCCTGGGCGTCCACGACGGTCACGCGCGCGTCGTACGGGCCGACCTTCGCGTAGGTGTGCGTGGTCGTCGGCGTGGTCGTCGACTGGGTCTCGCCGTCGCCGAACTCCCAGCGGAACTCCTTGAGCCCGCCGCCGGCGTTGACCTCCGGGTCCGAGGACTCGCTCGCGTCGAAGGTCACCGCCTGGCCCTGCTGGACGCGCAGCGAGCTGGCCTTGATGACGGCCGTCGGCTTCTTGTTGGTGAACTCGTCGGCGCCCAGGTCCGACGCGGGACCGATGACGCGGGGGTCGCCGTCGACGTCCTTGTCGACGTCGGTCGGGAGCGTGGGCCCGCCCTTGTCGATGACCGGCGCGTCCGGGCGCAGGCCCGGGAAGCGCCCGGAGCCGTCGGCGAAGAGCTGCGGGTCCGGGGTGTAGGTCGTGTCGCTGAGCGCCACGTTGCCGCCGTTGGTGGCGTTCGTGTCGCTGTTGGTGATCGTGACCTTCGACGAGGCCGGCGAGAGCGACAGCGCCTGGCCCGCCGTGGCCGCGACGCCCCCGTGGATGATCGAGCGGCTCGCCTCGACGTTGACGTCGGCGGGGCCGCCGCCCAGGAGCGGGCCGGCGCCGTCGGCCACGGCGATGATCGCCTTGTCGGCGCCCGCGATCGTGACGTAGCGCAGGGTGGCCAGGATGTCCCCGGCGTCCGAGCCCGAGAGCGGCAGGCCCGACGGGGTGTACGCCCGCAGGCCGGCGCCGTTCTGCCCCGCCGCGATCGACGTGGAGTCGACCTGGAGCTGCTTCGTCGCGGTCGAGCCGGTGAGCGAGAGGACGTCGATGCCGTCGGCCTCGGGGCCGATGGCCAGCAGGGAGCTGCCCACGACGCGGTTGGGCGTGCCGGCCTCGATGCCCGGCAGCTGCAGCGCGTCGCCGGAGACCCCGCCGGAGACGATGCGCGTGCCCTGGACCACCAGGCTCGAGCTCTCGGCGCCCTTGATGGCGGGGGCGGTGCCGGCCGTGGCGCGCCGGGGCCGGTTGAGGATCGTGGAGTCCTTGATGGTCGTCGTGCCCGACGACGCGGTGATGTCCAGGGTCGGGACGTCGGCGCCGTCCTGGGACTCGTTGACGAGGGTGACGCGGTCCAGCGTGGCGTTGGGCCCACTGATCGCCATGGCGCGCGCGCCCTGGTCGGGGGTGGCCACCGTCAGGCGGATGATCGCGACGTTCGGCGCCGAGATGCTCAGCATCGTGGAGCCCGTGCCGTTGGCGGTGCGCAGCACCGTGTTCTCCGGAGCGCCGACGACGACGAGCCGCTTGTCGATGGTGAGCGGCGGCTCCTGGAGGACGCCGGCCTTGATGGCGATGGTGTCGCCGTCCTTGGCCGCGGAGACGGCGGCGGCCAGGGTGCCGCACTCCGTGCCGGAGCAGGCGGGGTCCGTCCGCGTGGGATCGACCTGGAAGACCGTCTCGGCCTGGGCGCCGGCGGGGAGCGCGAGCAGGACGCCGAGGGCGGCGGGGAGCGTGTGGGACCGTCGGGACATCGCGGTGAAGCATCCCTGATCGCCGCGCCGGAAGCGCCAGACGGTCCTCCTCGCGGGCCGGATGGCGCCCTCAGCGCACGCTGGGCAGCCCGGCGCGCTGGAGCTTGCCCGACCCCGTTCGCGGCAGCGCGGCGGCGAAGCGCACGTCCTTGGGCACCTTGAAGCGCGCCAGGTGCGCCGCGCAGTGGTCCTGGAGCTCGCGGGCGTCGGCGCGCCGGCCCTCGCGCAGGACGACGACGGCGACGACCGCCTCCCCCCACTCCGGGTCCTCGCGGCCGTGGACGCCGGCCTCCTCCACGGCGGGATGGCGCTCGAGGACGCCCTCGACCTCGGCGGGCGCGACGTTCTCGCCGCCCGTGACGATCGTGTCCGCCTTGCGGCCGATGAGCTCCAGCCGCCCGTCCGCGGTCAGGCGGCCGAGGTCGCCCGTGTGCAGGACGGGCCCGCTCCCCGGCGCCACCGTGAGGCCCCGGACCGTGATCTCGCCGTCGGCCTCGAGGCCCACGCGGGTGCAGAACAGCGGGACGCCGAACGTGGTGACCTGGGAGGCGGCCTCGGTCAGCCCGTAGGTCGGGGCGACCCGGATGCCCGCGGCGGTCGCGCGCTCGAGGAGGTGCCCGGCGATCGGTGCCCCGCCGAGCAGCGCGTGGCGCAGCGCGGGCGGGCGGTCCAGGCCGCCGTCGAGCAGGCGGGCGAGGGTGGTGGGCACCACGCTGACCAGCGAGGCCCGGCCCGCCTGCAGCTCGTGGGCGACGCGCTCGGTGTCCCAGCGCTCGAGGATCGTGGCGGCCGTGCCGTAGATCGCGCTGCGCACCAGGACGCTCAGGCCGCCCACGTGGGACGGCGGCAGGGCGCTGAGCCAGCGGTCGCCGGGCGCGACCCCGAGCAGCGCGGCGGAGCCCAGCGCGCTGAACAGGAGGTTGCGGAAGGTGAGCTCCACGGGCTTGGGGCGCCCGGTGGAGCCGGAGGTCTGCAGCGCGACGGCGACCGCGTCGAGGTCGTGCCGCGCGCCGGGCGGTACGGCCCGCGCGGGGTCGAGGAGGTCGACGGCGTCGACGACGACGTCGGCCGGCGGGCGCTCGTGGGGCTGCAGGCGCAGGTCGTGGGGCACCGCGATCGCGCCCCGCAGCCAGGTCGCATGGAGGGCGACGGCGAAGTCCGTGCCGGGCGGCAGGGCGATCCCGACGCGGTCGCCCGGTCCCGCGCCCTGGAGGTCGGCACGCCGGGCGCGGTCGAGCAGGGCGCCGGCGTCGAGCGCGTTGACGGCGGGCCCGTGGGGCCGCGTGCGCGCCGCGCGCTCGAGCCAGGACTCCACCTGCACGGGGCCCAACGTAGTGTGCGGCCCATGGAGCAGGTCGACTGGCAGCGCGAGGGCGACTTCACCGACATCCGCTACGAGCTCAGCGGTGACGGGATCGCGAAGATCACGATCGACCGGCCCGAGGTCCGCAACGCGTTTCGCCCGCAGACGATCGTCGAGATCAGCGAGGCGCTCGAACGCGCCCGCGAGGACACCGAGGTCGGCGTCGTCGTCCTGACCGGCGAGGGGCCGCACGCGTTCTGCTCGGGCGGCGACCAGCGGGTGCGCGGCGACACGGGCTACGTGCCGGAGGGCGCGAAGGTCGGCCGCTTCCACGTCACCGACCTCCACGTGCAGATGCGCCGGCTGCCCAAGCCGGTCGTCGCCTCGGTCGCGGGCTTCGCGGTGGGCGGCGGGCACGTCCTGCACCTCGTGTGCGACCTCACGATCGCCGCCGACAACGCGATCTTCGGGCAGACCGGACCGAAGGTCGGCTCCTTCGACGGCGGCTTCGGCGCGACGATCCTGCGCGACCTCGTCGGCCCGAAGAAGGCCAAGGAGATCTGGTTCCTGTGCCGGCAGTACACGGCGGCGCAGGCGCTCGAGATGGGGCTGGTGAACACCGTGGTCGCGCTCGACGAGCTCGAGGCCGAGACCGTGCGGTGGTGTCGCGAGATGCTGCAGCTCTCCCCCTTCGCGCTGCGCCTGCTCAAGGCGAGCTTCAACGCCTCGGAGGACGGCTACGCCGGCATCCAGCAGCTCGCGCACGACGCCAACCTCCTCTTCTACGCCTCCGAGGAGGCCAAGGAGGGCCGGGAGGCCTACAAGGAGAAGCGCACGCCGGACTTCTCGAAGTTCCCGAAGCGCCCGTAGCTGCGATGCCGCAGACCTCCCCCGTCCGCATCTGGGTCATGGCCGCGCGCCTGCGCACGCTGCCCGCGGCCGTCGCCCCCGTCCTCGTCGGCACCGCGCTGGCGATCTGGGACGACGAGTTCCGCGCCGGCGCGTTCGTCGCGGCGCTCCTCGGCGCGCTCTTCATCCAGGTCGGGACGAACCTCTCCAACGACTACTCCGACGCCCGGCGCGGCGCCGACACCGAGGACCGCCTCGGGCCGGTGCGCGTGACGGCGGGCGGCCTCGTGCCGCCCCAGCGCGTCCTGCTGGCGACGTACCTCACCTTCGGCCTCGCGGTCCTCTGCGGCGTGTACCTCGTCGCGGTGGCGGGGCCGGTCGTCCTGGCCATCGGCGCGGCGTCGATCCTCGCGGGCGTGCTCTACACCGGCGGACCGCGGCCCTACGGCTACGAGGGCCTGGGCGAGGTCTTCGTCTTCTCGTTCTTCGGCGTCGTCGCGGTCTGCGGCACGTACTTCGTGCAGGCCGAGGAGCTGCGCTGGGAGGCCTTCGCGCTCTCGGTCCCGGTGGGCCTGCTGGCCAGCGCGATCCTCGTCGTCAACAACGTCCGCGACGCCGACACCGACAAGCGGGCGGGCAAGCGGACGCTGGCGGTCCGGCTCGGCCGCGACCGCGCCCGCGGCCTCTTCGCGGCGATGGTCTACCTCGCGTTCCCGCTGGCGCTCGTGCCGTGGGTCCTCGGGCCGCTGGACCCGACGGTCGCGCTGTGCTGGCTGGCGGTCCCGCTCGCCGCGCCGCTGGTGCGCACGGTGCGCAACCACGCCGACGGACCGACGCTGAACGCCGCGCTGGCGAGGACCGGCGCCCTGCAGCTCGCGTTCTGCGTGCTGCTGAGCGCCGGGATCGTCCTCAGCTAGGCGACGCTGCGCAGCAGCGCCGGCGTGCTGGGCTGCGCCTCGCGCTCGAGGGCGAGCGCGAGGAACGCCTTGGCCGCCGGCGGCTGGCGGCGGCGGGCGCGCCAGACCAGGGCGACCGGCCAGGTGAGCGGCTCGGGACCGACCGGGCGCAGCGCGATGGCCGGTCCGGCCTGCTCGGCCGCGGAGCGCGGCATGACGGCGATGCCCATGCCCTTGGCGACGAGCGCGCGGACCGCGGCCATCTCGGTGCAGATGAAGGCGTTGCGGGGCTCGAGGCCCAGCGGCGCCATGGCGGCCTCCAGGCGGCGGCGCAGCGCGGAGTTCTCGCGGAAGGCGACGAGGTCCTCGCCGGCGAGCTCGGCGAGCGTGACGTGCTCCTTGGCGGCCAGCGGGTGCTGCGGCGGCAGCGCGACGACGAACTCCTCCTCGGAGAGCAGCGTCGCGGCGAAGTCGTCGCCGATGCGGTCGGGGTCGACCGCCGTGAAGATCGCGTCGAGGCCGTCGGAGCGCAGCTCGTCGAGGAGGTCCTCCTGCGTGCCCTCGACGAAGTGCACGGCCACGCCGGGGTGGCGGCTGCGGAACTCGGCGAGCGTGCTGAAGAGGTCGTAGAGCCCCGTCGGGTACATGCCGCCGAGGCGCAGCTCGCCCTTGACCAGGCCGCTGAGCTCGTCGAGCTCGGAGCGCAGGCCGTCGACCTCGGCGATGACGCGCTGGGCGTAGTCGAGGACCAGCCGGCCCTCGGCGGTCAGCTCGACCCGGCGCGAGGAGCGGCGGAAGACCTCGCAGCCCAGCTCCTGCTCGAGGCGGCTGACCTGCTGGCTGACGGCGCTCTGCGCCAGGTGCAGCTCCTCACCGGCCTTCGTGAACGACCCGGTGCGAGCGACGGCGGCGATGGTCCTCAGGTGGCGGAGCTCCATGGCCCGATCGATCCTCCCACCGTGCGGGGCAGAAGTCGAAGACGGGTTCCTGGGCGCAGCGATCAGCCCGGCTTATGGCTCCGTAGGCTGGTGGCTCGTGGAGGTCACGATCGAGCGGCAGTCGCTGGCGCTGCGGGCGCCGCTGCGCACGGCGTTCGGCGAGGTCCGCTCGCGCGACCTGCTGCTGCTGCGCGTGCGCGACGAGGAGGGCCTGGAGGGCGTCGGCGAGGCGGCGCCGCTCGAGGCCTACGACGGCGTGCCGTCCGCGGTGTGCGAGGCGGCCCTCGAGCGTCACGCCGAGGTGCTGCGCGCCTGGGACGGCGCGTGGGGCCCGGCGGTCGTGGAGGCGTGCCGCGAGGCCGCCGACCTCCCCCAGGCGCTGGCGGCGGTCGACCTGGCCCTCTGGGACCGCGCCGGACGGCGGGCGGGCAAGCCGGTGGCGGGCGTCCTGGCCGAGGACGGGCAGGCGCCGGCCGTGCGCGTCAACGCGACGATCGGCGCGCAGGACGCCGCCGGCGCGGCGGCCGAGGCGGCGACGGCGGCGCGGGCGGGCTTCCGCTGCGTGAAGGTCAAGGTCGGCGTCGGCGACGACGCGCGGCGCGTCGCGGCCGTGCGGGCGGCGGTCGGGCCGGAGGTCGCCCTGCGCCTGGACGCCAACGGCGCCTGGGAGGTCGACGAGGCGGTCCGCTGGATCGACGTGCTCTCGGCCGCGGGGCTCGAGCTCGTGGAGGAGCCGGTCCACGGCGTCGCGGCCTTGCGCGCGGTCCGCGAGCGCGTCCCCGTGCGCATCGCGATGGACGAGACGGCCGCCCAGGCGGGCGCGATCGGCTCGGGCGCGGCGGACGCCGTCGTGCTGAAGCTCGGGCGGGCGGGCGGCATCAGCGCGCTCCTGGCCCAGGCCGCCTACGTCAAGGCGACGGGCGCCGACGTCCTGCTCGCCTCGACCTTCGACGGTCCGCGCGGGATCGCCGCCGCCGTCCACGTCGCGGCGGCCCTGGGGCTCGACGCCCCGTGCGGCCTGGCGACGCTCGGCCTCTTCGAGGACGCCTCGCTCGCCGACCTCCTCCCCGTCCGCGACGGCCAGATCGCCGTCCCGGGAGCGCCGGGCCTCGGCGTCGCTTGGCCGTGAAAGGTGCCAGGCACCTTTCACGGGGATTCCCGACGGGCACGGGGCGCTCGGGTGAAAAGTACCTGGCACTTTCCACCGGCTTGCGCGTGCGTGAAAGGTGCCAGGCACCTTCCACCCTCTAGCGCGTCTTGAGGGCCGCTCGGAGGGCGAGGACGCGGCGGGCGCCGGCATCGAGGTCGGCCCGCGTGAGCGCGCCCTCGGCGACGGCGCGGCGCAGGCCCTCGGCCGCCCGGGCCGCGGTGCGGTAGTCCTTGGCGAAGAGCGGGAGGTCGACCCCGGCCTGGACCGCGAAGAACGCGAGCTGGGCCGGGCTGCCGTAGCGGGCCACGGCGGGCGTCTGGAGGTCGTCGGTGATCGCGACGACGTCGGGGAGGCGCAGGCGGGTGCGCAGCTCGTCGGTGACCCAGCGGCGGCTGAAGGCGGCCGGGCGCGGGTCGCGGGCCGGGTAGACCGCGGTCGAGAGCATGACCATCCTCAGGGCCTGGCGCTCGAGCTCGTAGGGCTTGAGGTCGCGCTCGCGCAGGGTGGCGAGCGGGGTCGTGATGCGGGCGGGCGCGTCGTCGGTGTTGACGGTCGCCGCGCCGAAGCCGGGGAAGTGCTTGAACGCCGCCTCGACGTTCGCGGCGCGCAGGCCGCCGGCGAACGCGCCGGCCAGGCGGGCGACGCTCGGGGCGTCGCCGGGGTAGGCGCGGCGCTCGCGGCGCATCGCGCTGCCGGGCCGGCCGACGTCGACGACCGGGGCGAGGTCGACGTTCACGCCGCCCCGCCGCAGCAGGCGCCCGGCGGTGACCCCGGCGGCGCGGGCCTGGGTCGCGGTGGTGGTCTGCGCGGCGGCCCGGTCGGGACCGCCGGGGAGGCGGCGGACCGGCCCGCCCTCGTGGTCGGCGAGCACGAGCAGGGGCGCGCGCAGGCCCGGCGGACGCGGGATGGCCTGGAGCCGGCGGGTCATCGCACGCACCCGGCCGACCGAGCGCACGTTGCGCCCGAAGAGGATCACGCCCGCCGCCTCGCCGCGGCGGATGCGCCGCTCGAGCGCCTTGGGCGGCGTCGTCCCCGCGAAGGGGAAGACGAAGCGCTGCCCGATCGCCTGGCGCAGCGAGAGCGCCACCGGTGCCTGAGCCTGGCGGGCGGTCGCGCGGTCGGCGTCGTCGCCTCCGCACGCGGCGGTCGAGCACCCGGCGGCGATCGTGGCGGCGATGGACAAGGCGGTGCGCAGCACGGGCGCCAGGCTAGGCGCTGGCCACGTCGCGCATCGCCTCGCGCAGCACGCGCACAGACGGCCGCGCCTCGTCGGCGGCCCGGGTCGCGCAGAAGATCGTGCGCCCCACGTCGCCCTCGGCGATCGGCCGGACCGCCACCCGCGCCCGATCCTCCGGCTGGACGAAGGCGGGCAGGAGCGTCACGGCGTGGCCCTCCGCGACGAGGTCGAGCAGGACGGTCGCGTCGTTGGCGCGGTGGCGCAGGTCGGGCTCGAAGCCGCCGAGCTCGCGGCAGGCCCGCACGGTCATGGCGGCGTAGCCGGTCCCGGGCTGGCCGGTCGTCCACGGCTCGTCGCGCAGGTCGGCCAGCGCCACCCGCGCGGCCGGGTCCTCCCCGGCCAGCCGGTGGCCGGCCGGCAGGACGACGTGGACGGGGTCGCGCAGGAGGTCCTCGCGGTGGACGCCGGCGAGCCGCGGGCGCGGCTGGTGGTCCCACTCGTCGGCGAGGACGAGGTCGAAGTCCCCGAGGGCCAGCGCCGGCAGGGCGTCCTCGGGCTCGGCCTCGTGGACCTCCGCGCGCAGGGCCGGTGCGCGATCGCGCAGCAGCCCGAGCGCCGGGATGGCCAGGCGCTTGAAGACCGACTGGAAGGCGGCGATGCGCGCGCGGCCGACGGGCGCGCCGCCCGCCGCCGCGAGCTCGGCCTCAGCCAGGGCGGCGCGGTCGAGCAGCGCCTCGGCGTGGGCGACGAGGACCCGGGCGGCGTCGGTGAGGCGCACCCCGCGCCCCGCGCGCTCGACGAGCGGGACGCCGGCCTCGCGCTCGAGGACGGCGAGCTGCTGGGAGACCGCGGACGGGCTGTACTGCAGCGCGTCGGCGACCGCGGTGACGGTCCCGCGCTCGGCGAGCTCGCGCAGCAGCCGCAGACGGCGGAGGTCGAGCATCGTGCAGCGATCCTTCCAGATGTCCTTCACCAACGTGCGTTGTTCCTGGACGGTCGTGTCGGGCAGGATCGTCGTCGTCGTGCGTGGTCCCGTCCTCTGCCTCCTCTCCGCCGTCGCCTTCGGGGCCATGGGCGTGTTCGGCAAGCTCGCCTACGACGAGGGCGCGACCGTCGGCACCCTGCTGTCGGTGCGCTTCGTGCTGGCGGCGGCGCTCTTCTGGCTGCTCGTCGCGGCCACCGGCCGGATGGGCGCGGTGCGGTCCGCCCCGCGACGGGTCGTCCTCTTCGGCATCGGCCTCGGTGCCGTCGGCTACGCCCTGCAGGCGGGCGGCTTCTTCGCCGCGCTGGAACGCCTCGACGCCTCCCTGACGGCCCTGGTCCTCTACACGTACCCGACGCTGGTGACGGCGGGGGCGATCGTGCTCGGCCGCGAGCGCGCGAGCCGCCGGCGGGTCGGGGCGCTGCTGCTCGCGTCCACGGGCGTCGCGCTCGTGCTCCTCGGCGCGGGCAGCGGCCGCCTCGACCCGCTCGGCGTGGCCTTCGCGCTCGGCGCCGCCGCCGTCTACGCGACCTACATCCTCGTCTCCGACGGCGTCGTGGACGCCGTGGACCCGCTGGTGCTCAGCGCGTTCGTGGCGACCGGCGCGGCCGTGACGCTCACCGGCGCCTCCCTGGTCGGCGGCGACTTCCGGCCCGGCGCGCTGACCGGCGCCGGCTGGGGCTGGATCGCGGGCATCGCCGTGGTCTCGACGGTCATCGCCATCAACCTCTTCTTCGCCGGCCTCGCGCAGGTCGGGCCTTCGGCGGCGGCGATCTTCTCGTCGCTGGAGCCGGTGACGACGGTGGTGCTCGCGGCGCTCGCCTTCGGCGAGGCGCTCACCGCCGTCCAGCTCGGCGGCGGCGCGCTGGTGCTCAGCGCCGTCGTCCTGCTCAACCTGCGCCGGCGGCGAGCAGCCGTGCCAGCGGCTGGGGCGCCTCCCGTGGCAGCCCGTGCCCTGCTCCTGGGACGAGCACGAGCCGCGCGCGCGGCAGCGCGCGGCTGAGCCGCTCGGCCAGCGCCACGAACTTCGCGTCGCGCTCGCCCGCCACGACGGTGGCCGGGACGTCGAGCGCGCCCAGGCGGTCCCACAGCGGCGGGTCCATGTGGCCGGTGCCGATCGTGCGCAGGACCTCGGCCAGGTGGCGCGGGTCGTTGCGCAGGAGGTCCTCCCGCCAGCGGGCGGCCGCCGCGGGCGGGGTGCCGGCGAAGAGCGGGAGCGCCTGCCAGCGGTCGGCGAACTGCTCGGGGGTGGCGTCCTGGGCCCACTCGGCGAGCGCCGCGTCGGCCGCGACCCGTGCCCGGCGCTCCGTGGGGTCCTCGATCCCGGCCGTCGTGGCGACCAGGACCAGGTGCGCGAACCGCTCGGGCGCGGCCAGCGCGGCGTGGAGCGCCAGCCGGCCACCCATCGAGTAGCCGGCGACGACGGCCGGGCGGTCGGGCTCGAGCTCGGCCACGACGTCCTGCGCGCAGTCGGCGAACGAGATCGGGCGGGCGCTGGCGCGCGTGCCGTGGCCGCGCACGTCCGGCGCGCGGACGTCGAGCCCGGCGGGGAGGTGCTCGCGGACGGGGTCCCACGAGCGCCCGGTGCCCGCGAAGCCGTGGAGCAGGACGACGGGCGCGGGCATCGGGCGGGATGATGGCGCCCCGTGCCTGCCGGCCTCGACAGCCACCTCCTCCTGCGCGCCTTCTGCGACGAGCTCGTGCGCTGCGGCGTGCGCCATGCGGTGACGTCGCCCGGGTCGCGCTCCACGCCGCTGGTCCTGGCGCTGGCGCGCGAGCGGCGGCTGCGGTCGTGGTCGCACGTCGACGAGCGCAGCGCCGCGTTCTTCGCGCTGGGGACGGCGAAGGCCACGGGCGTCCCCGCGGCGGTCGCGTGCACGAGCGGGACCGCCGCGGCCAACTACCTGCCGGCGGTCGTCGAGGCCCACGAGGCGGGGGTCCCGATGGTGGTGCTCACCGCCGACCGGCCGCCCGAGCTGCGCGACGTCGGCGCCGGCCAGACCATCGACCAGCTCAAGCTCTTCGGCGCGAACGTCCGCTGGTTCGTCGAGCTCGACGTCGCCGAGGCCTCGCCGGAGCGCCTGGCGTGGGTGCGCCAGCTCGCCTGCCGCGTGGTGGGGGCGGCGCTCGGTGCCGCGGGCGGGCGTCCCGGCCCGGTCCACGTCAACGTGCCGCTGCGCGAGCCGCTCGTGCCGGAAGGCCCCCTGCCCGCACCCGAGCCCGCGGAGGCGGGACGGGCCGGCGGCCGGCCGTGGACGGCGCTCGAGCGTCGCGCCCCCGCGCCTCCGGGCGCGCGCCTGGCCGAGCTCGTCGCCGGCGCCCGGCGGCCGCTCGTCGTCGCGGGCCGCACGGAGCCCGCGGCGTCCGCCGCGCTGGCCGACGCCGCGGCGGCGCTGGGCTGGCCCGTGCTGGCCGACCCCCTCTCCGGCGCCCGGCGCGGCGGCGCGGCCATCGCCCACTACGACGCGCTGCTGCGCACCCCCGACCGCCTGCCCGGCCCACCGGACCTCGTGGTGCGCTGCGGCGACCTGCCGACCTCGAAGCCGCTGCGCCAGTGGCTCGCGGCGCTCGACCCCGCGACGACCACGCAGGTCGCCTTCTCCCCCACGGGCGTCTGGCACGACCCGCAGGCGACGCTCGCCGAGCTGCTGCCCGGCGACCCGGCCGCGGCGCTGGCGGCGCTGGGCACCCAGCCGCAGCCCGAGGGGGGCGCGTGGCTCGGCGCCTGGCGCCAGGCCGACGCGGCCGCCGCCCGGGCGCTGGACGCCACCCTGGCCGGCGGCCTCTCCGAGCCCGCCGTGGCCCGGGAGCTCGCCCGCGCGCTGCCGTCCCGCGGTGCCCTCGTCGTGGCGGCCTCGATGCCCGTGCGCGACGTCGAGACGTTCTGGCCCGCGCTCGACGCTCCGGCGCGCGTGCTGGCCAACCGCGGCGCCAACGGCATCGACGGGACCGCCTCGACGGCCTTCGGCGTGGCCGCCGCGCACGACGGCCCGACCGCGCTGCTCGTCGGGGACGTGACCGTCGCGCACGACCTGGGCGGGCTGCTCGCCGCCAAGCGCCTGCACCTCCCCCTCGCCCTCGTCGTCCTCGACAACGCCGGCGGTGGCATCTTCGACTTCCTGCCGGTCGCCACCCAGACCGACGTCTTCGAGGAGCACGTCGCCACCCCGACCGGCCTGGACCTCGAGCAGGTCGCCCGGCTGTTCGACCTCGGCTACACCGCGCCGACGACGCTCGACGACCTGCGCGCCGACCTGCGCGACGCCCTCGCCGCACCCGCGGCGACGATGGTCCACGTCCGCACGGACCGCGCCCAGAACGTCGCCCTGCACCGGGCCTGCTGGGAGGCCGTCGCCACGGCGCTCGGATGAAAGGTGCCTGGCACCTTTCAGGCCGCGAGGACCGGGAGCAGCGCGCCGAGCTTGATCTCGGTCTCGGCGAGCTCCGCGGCGGGGTCCGAGTCGCGCACGACGCCGACCCCGGCGTAGCAGCGGGCGACCGGGCCTTCGAGCAGGGCGCAGCGCAGGGCGACGCAGAGCTCGCCGTCCTCGTGGAGGTCGGTCCAGCCGACGGGCCCGGCGTACCAGCCGCGGTCGAGGCCCTCGAGGGCCGGGATGAGCGGGGCGGCGACGGCGTGGGGCTCGCCGCCGACGGCGGGCGTCGGGTGCAGGACGCCGGCGAGCTCGATCGCGCTCACCGGCCTGGCGAGCTGCGCGCGGATCGGCGTGCCGAGGTGCTGGATGTTGGCCATCTTCACCAGCACCGGCTCCTCGGCGCTCGTGACCCAGACGGCGTGCGGCGCGAGGGCCCGCTCGATGCGGCGCGTGACGATCGCCTGCTCCTCGCGGTCCTTGGGCGACTGCAGGAGCTGCTCGCCGAGGTGCACGTCGACGGCGGGGTCGGCGCTGCGGCGGGTCGAGCCGGCGAGCGCGAGCGTCCCGGCGCGCAGGCCGTCGCGCCGGACGAGGAGCTCGGGCGAGGCGGCGACGAAGGCGCGTTCGCCGCGGCCGACGACGAAGACGTGGCAGGCGCGGAACGCCTCGCGCAGGACACCCAGCACGGCGGCCGCGTCGTGCGCCGCCGCGGCGTGCACCTCGACCGACCGAGCGAGGACGACCTTCGACAGCCCGCCCTCGCGGATGCGCGCGACGGCGCGGGCGACGGCGGCCTCGTAGTGCTCGGGCGCCATGGTCGAGACGACCCGCGCGCGGTCGCCGGCCGGCTCGGGATCCCACAGCGCCAGCGCCGGTGCGGGCACGAGCGAGGCCAGCCGGGCCTCGACGCGCCCGACGACCTCGTCGGCGACGTCGTCGGGCGCCACGAGCGCGCAGGCCGTCAGTCGCGCCTCGCCCCCGCGGCGCACGAGCGCCACCTCGGGGACGTGGAGCGAGGCGGCGCCGAAGCCCGCCCAGTGCGGCGCGCGCGGCGCCTGCGGGGTGAAGCCGAACCCGCCGACCGCGACCGGCCCGCTGCCCCGCGGCCCGTCGGGCGGGTCGCACTGGGCCTCGGCGATGAGCGCCCGCCAGTCCGCCGCGAGCGCCCGGAAGCGCCCGTCGCCCTCGGCCTCGAGCGCCTGCACGCAGCCGAGCGCCGCGAGCGCGAAGCCCTCGCGGTCGGGCTGCTCGAAGCAGAACCACGGCTCGCCGGGCCGGCGCGACGCCGCGACGACGGCCGACGGGTCGACGTCGCCCGCGACCGGGACGGTGACCGCGGCGAGGGCCGCGCCGCGGCGGCGCGCCCGGCGCAGCGCCCGCTCCACGTGGCGGGCCAGGCGCTCGCGGTCGGCGCGCCGGAGGGCGAAGGCGGGTGCCTGGCCGGTGCGCAGCTCCATCGCCCGACAGGCTAGACCGGGACCTGGCGCGCCGCCGTGCGACCGCGCACAGCAGGTCTCGGGCACCGGCTGCAGCAGCAGGTGTCAGCCACCTGCCGTGGTCGGGTCAGCCGGCCGCGCGGCGGGCGGGGGTCCCGCGCTGCTCGCCGCCGCCGCGGCGCAGCTCGACCGGGCGCGTGGCGCGGCGGCTGCCGGGCCCCGTGACGACGACGTCCGCCGCGATGCGCCGGCCGCGCAGCCGGCGCAGGTCGTCGCGCGCCGAGCGGGCGACCTTCAGCGTCACCCTCCTGCGCCCGGCCGCGGTGACGTCGACGACCCGGCGGGCCAGCGTCAGACGCTTGCCGCCGGCCGTCGCCTGGAGACGCACCACGTGGCGCCCGGGCGCCGCCGCGTCGAAGCTCACCGGCAGCCCCTGGTCGCGGAAGGTCGCCAGGCGCATCGCCGGGCGCGCCCGCACCGCCATCGGCGTGGCCGAGCCCGTGGGCAGCAGCGTCTTGCGCTGGGCGACCTTGCGGAACGGGCCGGTCACCTCGAACGTCATCCCCAGGCCGACGCCCGCGCGCTGCGAGGAGAAGTACAGCCGCTCGCCCGACGGGTCGAACGTCGCGCCGGAGAGCTCGGTGTCGGCGCCGGTGTGCAGCGGTCCGCTGAGCTTGACGAACGGCGCGACCTCGCGGTCGGGCGTCAGCAGCACCATCTGCAGGTCGTCGGCGTCCTCGCACACGAGCAGGTCGCCCGACGGCGCGTGGACGGTCAGCGCGTCGGGGTCGCGCAGCGGCGCGTCGTCGCCGACGACCTTGGCGTCGTAGACGCACTCGAGGCGCTCGGTGGCACATTCGTAGGCCCACACCCGGTCGTCGCTGGTCGACGAGAAGTAGACGACGCCGGAGTCGAACCACATCCCCTCGCCGCGCTTGAAGCGCTGCGCGCCCTCGACCTGCCGGCGCACCGGCGTGCCGCGCTGGGCCAGCGGGTCAGGGACCGCGAGCCAGCGCACACGTCCGTCCTCCATCGGCCCGGCGACCTCCAGCGTCCCGGCCGACAGGTCGGGGTACGACGCCGGCGTGAACCGGTAGAAGCCCGAGTCGCCCTCGTCCTCGGTGAGGTACAGGCGCTTGCCGACCGGGTCGACGACCGCCGCCTCGTGGGTGAAGGCGCCCATGGCGGGCCGCGCCACGGCGCGCACCTCCCCCGTGGGGTCGCACTCCCACACCAGGCCGCCGTCGACCTCCTCGCAGCTCAGCCACGTCCCCCACGGCGTCTGCCCGCCACCGCAGTTCGTCGACGTGCCCGAGAGGATGGAGCGCGCCCCCATCACCCGGCCGCTGCGGTCGAAGGTGATGGACGACGCGCCGCCGATGACCGGGACCTCGGAGTTCACGGCGAGGATCCAGCCACCGTCGGGCTGCGGGTAGGTCGCCGCGCCGTCCGGGAACGGCGGCCAGATGAACCCGGTGCCCGGCACCGGCACCCCGGAGGCCGCCACGAGACGCGACGTGAAGCCCTCGGGGACCGCGACACCGAAGCGGTCGGGCGACAGCGGCGGGCCGTACGGACCGCGCCCGGCGCGCGCCGGCGACTGCGCGAGCGCCTGGCGCCACCACGACGGGCCCATGGCGAGCGCCGAGGCGCTCAGGACGGAGGTCTGCAGGAACCGGCGGCGCGAGACGACGTGTGGCACACGCCCATCAGACCGGACGGGGGTGCCACACGCGTCACCGCGCGGTGAACGGCGTGTGAGCCGCTCGTGAAGCCGCTACGTCTCGGCGCGCCCGCGCGAGATCGCGATCTCGCCGGTGCGCATCATCTCGACCAGCCCGAACGGCCGGACCATCCGGTCGAACGCGTCGATCTTGTCGGTCGTGCCCGTGATCTCCATGATCAGCGAGCGCTTGCCGACGTCGACGACCTTGCCGCGGAAGATCTCGCAGATCTGCAGGACCTCGGCGCGCTGCTGGCCGTCGACCGCGACCTTGAACATCGCGAGCTCGCGCGCGACCGTCTCGGCCGGCTCGAGGTCGCGGATCTTCAGGACGTTGATCAGCTTGTGCAGCTGCTTGGTGACCTGGTCGATCGGGTGCAGGGCCCCGTCGAGGGTCAGGGTGATCCGCGAGATGCGGTCGTCGTCGGTCGGTCCGACCGTCAGCGTGTCGATGTTGAAGCCGCGCCGGGCGAACAGCCCCGCGATGCGGGTCAGGACGCCGGGCTTGTCCTCCACCAGGATGGAGAGGACGTGCTTGCGGCCGGTGCGCAGCGAGCCGGAGGCCTCGAGCTCCTCGAGGCTCAGCAGCTCCTTGGTGCCGGGATCGCCCACGAGCGCCACCTAGCCCACCATGTCGCGGGCGGCGGCGCCGGGCGCGATCATCGGGTACACGTTCTCCTCGCGCGTCACGCGGACGTCGACCATGACGGGGCCGGGCGTCGCGAACGCCGCCTTGAGGTCGTCGACGAGCGTCGTCTTGTCCTCGAGGCGGATGCCGGTCGCGCCGTGGGCCTCGGCGAGCTTGACGAAGTCCGGCCACGGGGCGGTGTCGGGCCGCAGGTCCACGTGGGAGTAGCGCTTCTCCCAGAAGAGCTCCTGCCACTGGCGGACCATGCCCAGGTAGCCGTTGTTGAGGATGACGGTCTTGACGTCGATCCCCTCGGTGGCGCAGGTCGACAGCTCCTGCATGTTCATCTGGATGGAGCCGTCGCCGGTCACGCAGACCACGAGCTCGTCGGGCTTGCCGACCTTGGCGCCCATCGCGGCCGGCAGGCCGAAGCCCATCGTCCCCAGGCCACCGCTCTGCAGCCACGTGCGCGGCCGCGAGAAGTGGAAGTGCTGGGCCGTCCACATCTGGTGCTGGCCGATGTCGGTGGCGACGATGCCCTCGCCGCCGGTCGCCTCGTAGAGCGCCTGGATGACGCGCTGCGGGCGGATCTCGGTGCCCTCGGTGTCGTCGAAGCGCAGCGGGTGCTTGGACTGCCAGTCGCGGATGCGCTGCCACCAGGCGTCGAGCCGCGTCGCGTCGGTCTCCAGGGCGCGGTACTCGGCCGTGAGCTTCGCCAGGACCTTCTTGGCGTCGCCCACGATCGGGATGTGCGCCGGCACGTTCTTGGAGATCTCGGCCGGGTCGATGTCGATGTGGATGAACTTCGCGCGCGGGGCGAACTCGCTGAGCTTGCCGGTCACGCGGTCGTCGAACCGGGCGCCGATGCAGCAGATGAGGTCGGCCTCGTCCATGGCGTAGTTCGCCGTGCGCGTGCCGTGCATGCCGGGCATGCCCAGCCACTGCTCGTGCGGGGCCGGGAACGCGCCCAGCGCCATGAGCGTGCAGGTCACGGGGAAGCGGTCCGACGCCGCCAGCTCGCGCAGCTCCTCGGAGGCGTTGGCGTTGATGACGCCGCCGCCGACGTAGAGCACGGGACGCCGCGCCGACGCCAGCGCCTTGGCGGCCTGGCGGATCTGCTTGGCGTTGCCCTCGGTCGTGGGCTGGTAGCCGGGCAGCCGCACGTCGGTGACCGGCTCGTAGTCGATGTCGGCCCGTGAGAGGTCGACCGGGATGTCCACCACGACCGGCCCGGGGCGGCCCGTGCGCGCGAGGTGGAAGGCCTCGTGGATCGCGCGGGGCACCTCGGTCGGGTGCTGGATCATGAAGGAGTGCTTGACGGCCGGCATCGTGATGCCGATGACGTCGGTCTCCTGGAAGCCGTCGGTGCCGAGCAGGTGCGTGCCGACCTGGCCGGTGATGAACACCGTCGGGCACGAGTCCATCATCGCGTCGACGATCGGCGTGACGACGTTCGTGGCGCCCGGACCCGACGTGGCGAAGCACACGCCGACCTTGCCGGTCGCCTTGGCGTAGCCCTGCGCGGCGTGGCCGCCGCCGGCCTCGTGGCGGACGAGGACGTGGCGGATCCCAGCGTCGTAGAGGGCGTCGTAGGTCGGGATGTTCGCCCCGCCCGGGAGGCCGAATACGACGTCGACACCCTCCGCCTTCAGGCACTCCATCACGGCATCAACTGCTCGCATGCGCTCCGACCTCCTCTCGACTCGTTCGCCGTCAGGACGCACAGAGCCGCCCCGGTGGCGGCTCGTCTACGCGCGAGTGTACCGAGGGTCGAGCGACGCCTCGGCAGGGAACTCGAGCTCGGCGCCGCACCGCGTGCAGAGCGCGTCGTGGAGCTTGACCCGGCGCCCGCACGTCGGGCACTCGCCGTCGGGCTCCTCGCTCTCCCAGCGGTAGACGACCGCCGTCAGCAGCCCGATGAACGGGACCAGGCCGCTGATGATGAACCAGATCCAGAACGACGAGCCCTTGAGGTGGCCGATGATGCCGCCGGCGAGGGCGAACGAGAGGGCGATGGTGAGGTAGACCACCGGGGCCTCCGCGGCGTCAGAGCGTCCGGACGGCCCAGATGACGGCGACGACCGCCACGATCACGGCGAGCGTCGTGGCGATCCCCGCGACGATCCCGATGACGATCTTCAGCAGGATCCACGCGGCGACCGCGAGGACGACGATCGCCAGGAGCCGGCGACCGAGCGAGGAGGCGGCCTCTTGCACGCCCCCTAGGGTACTCCGGTCAGTCGTGGCTGCGGCGGAGGTGCGCGAAGCGCTCGTCGCGGCGCTCGAGCTGGAGCCGCGCGAGGCGGTAGCGGCGGATCTTGGCCTCCGTGCCGGTGGCGCGCTCCTTCTCGGCGACGAGCACGACGCGGTGGGCGAGGTCGGCGGTGGTGGGCATGGACAGCATGGTCCACCTCGGGGCGCCGCGCGCCCATCGCCGGGCGGTCCCAGCTTCAGGAGGAGCGCTTGTACCGCTGGTCGGTCGTCACGACGCGCTGGGCGGCGTCGACGGCGGGCCGCATCTCGCCGGGCAGTCGGCGGCGCACGCGCCACGGGGCGCCCGAGAACGTCTGGTTGGCGACCGTCGCGAAGCCCTGCTCGTCGGCGCGCAGCGCGAGCAGCAGGTGGGCGACGCGGTCGCCGCAGGGCAGGCGCGGGTCGTCGACGCGCACGCACCAGCAGTGCACGCGCCCGCGCGCGAGCGGGCCGCGGCGCGGCGCGCGGACGAGCAGCGCGCCGGCCTCCCCCACGAGCCACACGCCCAGGCGCCCGCGCTCGAGGACCAGGCCGGTCCGGCCCTGCAGGTCGCGCGCCTCGTGGCCCAGCAGGTCGCCCAGCAGGCCCAGGGCCGTGCGCTCGGCCTCCTCGGTCGGCCGGCGCCTGCCGTGGCGACGCTTGGGCCGCACGACGTCGGCCCCGCGGCGCGCGTAGAGCTCGGGGATGATCCAGGCGTGCGCCCACGCCGCCAGGGCGACGGGCAGCGTGATCGGGTCCAGCAGCAGGAGGCCGACCCCCGTCGCCAGGAACGGGACGACGTGCGCGAGCGTCGTGAGCGTCCAGAGCGCGCCGAGGCGCCGGAGGCGCCGGTCGTCGACGCGGGCGCGCCAGTGGACCTGCGCGGTCTCGGGCAGGACCTCCGGCGCGCAGGGCGCGCCGACCGCCGGCGCCGGCTCAGCCGCCACTGATGGGCAGGCGCATGATCACCAGGTCGGCGCCGACCGGCAGCTCGCGGACCTGCTCGGCGTGGCCCTCGCCCGTGGAGACCATGCCGAAGTACCCCCGGTCGAGCTGCTCGCGGAAGGCCGTCACGGCCCGCTCGACCGCGGCGGGGTCGTCGGCCGTCCACTCCGCGAGGGTCGTGTGGCCGGTGTGGTCCATGCGGACGAGGCGCGCCATGGACCCGATGCTACGCCCGCGCTCAAGCGCGAGCACGCCCGGACCTAGAGCCCGAGCTGCTCGCGCACGAGGCGGGTGACCTCCTTGCCGTCCGCGCGGCCCTTCGTCTGCTTCATGACGAACCCGACGATGACGCCGACCGGCTTCATGTCGCCGCCGCGCAGCTTCTCCGCGACGTCGGGGTTGGCCTCGAGCGCGGCCGCCACGATCGGCGCGAGCTCGTCGGCGCCGCCGACGGCGCCCAGGCCCTCGGCCTCGACGATCGCCTTGGGGTCGCCGCCCTCGGCCGCGAGCTTGTCGAGGACCTGGCGGGCGGCCTGCTGGGTGACCTCGCGGCGGGTGACCATGCCCACGAGCGTGGCGAGCGCGGCGGGCTCGATCCGGCCCGACTGCGGGTCGTCCTCGCCCACGCGCGGCACGAGCTCGTTGGCCACCCAGTTGGCCAGGGGCTGGGGCTCGGCGCCATCCGCAGCCAGGGCGGCCTCGAAGAAGTCCGCCAGCTCGGTGCGGAAGGCCAGGTAGTGGGCGCTCTCGGCGCTCAGGCCGGCGGCCTCCAGGCGCGCGGCGCGCTCGGCGGGCAGCTCGGGCAGCGCCGCCCTGGCGCGGTCGAGCATCTCCTGGGTGATGGCGATCGGGACGAGGTCGGGCTCGGGGAAGTAGCGGTAGTCGTGCGCCTGCTCCTTGGAGCGCAGCGACGTGATCGAGCCCGACACCGGGTCGAAGTGCAGCGTCTCCTGGACGACCTCGCCGCCGTCGCGCAGCAGCGCCTCCTGCCGGGCCACCTCGGCGCGGATGCCGCGCTCGATGAACCGGAAGGAGTTCATGTTCTTGAGCTCGGTCTTCGTGCCGAGCTCGCGCGAGCCCTTGGGACGGATGGAGATGTTGGCGTCGCAGCGCAGCGACCCCTCCTCCATGTTCACGTCGGAGATCCCGAGGCGCTTGACCGTCGCGCGCAGCAGGCGCAGCCAGTCGCCGGCCTGCTCGGCGCTGCGCACGTCGGGCTCGGTGACGATCTCCACCAGCGGCGTGCCGCCGCGGTTGAAGTCGACGACCGACGCCTCGGAGCCGTGGATGCGCCCGCTGCCGCCCGAGTGGATGAGCTTCGCCGCGTCCTCCTCGAGGTGGACGCGGTGGATGCGCACGTCGCCCAGGCGCCCGGGCCCGCAGAGAGGCTCGTCGTACTGGGAGATCTGGTAGCCCTTGGGCAGGTCGGCGTAGAAGTAGTTCTTGCGGTGGAAGATCGACCGCGGCGCCAGCTCGCACCCGAGCGCCATGCCGATGAGCAGCCCGGCGTGGATCGCCTCGGCGTTGACCACCGGCAGCGTCCCGGGCAGCCCGAGGCACACCGGGCAGGTCCGCGTGTTGGGCGGCTCGCCGAACGTCAGCTCGCACCCGCAGAACATCTTCGTGCGGGTCGAGAGCTGGACGTGGATCTCCAGCCCGATGACGGGCTCGTACTCGACCTGGGTCGCGGTGCTCACTGCGCTCGCCTCCACGGGGCGCCGTCGAAGCCGATGGTCTGCTCGAGGGCGAAGGACGCGTCGAGCAGCCGGTTCTCGCCGAAGGCCGGCGCGGCGAGCTGGAAGCCCACCGGCAGGCCGTCGCTCGTCCCGCAGGGGATCGACACGGCCGGGATGCCGGCCAGGGACATCGGGACGGTGAAGTAGTCGTTGAGGTACATCGCCAGCGGGTCGCTGGTCAGCTC